>DASVQA010000115.1:0-9610 GCA_036389375.1 Pyrinomonadaceae bacterium | reverse complement strand
TGCACGCGCGAGGTCGTCCAGTCCTGCAACAACTCGACGCGGTCGTCAAACTTGATGAGGCTCACGCGGTCGTCCGGCGCGAGGCGCGAGGCAAACTCTTCGACGGCGCGGCGGAAGTCGTCCAGATTCGCCGCGACCGACGACGAAGCATCCACCATCAGCACGACATCAACCGGCACTTGCCTGAGCGCCAGATCGCTCAAAGGCTGTGCGCGCCCGTTCTCCAACACTTCAAAGTCTTTGCGCGCCAGCGTCGTCACCAACTGCCCCGCCGCATCGCGCACGGTCACGGGCAGCAGCACCTCCGACGTGTTCACGCGGATCACTTCATCCTCGTCAAACGGCGGCGCGGTCGGTTCAGCCTTTGGCGCTTGCGCCGACGCAACCGGCGCGCAGACGGCGCAAGCGAGGACGAGCAGCAGGCAACGCAGAAGATGGCGCATCGGGCTATTATTTCGGATGTTCGTTTGCGCCGCCGGCTGGCGACGCGGGGTCGTCGCTCATGGCGACGCGCATGGCGGCAATGACAGGTTCGGGCACGCGGCGACGCCGCAACTCCGCCAGCTTCGCGGGCGCGAGATCGAAGTCGGCGGGCGAGTTTTCGATGCGACGGATGATCGTGCCTTCGGAGAAACCGGCGGCGACGAGTTCGACGACCGCATCGTTGGTCAAGGTCGGCGTGCGCTCAAGCTTGGGCGGTGCGCCGCTGCCGCCTTCGGTGGGCGGGCGCAGGATGCGGACGGTGGCGCTGCCCGTCGTCTGCGTCTCGCCGGACGCGCCGCCGTTCGTGCCGTTCGTGTGTGAGCGCCCGCGCACGCCGCCCGACGAGCCGAAGATGTTCACTTCGCCGGGGTCGCTCTGATTCGTCGTTGCACCGCTGCCGGGCTGCCCTTGCTTCGAGCCGTTCGCATCGTTGAAGAAGGGATCGCTGTTGAAACCGTCGCCCGCGTCTTCGTCCGCGAGCAGCGCGTCGCCGCCGCCGTCGCGTGCGAGCATGGCGAGGATCACTTTCTCGCCGACGCCGCGTTTCTTGAGTTCAATCAGACGGTCGGGCGCGAGGTCGAAGCGGACGGGGCGCGTGCGTATGATCGTGATGACCATCTTCTCGCTAAAGCCGGCGCGCACGAGTTTGACAACGGCCGCATTGGTCAAAGGGCCTGCGGCGTCAGGTTGGGGCGCGGGCGGCGTCTGCGCGTGCGCGATGGCGGCGCAGGCGAGCAGACAAAACAGCAGGAGCGGGCGCGGGCGGCGGCAAGTTCTCATCGCTTCACTTCCTAATTCAGACTCGTGCGGACAGGTACGTTTGAGGTGGCGGCACTGTTTGCGCCCGGCTTGTTGGCGACCGGCTGCGGCGCATGATGGGCTGCTGCGCCGTAGCGCCCGCCGACCTGCCGGACGTAGGCGCGCGTTTCGCGGAAGGGCGGAACGCGTCCGCCGTAGCGGCGCACCGCGCCCTCACCCGCATTATAACTGGCCAGTACCAGATCGACGCGCCCGTTGAAGCGGCCCAGCAACTCTTTTAAGAAGCGCGTCCCGCCCATGACGTTCTGCGCCGCGTCGTGCGGGCGGCGCACGCCGAAGCGCGCGGCCGTCCCCGGCATCAACTGCATCAAGCCACGTGCGCCGACGGGGCTGACCGCGCCAGAGTTGAAGTGCGACTCCTGCTCCATCACGCAGAAGACGAGATAAGGATCGACGCCGTAGCGCAGCCCGTTCTGCCTGATGAGGGCATCGAGACGCGCGCTGCCCGTGCTCCAACGCCGCGCGCGTTGCGCGCCCGGCTCGGCCGCTGCGGCTGCCGCCTCCGCGACCCGTTCGCGCTCGATGCGCTCGATGCGCGCCCGTTCGATGAAGATGGCGAGGCTCGCGCGTTTGTACCAGACGCCGTCCGCCGTCTCATTGATGTCGTCAACCTCGAAGCTCGCGCCGCCGACAAGGTGGATCAGGATCGGCGGCGGTGACTCAGATGATGGAGCGGCGGCGCTGGCTATCGTCTTCATACCAGCTTCAGCAACTTTGGGCACATCATTCACGGCCGCACTTGCATCAATCAACCGCGCGGCGGTCGTCTGTTTCCGCGCGTCGCTTGTTGGCGTGCGCTGCTCGTGTTCGATCCGGCTCACACGCGCGCGCTCAATCGAATAGGTCATGCCGCCGCGCCTGTACCAGACGCCCTGCGGATCGGCCCACGCCTCGTCGGCTTGGATGGTCGTGCCGTCGGTCAGGTACAGCTTATCCGCCAGCGCGTTGGCAGGCAGCAGGGCGCAGACGAACAGCGCGCAGACGAGATTAAACTTGCAGCGGGTCAACATCGGCTTGTTCGGTCGGTCGGTTTAGCTCGGCAGTTTTGCGCGTCGCGTTAGGGAGCGTCGCCGCCGGCCGCAGCGCGCCTGAGGTGCGTAGCTCGCCCGTCGCGCGGCGCTCCACGTCCTGCGTGTGGAAGCCGTGCGACGCGCCGAAGTAGTTGCGCCAAGCACCGTCGAGCACGCGCGGCGTCAATTCAATCGGCAGCCCCTCGAAGAGACAGATGTCCGTGACGCGCTCCAACAGGTCGCGCGGCTCGCAGGCTTTCATCTGCCGGTGCTCGATCATGTAGTTGTTGAGCACGTGATCGAGTGTCGCCTGTTCCACGCGCATGCCGCGTGCGAACGCCGCGCGGCGGAATATCTCGCTGTAAGCGGCGGGCGTCGGCGCTTCGACGCGCGCGCGATAACCCATGCGCCGCAGAAACGCTTCGTCAACCAGATCCTTCTCGTCCAAGTTGGTCGAGAAGACGACCAACTGCTCAAACGGCACTTCGATCTTCTTGCCCGTGTGCAGCGTCAAATAATCAACGCGGCGCTCAAGCGGCACGATCCAGCGATTCAAGAGATCGTGCGGCGCACAGCGTTGCCGCCCGAAGTCGTCTATGACGAGCGTGCCGCCGTTCGACTTCATCTGAAACGGCGCTTCGTAAAAGCGCGCCGCCGCGCTCCACACGAGGTCTGTGTTCTGAAGCGTCAACTCGCCGCCGACGATGACGAGCGGGCGCTCGATGCAGACCCAGCGCCGGTCGAACTCGGCCGGCAGATTACTCACGGCCACCGGCCGATGATTATGCGTGTCGAAGATGCGAATGATCTGCGCGTCAACTTCGATGGCGTAAGGAATCCAGATGTGCCCGGCGAGACCCTGATTGATGCGCTCGGCCACGGCCGTCTTGCCCGTGCCCGGCGGCCCCGTCAGAAAGAGCGAGCGCCGCGAGTTGACGACGCAGCCGACCGTCTGCAACAGCGAGTCGGGCAGGACAAGGTCGCGCATGGCGGCGCGCACGCTCGCCATCGTCGCCGGTCTGGCGGGGACGGCCTGCAAACGCATCATGTGCGCGTAGTCGCGCAGCGAGACCGGCGCAGGGCCGCTATAACCGCACAAGGCTTGTGCGCGTTCAAGCCGTTCCCAACCGCGCTCAAGTATGGCGTAGCGCGTCGCGCCGACGGCCGTCTGCGCGCGCACTTCGATCAGTTTCTCGCGCGTCAGCCGGTAGAGCAGTTCTTCGGTCAAGGCGCGCGGCAGATGAATCTCGGCCGCGATGTGCGTGGTCGTCGGCTCGGCCAACTGCGCCACCAGTTTGAGCGCAAGGCCGGAGAGGAAGCTCTCGGACACGTCCGTCTCGCTCAACTCTTCGGGCACGGGCGGCCCCATGCTCTCGATCTCCACGCGCGACAGGATGGTTGTCTGCGTCATTGCTAAATCCTTCTCTCCGTCAGTTAATCGCGCCCGGCCGCGCTTTCGTTTTTCGCGCTCATGAGTGCGTGCTGCGCTTCTTCGGCCTTCTCGCTTTGCCCGACGCGGCGATAGAGGTCTGCAAGGCGGCGCAGGACGGCCGCCGAGTCGGGTTGCAGCCGCCGCGCACCTTCATACTGCGCGATGGCGTCCGCATCGTGCCCCATGCGTTCAGCGAGCGCCGCCGTGTTCAGGCGACCGTTGAACTCGCCGCCCGCGCGCGCAAAATTCCTGTAGGCATCGCCAAACTTGCCGAGCCGGCATTGCGCGAGCGCGAGGTTGTTCAGGATGCGCTCGTCTGTGGGCGCAAGCCGGGCGGCGCGCTTCAAGCGATCAACGGCGGCGCGATACTGCCCGTTGAGATAGAGCGTGTAGCCGAGGTCGTTTAAGGTCTGCGGGTCGTCGGGCGCTTCGTCGAGCGCGCGGTCAAACGATCTGCGCGCCTGTTCGGGCAGCCCCTTGCGGTCGTAGGCGCGCGCTAAGAGGCTGTGCGCCTGCTTCATCTTCGGGTCGAGCGCGGCGGCGCGCGACAACTCGCTGATGGCTTCGTTCAACTGGCCGGCGTCCAAGAGCGTCCGCCCGCGCTCGAAATGTTCGCGCGCCGTCCCGGCCTCGTTCGACGCCGCGACTTCAGGGTTGCGCGCATCATTGACGCGCTCCACGTTCGCACTCTCAAACTGCCGCACGTCCTTCTCCGACAGCCGCGCGATCTTATCGTCATGCCCGCCGAACAAGCGGCCCACCGCTTTGAACGGTGCTTTCAGCGCACGAAAGAAGCCGCCGCCCTTCTTCTTCTTCGGCGCTTCCGTGCCCGCCGCGTCGTCTGATGCGCCGACGGCTGAACCGCCATCAGCGACGATGTTGGCCGCGTCGTCGCCGTCGCGCCCCGTTGTGCCCGCCGTCCAGAAGGTGGTTGCGCCGAGCGTCAGGACGAGCGCGATGAGAAAAGCGTTGATGGTGCGATTACGCATGATCGTTTCGAGACCTCCCCGTTTACATCTTGCCGAACGTGTCTATGAGGTTCAGGGCTGCGGGGCCGAGAATGGCGATAAAGAGCGTGGGAAACAGAAAGCACGAGAGCGGAAACAGCAGTTTCACGGCCGCCTTCTGCGCCGCCTGCTCCGCACGCTGCCGCCGCTTCGTGCGCAGACTGTCGGCATAGACGCGCACCGCGCGCGCGATGGACGTGCCGAAGCGGTCGGCCTGAATGAGCATGGCGACGAGGCTGCGCAGATCGTCCACGCCCGTGCGCTCCGCCAGATTACGCAGCGCCTCGTCGCGCTCGCGCCCCACGCGGATTTCCAGATTGCACAACTCGAACTCGTCGCTGATGTCCCTGTGTACTTCCTTCAACTCGTCGCCGACGCGCACCATCGCGGCGTTTAGCCCCAAGCCCGCCTCGACGGAGACGACCATCAGGTCGAGCGCGTCCGCCAAGCCCCAGCGCACGCGCTGCTGCCGGCCCTTGATGGCTTTGCGCAGGACGTAGCGCGGCAGAAAGAAGCCCGCGACGAACGCAACCAGAATCCAGCTAAGCGCGCTCGACAGCGGGCGCGCAAGAAGCGCGCACACGAGCGCCACCACACCCGGCAAAGCGACCAGCGCGCACAATTGCACGGCGCGAAAAGTGATGGGCGCGTTCGGCGAGCGATAGCCTGCCTGCATCAACTGCTTCTGTAGCTTCTGCGCTTCGGCCGCCGACGGCGGCGCAAGCCTGTGGAGCGGCCCGGCCACGCGCTCGGCCAGCGCAGCCACGGGGCCGTCGCTCACCGTCGGCGCGGTCAACGTCAGCGCCTGTGCGCCCGCGCCCTGCTCCGTCTCGCTCATGCGCCGCAGACGCTCCGTCGCCGCACTGGCCGGGCGGAACATCACCCAGTAAACCGCCAGCGCGCCGAACGTGAAACAGATGAAAGTTGAAATGATGATGAGCAGCATAATGATTAGTCGTCAGTTGCCAGTAGGTTTCTCGTGCGTCGTCGTGTTGCCCTCGTCAGCAGCTTTCAAGGTCAGCCATGTTTTGCTACTGACTACTGGCTACTGGCTACTCCTCTTCAGATTTTGATCCTCAGAATCTTCCGCACGACGAGCATGCCGGTCAGTTGCAGCCCCATGGCGGCGGCGATCAGGTAGTGCCCGCGCGGGTCGCGCCAGAGCACGCTCATGTAGTCGGGGTTGAGCACGGTGACGGCGAGCGCGACGAAGATCGGCAAGCCGCAGAGAATCCACGCAGACATGCGCGAACTCGTGGTCAGCGTCTTCAAATCTTCCATGATGCGGAAGCGCTCGCGGATCGTCTGCGCGACCTTCTCTAAAATTTCGGCGAGATTGCCGCCCGTCTCGCGCTGGATCATGATGGCCGTGATGCACATTTTCAGATCGAGCAGCGGGATGCGCGCCGATAGATTTTCGAGCGCAAGCTTGAGCGACAGACCGAGATTCTGTTCCTCGTAAGTTTTGCGAAACTCGGTGGCGACCGGGTCGGGCATCTCGGTGGCGATCATGTGGAGCGATTCGGCAAAAGCGTGCCCGGCTTGCAGCGCGCGGCTCATCAATTCCAGCGAGTCCGGCAGTTGTTCGAGGAAGAGGTGCAGGCGTTGTCGCCGTTTCCACCAGACGTGGACGAAGGGCAGCGCGCAGGCCGTGAGCGCGGCGGCGATGATCACGACGATTGAGATCGTCAGCATCGAAGCGGCCAGCCCCGCGAGCATCCCCGCCATCGCGGCAAACATGACGAGCCGCGTGACCGTGATGTGCAGATCGGCCTGATCGAGCATCTGCCTGAGGCGCGTGGCGACAGACAGGTTCAGCAGCGCGCGATTCATCAACGGAATCTCGCTCAGCAACTCCTGCCGCGCGAGTTGCACGTCCACGTCGGCGGCGTGCGCCGAGTGCAGTAGGGCTTCCGCCAGTCGCTGCTGCAAACGCACGCGGCGCTGCTCCGTGCCGCGCGTGGCGACCAGATACGCCGCGAACGTGAGAAACAGACAGAAGGTAAAAACCAGAAAAGGGATCATGGCGAGCGAATCCTTACATCTCTTCAAAGAAAATGCGTGGCAACTGCATGCCGTAAACCTTCAAACGTTCGGCGAAGCGCGGGCGCACGCCGGTCGGGCGGAAGCGCCCGATGACATGCCCGTCCTTGTCCATGCCCTTGCGCTCGAACTGGAATATCTCCTGCATCGTGATCGTCTCGCCCTCCATGCCCGTGATCTCCGAGATGGAGGTGACGCGGCGCGTGCCGTCTGAGAGGCGCGCGGCCTGTATGACCAGATTCAGGGCCGAGGCGATCTGCTGGCGCATGGCGCGATCCGAGAGCCGCATGCCGGTCATCTGGATCATCGTCTCAAGCCGCGTCAGCGCGTCGCGCGGCGTGTTGGCGTGGACGGTCGTGAGCGAGCCGTCGTGCCCCGTGTTCATCGCTTGCAGCATGTCTATGGCTTCGCCGCCGCGCACTTCGCCGATCACGATGCGGTCGGGGCGCATACGCAGCGCGTTCTTGACGAGGTCGCGTTGCGTGACTTCGCCGCGCCCTTCGATGTTGGGCGGGCGCGTTTCGAGCCGGACGACGTGCGGCTGCTGCAACTGAAGCTCGGCCGAGTCTTCAATCGTCACGATGCGCTGGTCTTCGGGAATGAAAGCGGAGAGCGCGTTGAGGAGCGTCGTCTTGCCCGCGCCCGTCCCGCCGGAGATGAGGACATTCAAACGCGCACGCACGCACATCTCGAACATATCGGCGATGTCTTTGGTGAGCGCGCCGATCTCGATGAGCTTGGCCATGCGCAAAGGGTCTGCGCCGAAACGCCGGATCGAGAGCACGGGGCCGTCGAGCGCGAGCGGCGGAATGATCGCGTTGACGCGCGAGCCGTCCGCGAGGCGCGCGTCCACCATTGGGGAGGATTCGTCTATGCGGCGGCCGACGGACGAGACGATGCGCTCGATGACGCGCATCAGGTGTTCGTCGTCCTTGAAGGCCACGTCGGTGCGTTCGAGTCGGCCGCGCCGCTCGATGTAGATGTTCTGCGGCGCGTTAACCAGAATGTCGGAGATGGTCGGGTCGGCCAGCAGCGGCTCAAGCGGCCCCAAGCCGAACAACTCGTGCCGGACTTCTTCCACCAGCCGCTCGCGCTCCGTGGCCGAGAGCGGCGCGTTCTCGACCGCGATCAGGCCTTCGGCAAGGCGCGAGACTTCCGAGCGCAACTGCTCCGGCTCTAGCTGGCCGAGCTTGGTCAAGTCCATCCGGTTGATGATCGCGCGGTGCAGCCGCGCCTTCATCTCCTGAAAGGTGTGCTGCGCCATGCCGGCGTCGTCGCCGTTGACGCTCGTGCGCGTCGTGCCGGCTACCACCGGATTCGTTTCCCTGATGAGTCGTTCGCGTAATGACATGACGTTTCGTTGTCGGTGCTCGGAAATTTAAGTTCGTTAGACGGCGGCCGGTGCTTTGTCTTTATCGAGCCGGTCGGGCAGCGCGAACGCGGCTTGTGCGCCCTTGCGGCGTTGGAAGACGCCGCCGAGGAAGCTGCGGCGCGGTGCTGCTTCGGCCAGTTCCTGCGCTGCGCCCGTGACGCTCGCGGCGATCTGGCGTAGCTCCTGCGCGATGCGCGACGCGGGGTTCGAGGTGACGAGCGGCTGGCCCAGATTGATCGAATTGACGGCCGTGTTGTAGTCGCTCTGGATGTAGCCGGTGACGCGCTCGCCGAGATAGCGTTCGACCTGCCGCACGTCCAGTTCGATCTGCTTCGACCAGCGATTGACGACGATGCGGACTTTATGGCGCGGGTAGCCGAGCCGGTCGAAGATGGCGAGCGTGCGCTGCGCGCTGCGAATGGCGGGTATGTCGAGCGTCAGCACAAGCACGATCTCGTCCACCTGGTCGAGCGCGGCGAGTGTAATGGCGTCGAACGTGTGCTGCGGATCGAGCACGACGTAGGCATAGTGCTCGCGCAGCAGTTGGATCACCTCGAAGATGTGTTCCGGTTCGATGTCGTCGGCGAGGTCGGCTTCGCGCGGCGCGGCCAAGAGCGCGAGGTTTGAGGTGTGCGGCGCAACGAGCGACTTGAGCATCCCGGCGTCGGCGCTGGCGCGTTTCTCGACCAGATCGGCGATGGAGAATTTCGGTTCGACGCCGAGGTAGAGCGCAAGATCGCCGGCCTGCAAATTGAGGTCAACGAGCACGGTCGGCGCGTTGATCGTGGCGGCGATATTGGCGGCGATAAACGACGTGCCGCAGCCGCCCTTGCTGGAAAAGACGGCGACCGCGCGCCCGCGCTGCTTCGGCGCTTCGACCTGACCCGCGCTGAACTCGGCGGTGCGGTCGAGGACGGTGCGGAACTCGTCGGCGCGCAGGGGCAAGCGCAAAAATTCGCGCGCGCCGGCCCGCAGCGAGCGCAGAATCAGATCGGGCGAGGCATCGCGCGAGGCACAGATGATCGCCGTCTGCGGACATTCGACGCTGAGCCGCTCGACGTAACGGAGCGTCGCTTCGATCTGCGCTTCGGGCAGTGTAACGATGGCGGCGTCGGGTCGCAGCCGCACGATCTCTGCGTGGAGTTGTTCGCTATCGTCGCCCCCGGCGAGCAGCCGCGTGCGCTCGTCCGCCGCGAGCGCCTCGCGCAACTCTTTGAAGGTGTCCAGCCCCGTGCTGAGAATGACAAAATTGAGTGCGTTCATGTGTCCAACCCTGACAGCAGTGATGAGTGACGAGTGACGGGTGGCAAGTGACGAGTTAAAACAAGTGTCTGCTGGTCACTCGTCACTTGTCACCGCTTTTCAAATGTTCGGCGGCACGATGCCGGCGTTCTCGCCCGTGAGCGTCGTGCTGTAGGAGGGCAAGCGCAGGGTCTTGCCGACG
>DASVQA010000114.1:0-20611 GCA_036389375.1 Pyrinomonadaceae bacterium | reverse complement strand
GATTTTGCCGTAACGCTCGATCTAGTAGAGGAAATTCTCGACCATGTCGCGCGCCAACTGCGGCTCGCCGTCGCGCACGAGACCCACCTGAATAAAATAACTGTCCCACCCGTACATCTCGTTGAAGCGCCCGCCGGGCACGACGTAAGGGCGCGGCAGATAGAGCAGCCCCGGCGGGCGCACGTCGCTTGTATCAGCCGGCAACGGGCGCGGCTCGATGCGGCTGTAAGCGGCGGGCGACATCTGTTGGCGGAGCAGCGCAAGTGCGGGCGGGATGTCCTCTGCGCGGGCGAAATAGACGGGCAGCGGCGCATCGGCTGCAGCGTGCAGTTTGGGATCGACTGCCGCCACGGCCAACTGTCCGGGCCCGCGCTCAAGCGTGTGCCAGCCGCGCTTAATGTACTGCCTGATCGCTTGCAGGTCGGCGCGGCGGGCGCGCGGCTGTGGCCAAGCCTGCGCGCAGAGCGCCAGCAACAGCAGCGCGACTAATCCAGCACGCCCCGGCTTATTCATCCCACACCCCTTCATCCCTTCCTTGCAGCCACTCGCCGCGATAGACGACCTCGGCCGTGCCCGTCAGCACAACTTCATTGTCCGCGCGCCATTCGACTTCGAGCCGGCCGCCGGGCATCTGCACGCTCAAGTGCCGCCCGGTCAGTTCGTTTAAGCAAGCCGCGACGGCCGCCGCGCACGCGCCCGTGCCCGAAGAGAGCGTCGGCCCTACGCCGCGCTCCCAGACGCGCACCTCGATGTTGGCCCGATCAAGTACGCGGATGAACTCGACGTTCGTGCGCGCGGGAAAGCGCGGGTGCGTTTCGATGGCACGCCCAAGTCGTCGCCAGTCCAGCGCTTCGAAGTCCGCGACGAAGATGCAGGCGTTCGGGTTGCACATCTCAAGCGCCGTGACGTGGACGATCTCGCCGCCCCCGATGTCGAGCGGATGATTGACGACGCGGGCGAGCGGTTCGTCGGTCAAAAGCGGTATCTCCGCGCTCGCAAAACGGGGTGCGCCGATCTCGGCGGCGAACCTGTAGCGCCCGCGCCCGTCCTGTGCCAGCAGTTGATAGCGTTTGACGCCTGCGCGCGTGCTAAGGCGCAGCACGGGCGTAGTCCAGCGGCCCTCGTGGAACAGATAAGCGGCGGCCGAGCGCGAGCCGTTGCCCGACATGGCGGCCTCTGAGCCGTCCGGGTTGAAGATGCGCAGCACGAAGTCCGCGCTGTGGTCGTCGGGCACTGGTTCGAGCATGGCGACGCCGTCTGCGCCTGCGCCGAAATGGCGGTCGCAGATGCGCCGCACAAAGGCCGGAAAAGGCTCGGCCTCGTCAAACTTGCTGAACCCGCCGCGCCAGCCGGTCGGCGCGTGCGCCCCGGCCTCGACCACGATGTAGTCGTTGCCGTAGCCGTGCAGTTTAAGGAAGCGGACGGGCATAGACTGTCTATGATCTGCCCGCGAAGGAGGCGAGCAGGATGGCGACGGCGTCCAGATAACTGCGGCGCGCGGCGGCCTCCAACGGGTAATGATTGACGATGAGCGAGAAGGCGAGCCGCTCGCCCGCCGCGCTCGTGACGTAGCCGGAGAGCGCCGCGACGTTGTCGAGCGTGCCGGTCTTGGCGCGCACATTCCCGGCGGCCGGCGTGTTTCGCATACGGCTGCGCAGCGTGCCGTCCACGCCTGCGACGGGCTGCGCGTCGCGCCACGTCTGCGCGTAGCGATGCCGGCTCATGTAGACGAGTAGTTGCACGGTCGCGTCGGCCGTGATCAGGTTGTGGCGCGATAGCCCTGAGCCGTCGTAGAGCGCAAGCCGCGCAACGTCGGCCACGCCCGCTTCGCCGAGGAAGGCGCGCACAACGGCGCTGCCCGCCGCGCTCGTCGTCTGTTTGGGATCGCTCGCAGGCGACTGTTGGCCGAGCGTGCGCAGGATCAACTCCGCGTAGAGATTCTGACTCGGCTTCAGGGTCTGCGCCGCGACCTCGCTGAAGGGCGGCGACTCACGCTTGGCCAATTCGACGAGTTTGGTCAGGTCGAGCGGCGCAGCGGCCCGCGCCTTTGCATCAACGATGCGCGTGCGCCCCTTGATCGTGACGCCCTGCTTCTCAAGCGCCGCGCGCAGCATCGCGGTGAACAGCAGCGCCGGGCGATGGACGGCGACGTTGTCCGCGTAACCGCTATCGTCTTCGGCGATGCTGCCCGTGAGTTCGATCAAGTTCTGGCCGAGCGGGCGGACGACCGTCAGTTCACGTTTCGCCCCGCGCGGCGCGGTCACGGCGCGGTTAACGATGGTGATGAAGTTCGGCGCATCGGCCACCTCTTCGTTTGCGCGCGGCGTGACGAGGCGGACGCTTGGATTCAAAGGGCCGGAGGTGACGACAGCCGCCGTGCCTGCGCGCACGCCCGGCTTGACGTTGAGATCGAGCGCGTTGTCCACGACGGTCAGCGCCGTCACCTCCGCCGCGTCGTAAGTTTGCAGGTCGTCCCATTCCCAACCGATGCCGAGCGGTGCACCCGTGAAGTAGCTCTCGTCGCCGACGATGTCGCCCTCGATGCGTCTGACGCCGGCCGCGACGATGTGTGCCGCCAGTTCGTCAAACGGTTTGTAGTAGTCGCCGCCGTTGAAGCGCGTCGCGTAGGTCGGGTCGCCGCGGCCATAGACGATCAGGTCGCCGCGCACCCGGCCCGTCTTGTCCGGGCGCTCGTTCGCATAGATCGAAGTGACGAAGCGAAAATCCGGCCCCAGCCGGTCGAGCGCGGCGGCGACCGTGTAGAGCTTCATGTTCGAGGCGGGCATTAGGAGCTTGCCCTCGTTCACGGCAAACAGCACGCGCCCCGTATCGAGCGACGTGACCTTAACGCCCAGCATGGCGGGCGCGAGTTGCGGCTGCGCGAGCACGGCCTGTATGCGCGCGCGCAACTCTTCGACGGTGCGCGGCGCGGGCGCAGCCGGCAGCACCTGCGGCGTAGGCGTGGGCTGCGGCGCGGGCGTCGGTAGCTGCGTCGGTGTCTGCGTCGGCGCAGGCGCGGCGACGGTGCGCGCGCGCTGCTCGCTGGTTTGCGTGTACGCCGGGTGGTCAACCGGCGCAGACGCAATTAGCAACGACGAAGAGAACAGGAGCGCGCGCAGGATGCGCGCGCGCGGGCTTCGCTTTAATCTCATGTTGGCCAGTTAAGTGCCAGTGTTAAGTGCCGTAAGTTAAAGTGCAATGATGGCGCGGGCCTCAGTCGCCGCTGCCGCGCGCCGGGCGCAGGTGTTTTACGTCCGCGTCCGTTTGTTGCTCGCGCTCGGTCTTTAAGAGCGACGTTTCATACTTGATGTTGCCGAGCAGCGTGTCGAAGACCGCCTTGATGAAGCCGAGAATGGCCGGGCCGAGCACGATGCCGGGAATGCCAAACGTGTACACGCCCGCGACGAGCGCCAGCAGCATCCAGTAAAAATTGAAGCGTCCGGCCCCACGCGCGGCGAGGCGCGGGCGCAGCAGCAGTGAGGAGCCGAGCGTCATCAGCACGCCCGCGATCAGATAGATGGTGGCGGCCGTCGGGTCGTGGCGAAACGTGAGCAGGTAGAGGCTGACCGGGAGATAGACCGCCCACTCGCCGAGCAGCGGAAACAGACCGATGAGGAACGTCGCAATCGCCAGCACGACTGCGAGCGGCACGTCGAAGACGATGTTCAGCACCAGCACCAGCACCGCCTTCAACAACTGATCAATAAAGACGGCTTGCAGCGCGCCGCGTAGTGCGCCGCCGACGTTCTCGCCCAGTTTGTCATAGAGCGGCAGATATTCGCCGGGCACGCGCACCTTGATGTAGGCGGCGATGCGTTGGCGCTGCGTCAGCACGTAAAAGACGGTGAAGAAAAAGAGCGTGGTCGAGGCGAGCAGAAGCGGCGCGCGCTCCCGTAGCGCCTGAACCGCTTCGGCCGAGCGCGTCACGGCCTCGCCGAACGCCTTCTGCAAACCGACGCGCAAGCCCTGCCGGCTGACCGGCACATACTGTTCGACCGCGCGGCTGATCTGCTCGATCATCTCCGGCTGCTGCTTGCTAACGTAGTTCGAGTAGCCCGACAACTCGTGCCACGCGTAGCCGACGAGCACGCACAGCGGCACGACGATGAGCGCAATCGTGACGAGCGCGCTGCCCGCGCGCGCGTGCAGCCGGCGCTCCAACCATTCCTGCACGGGCAGCAGATAGACGCCCGCCACCACGCCGAGCAAAAGAGCCACCAGCACCTTGCCGACGAGCAGCGCGAACAACCCGACGGCAAGCACAACCGCGCTGCCGTACACGATGATCCGGCGCGCGTCCGCCACCGTCAGTTCACTCAAACGTCGCGTGTCGTCGTTAGCCATCAGTGCTGACTAATCTAGCACAGTAAGGTTGGCGGCTTGAATGCGAAAAGGGCCCGGGCGCGCAGGCGCTCGGGCCCTTTTTTTGTGTCGGTGGTAACGTGTGCCGCCCCGGGGATTTAATAATCAGGCGCGGCGCGCCGGGGCCGCCGGGTGGCTACTTGATCCGCACGGTGAAGGAGACGCTGGCGGTGGTGCTGGCGGCGTTGAGCGTGCCGTTGAACGTCCAGCGAATCTTCGTGATGTTGCGGTTGTAGCCGGCGGGCGCACCGCCGCCGCCGCTCGTCGGGTTAGTAATCCAGGTGCTCGTCGAAGTGTCGAAGTAGTTGACGGTCACGCCGGTCAGACTCGCGGGCAGCGGCGTCGTGTGGCTTTCCGTGCCGATCTTGAAATCGGTCTGCGCGGGAATGTCGTCGAGGATGACGAAGGCTGCGGCCGCCGCGCCGCCGCTGTTGGTGTAGGTGATGGTGTAGGTCAAATCCATCCCCGGCGTGTAGGGGCCGGTGTTGGGCGCAACACTCTTGACCAGATCGATCTTGGGCGCGCCCGCCACGGTCACGTCTTCGCCCGTGCTCGACGCCGCGCTATAGGTGGCGACGCTCGTGTCGGTCGCAAGCGTGCGGCGCGGATCGTCGTAGGTCACGGTCGCCGGGTTCTGATACGTGCCGACGGCGGTGGCGGCGATGTTGACCGTGAAGGTGAGGGCGACGCTGCCACCGCCCGGAATGTCAAAGAGGCCCCACGCGGGCACGGTCGCGCCGACGGTTGGATTGCTGATTGATGTGCGGACGGCCGAGCCGGCAAGGCTGACTGTGCCGGTCGAAGCGTAGGTAAAGAGCGAGGGCAGCGTGTCCGAGAGCGAGATGTCCTGCGCCGTGCCGAGGTTGACGGCGTTGGCGACGGTGATGGTGTAGGTCGCCGTCACGCCCGTCGGCGTGTTGCGCACGCTCGCGGTCGAGGTCGTCTTCGTCACGGTCAGACTGGGGAGACACTGCGCGCCGGAACTTGAGCCGGGCACGGTCGTGGCGGCGAGCGAGGCGGTCGTGCCAGCCGTGCCGGGCGTCGCGCCATAGACGTTGTTAGGTGAGCCGCCCGTCGTGGTGATGCCGTTTGCGCCGCCCGTGACGGAGGCGGCGCTGCCCCACGTTGTGGCGACAAAGCCGCCGCCGCCGCCGCCGCCGGGCCCGTGCCGTGCGTCTCCGGGGCAGGGCGCAGAGCCGCAGATAGTGCCGACGGGTTGCGTGTTCCAGGCGTCGCCGCCGCGCCCGCCGCGTGCGCTGAGGACGAGCGAGCCGGAGTAGTTGGCCGCGGCCGGGAGGCTGACGAGGATGCTGCCGCCCGCGCCGCCGCCGCCCGCGCCATCGTTGGCCGTCAAGTTGTAGGCGTCCGCGCCGTTGGCGCTGATCGTGCCTGCGCCGGTCAGCGAGCCTGTGCGGATCATGACGATGCCGCCACCCATGCCGCCGCTCGAAGCGACCGTCGCAGAGTTGTTGCGCGAGCCTGCGCCGCCACCGCCGCCCATGACGACGCGCGTGGCCGAAGGCGCAACCGACATCACGCCGCCAAAGCCGCCGATGATGAGCCGCGAACTCCACGTCAGACCGCCGACGCCGCCGGGGCCGGCGTTGCCGCCGCCGCCGCCGCCTGAGTTCTCTTCGTTGTTCGTGACCGAGCCGTCCGAGCCGCCGCCGCCCGCGTTGCCGGGTGCGCCGCGCCCCGTATCCGCGCCGGTCGGGAAGGTCGTGCCGCCGGGATAACCTTCGCTGCCTGTGTCTATGACGCTCGTGCCATCGAAGACGTAGTGCGGTGTGCCGGCGACGCCTTCGCCTTTCTGCCCGTTGAGATTGTAGCTTGAGGGCAGCAGGTAATCGCTGGTCGTCGGGATGTTGGAGGCCGGATTCGGGCCGGCAGTTGCGCGCCCGCCGCCGCCGCGAAAACCTTTGCCGTCCACGTTGACCGAGCCGTTGATGGCGAGCGTGCCCGCCACGTCAACAGCGACGACGCCGCCGGTCGAACCATTCCAAGCCTGCGCGGTGAGCGTGCCCGATATGGTCGCGCTCGAATACTGCGGGACGATGATGACCTGAAACGTGCGCTGGCCGAGGGTGCTGCCATTGGCCGGGGCGCTCGTGTAGGTGTTGCGCAGCCCGTTGCCTGTGCCCGTGCCGCGAATGGTGACGGTGTTCGAGCCGTTGAAGTTGGTGGCGACGACGTACTCGTACTGCCCGGCGTTGAAACTGGTCGCCAACGCGCCGCTGCCCGAACCGCCCGACGCGCCGTCGCCGTAGCGACTGCTGTTCGACGTGTTAATCGTCGCGTCCTGCATCTGTATGACGAGGAGCAGGTCGCCCGCCGTGATCGTGTCCGCCGCGCCGGTGGGCGGGCCGACGGTGATCGTGGTCGTGCTTATGGTCGCCGTGCCGACGCCGGGATAGTACGTGTTGACGACGCCGCTCAGCGAAGCGTTGGGGCCGTCAGTGCCGGGCGTGGCGCAGGCAACTTGCGCGCGCGCGCTCGGCGGCGCGAACGTGAAGACAAACGCGCAGACGAGCGCGGCGGCCAGCCACAACCCGCGCGCGGGCCACGCCTGTCGCCCGCGCGTCTGCGTGCTGTTAGTGCGCGCCGTGCCGGTCATGGCTTGCGCCCTCCTGCGTCGGGCTGGTTACTCGCCTGTGCCGGTAGATTTTCGGGGGCGGCGGGCGCGCCGGGTGACCGGGGCGCACTGGCGGGCGGCGCATCGGGCTGTTCGCCCGCCGGCACGAGTCCTTCGCTCGTCGTGCCGAAGAGATCGAAGAGGTTCGAGAGCTTCGTGGAGATGGAGAAGTAGAAGCCGCGCGGTTTCGCCAGCAGGATGCCGTCGGGTTCGCTCGCGGTGGTGAAGTTGTAGCCGACGGCGAAGCGTATGTCGGCAAACATCCAGTAGCCGAGTTCGACGCCGGTGCTGGTGCGGCGCGTGCCGGTCGTCGGCTGCGCGATGAAACGATATTCGACGGCCGCATCGAGCGAGCGGCGGATGCGGCGGGCGGCGCGCATTTGCGCCATGTAGGTGAGCGCCGAAGTCGAAATCAAACCTTCACGCCCGTTGCCGCCGAACTTCAGGGCGAAGCGGCCGAACAACTCCGTGCGTTTCTGCGGTTGCCAGAAACCGTCCATCGAGACGAGGTCGCTGCGCTCGTTCGTTGCGTCGTGCAGATTGGCTCCGCTCTGCGTGAAAGCGCGATGCGTGTAGCTGAAGAGGAGTCCTTTGTTGTCGGTCTTGACGGGGCGCAGGGCGAGCGCCGCCGTGCCCGTGAGCGACTCGGTCGTGCGCCCCTGATAGTCGGCGTGCGTCCACTGGAAGCGCGCGAGCGTCGTCAAGCCTTCGTTGATGCGCCCCGCCGCGCCGACGACAAACTGGTGCGCGAGTCCGTCCGCCTGCTGGCGCAACTCGTAACGCGCCGCCGTGCGCAGGTCTTTGTTCGGCAGGAAGGAAAGTCCGACCCCGCCGCCCGTAAAGCTTTCGCCCGTGCCCGCCATGTGGAAGCCGCGCTCGAAGGAGAGATCGAAGGCGAGCCGTTTATTGACGGGCAGCCGATTCTGCAAGCCGATGACGGCGAAGCTGTCCGTGCCATTCGCGCCGTTCTCAAGTTGATAACGACCCGTCAAGGCCGTGTTGCGGCCAAGCTTCGTCTCGATGCCGAAGGCCGTCTCGCGGCGCGAGCCTGTGCCGGCGAAGCCGGTTGCGCCCGCGTCGCTAATCGGCACGATGGCGGCGGAGGCGAGCCGCTGCGTGAAGAACAGCCGCGCCCAACTGTTCCACTGATAGGTGGCGGCGAGCGTCGTCTGATCTGGATAGGTCGGGTCAGCTTCGCCAAGATTCTGTTCGCGCTTGGCGGCAACCTGCAACTTGTCCGTCACCTGCCACTCGACGCCGAGACTCAAGAGGTTCGACGTGGTCTCTTTGTTGTTGAGCGCGTCGCTGAAGTGGCGGAAGTCGTAACCGATGCTGGCGTGCAAGCGATCCGTGAACGTCTCCGTCCACAGGAGCGACGCGGTCGCGCGCTCGTTGTTGACGTTCGCCGTGCGGTTGCGTTCGTCCATCAGACCGAGACGCAGAGTGGAGCGCGGGCGCAGTTTGAAGTCAGTCGTCAGGGTCGCGCGCTGCGTGCCGGGTGTGACGGTTGCGCCGAAGGGATTCAGGAAGCCCTCGTCGGCGCGCGCATAACTGGCGCGCAGGATGGCGTTCTTGTAGGGCAGCGGCTGCGTCAACTCGGCGCGATAAGCATTGCCGTCATGCGCCTCGTCGTTTGCCGCGAACAGGTTGCCGGTCGCCGCGACGTGGCCCTGACTCATCGCCCACGCAAACTGCAAGCGCCCGCCGCGCGGCAACTTCTGCTCGCCGTCAATGCCGCCCAGCACGAAGCGACCCAACTGCGCCTGTTCCTCATCCACGAACGAGACGCCGAGCCGCGTGCCCGTGCGCTCGATGTGACGCACGGCGCGCGCCGTGTAAACGGCCGAAGATAGCCCGGTTGCACGGTGCTCGTAAGTGGCGACGAGTTGCACGAGGTTGAGCGCGTAGTCGAAGGCGGAGACCGGGCGCAGCATGAAGAGGACGCCGGCCGTCGGATCGAGATTGTAGTCAACCGAGCGAATGAGCGTCTCGCGCGAGAGAATGATTTCCGGGTTGCGCCGGTCGCGCACTTCGAGCGTGATGGTTTCCGAGCCGGGCAGTATGTCGCCGTGCGAGAGTTGAATGAGACCGAGCCGGCCGGCGGCGAACACGTCGCGCGTAAACGCCGTATCGGGGCGCGCGCCCGTCACAGCCAAGAAGTCGCCGCGCTCGTTCTCGACGTGTACCTTGACGCCCGTGAGCCTGCGCCCGTAACCGACGAGACCCAGTTCGCTCTGCTCCGTGTCGAAATCGCCGAACATGGCGTAGGAGCGCGCGCGATCAAGGCGGGCATAGACTTTCGAGTTCGATTGCGCGTCCTCGAAGCGCGTGGATGTGTCGCCAAAGAGTTGATAAGCGCGCTCAAGCGGATCGAGATTGAAGAGGCGATCCCGCCCGGCCGTGCGATTGATCGGGCGCTGGCTATCGTAGGCCAGCGTCAACAGGTTCTGCCCGAACACGCGGCCGCGATAGAAGAACTCGACGTGGCTGCGCACCGTCTCGTCCGTGCCGCGCAGGTCGTTCTCCGGCGCAGCGCGCCCGACCGTCACTTCCGCCAGCCCGACGAGCAGCGTGGGTCTTAGCTCCGGCGTGAACTGTATCTCGCCCTCAGCTTCCACCGTGCCCGCGCTCGCATGCAGATCGGCCGCGCCCGCCGTGTTGTCCGCGACGAGTTTGACGACGGCTTCGCCGCCCGCGAGCGAGACGAACTGCTGGCGCGCGCGCCCCGTCTGCTGCTCGTTCAAGTTCGGCACGTTGTTCGACGCGACGTTCAGTTTGCGCTCGTCGGCTTGATCGGTGTTGAGCGCCGCGCGTGGCGCTTGCAGCGACACGAGTTGCCCGGCCGAGACATCAATCGAGATGGGCGCGTCCGCCGCCGGATGATGCCACGCGTCGAAGGCGCGCACGCGCACCGTCGTCTCGTCGCGCCCGTTGGCCTGCAACTCTTTCTTGTCCGTAACGATCTCAAGCCGGACGGCGGGGCCGCGTCCGTAGACGATCTGTTCGACGGATTGACCCGCAACGCCTTCGGGGCTGATCGGCGTGACGCGCAGGCGATTCGGGCCCGGCCGCAGGTTGAGGCCGACGAAGCTGTAGGTCGTCGTCTTGCTCTGATGATCGACGCGCCGCTCGCCGACGTTCATGTCGCTTGCGCGTGCGTGCTCAATCTCGACCGCGACCGTCCAACCTTCTGCGACGCGCGCTTCGACGGTCAGCGCGGGCGTCTTGATCACTTCTTCAGTCGCGGGCGCGACGAGCAGCACCGTGCCCGGCGCAACCGGCGCGACCGGCTCTTTCGCCGTCATCTCGTAAGTGCCCGGCGCAAGCGGTGCGTCGTTCGCCGGTGCAGTCGCCTTCGGCGCGACCGGATCGCTCGGCTTAGCGTTCGCCTCGTGCGCCGTGTGCGCGGCGTTGTCGTCCGCGTTGTAGCTTGTCCTCTCGGTGTGCGCGGCGGCGGGCGGCGGCGTCTGATTCGTGAGCGGCTGTGCAAGGTTGCCGCTGGTCTGCGCTGGCGCGGCCCCGTTGTCTGTCGCTGCGTCAATCTTTGCGTCGCCTGACTGCTTGACGGGCGGGCGCAGCGCGAAGTTCTGGCGCAGGAGTCCGCCGCCGCCGAGCGGGGTGTGCAGCAGGCGCGTCCAACTGCGCCCGTCGCGCGTGTCGGCGTCGTTGAGTTTGAAGCCTGCGGGCAGCGTGACGGGATCGAGCGCAATCACGACCGAGCCGTCGTCAACGGCGGGCAGGTTATACATTCCGTTCGCGTCCGTGATGACTGATTGCCCGTTAGGCAGGTAGAGCCGCACACCGGCGACGCCCGGCTCGCCTTCATCAAACAGACCGTTGCTGTTCTTGTCCGCGAACACGCGCCCCAAGACGATCTGGCGCGTCGAGAAGATGCCTTTGCCGACGATGACGGAGGCGCGCGCGGGCGCGCTCGTCACACGCTCGCCCAGCGTCAGCGCGCCTTCGACGACGGCCGAGTTCCAGTTCTCGCCCGCCCGCGCGTTGACGCCGATGCGTGTGCGATAGCTGAGCGTGGCGCGCGCGCCGGCCGCGAGCGACCCCAGATTGAACGTGAGCGTGCTGCCGTTGATCTCAGGTTCGATTGAGCGCGCCGGCGCGCTGTTCATCTCGACGCGGGCCGTGCCCTGCGCGTAGTGGAACGAAGCGGGCAGCGTATCGCGCACGCGCACGTCGTTGATTGTGCCGGCCGTCGGGTTGTGTACTTCGACGCGATAAGAGACCACGTCGCCGATCTCTGCGCGCGGCTGGTCAACCGTCTTCGAGACTTCGAGCGCCGAGTTCTCAAACATCGGCACGTTCAGGACGAGCGCCGCGAGGTTCGTGAGCGTGACCGCCTGCTCCGTCAACTCGAAACTGGCGGCGGCGGCGATGGGCTGACCGTCGCGGGCGCGCACCTCAACGTCGTAAAGCCCGACGCTGGCGGGGCGAACGCTGAGTTCGAGCAGGCGCGAGCGATAGTTCGGCGCGGTGACGTGCAGGAAGTAGCGCACCGGCGTCGCGGGCAGACCGAGTTGTTCGGGCGTGAGCACGAAGTTGAAGTGCCCGCCGGCCTGCGTGGTGAACGGATTATCGTTGTGCGCGTTGGGCGTGAAACCGATGCCGGGCGCGGTCGCAAGCGGCGCGGTCGCCTGCTCGTCCGTGTTAATCGTGACGTGCGCGCCGCTGATCGTGAGTCCGCCGCCGCTGCGCCCCGCATAGACCGTGCCGAAGGGATCGACGATGGCGATGGCGTCCGTCGTCTGAATGGGACTGGCGTTGTCGGCTGCGACGAGCGCGTGATTGATCGCGCCCGTGCCGGCCGGAATCTGTCCCGTGACGCGCGCCTGAAACGCGACGATGACAACCGCGCCCGGCGCAACCTCGCTCAGGCGCACTTCGAGTTGACGCGGTGGGCGCGCAAAGCCTTCGTCCGTATCGGCCTGATCGGTGAGCGCGCGCCCCGCGAGGCGCAGGCTGCCGGGCACATAGACGAGTGCTTCGGGCAGTTCGTCGCTGACGAGGACGTTGCGCGCAGCCACGTCGCCGCTGTTGCGGAAAGAGATGGTGTAGGTGAGCGCCTGACCCGGCGCGGCCGTGACGTGCTGCTGCTCGTCAACGAGTTTGATGGGCGGCAGATCGGTATTGGTGGGCGAGGTGAGCCGCGCGCCCGTGCCGACCGCGTTGATGATCGTGCCGTCGTCCTCTGCAAGACCGCGCGCGCCCGCCGTCACGTTCGAGCGCGCGGTGAGCGTGATGGTCAGGCGCGAGTTGGGCGCATGGTCGTTTACGTCAACGACGACGAGGACGCCGAGACACGCGCCGGCCGCGACGCGCTGGCTCATCGTGGCATCGAGCGTGACGGGCGTATCGCCGTTTGTGACCGTGCCGCTCGCGTCGTTGTCGAAGAAGATGCTGGTGATGGCGGCGGGCGTGGTCGCGGCTGCGCGCGTGATGGTGTAGAGGTCGGGCGTGTTGCCGGTGTTGCAGACGCGAAAAGTGCGTGTGATGCGTTCGCGCGGGGCGACCGTCGCGGACGGCTCGGTTTCGTCCGGCGTTACGGTGAGCGCGTTGACGGCGAGGATGGTGACAGTGACGGTGGGCGAGACGGTGGCGTAGCCCGTGCCGTTGTCGTCGAGGTAGGTGGCCTCGGCCTGATTCGAGATGACCGTGTCGGCCGGCGTCGGCGTGCGGCCGTTGCCGTCTTGCAGCCGCGCCGCCACGCCCGCCGTGAGTGCGAGCGCGAGGGCGCAGCAGCCGATCAGTTTGTGCAGGACGCGAGCCATAGGAGCAAGGTGGCGGGCAGAGATGATGAACGAGAAACGATGCGCGCAGGAAGAGTGATGAACTAAAGAACTCTCTTTTCATTCATCATGGCTGCGCGCATCGTGCCTCGTTTCATTTAACCTCCAATGCGGCGCGTTCCTAGCTTCGCGGGGCGCGGAGCACTGCGCCAGACGAACACTTGGGCCGCGCCGCATTGGGTTGTGGGCAACGCTTTCAGCGGACAAGCGTTGCTAGGGTTATCTGATCTTGACCGTGAACTTGAACGTCCCCTGTGCCTGCGGCAAGACCTGAACGATGGTGTCCTTCAGGATGGCACTGGCCGCCTGCGTTACGTCTATCGTGCCGCCCGGATCGACGGCCGTGCCGGTCACGTAGTCCGTGAACGACGCCCAGTTGTTGGTGTTACCGGCGGGCGAGCCGAGGTTGCCGTTCTCCGTGATGACGACGTTGTTGGCCGTCAAGTTCGGATTGCCGGCCACAGCCGCGGACGCGATGTTCTTGTAAACCACCGAGTACTCAAGGTAGCTGCCGGGGATGGCATCCGTAAGCACGTTGCCGTTCGGGGCGTCGAGTATGCGCACCGATTTGGTGAGCAACAGGAAGCCGGTGTAGGTGCGGTCAATCGTGTCGTTGGTCGCCGCAGGCGTGATGCCGGACGCAGCGCGAATGGTGGTTGAGAAGCCGGTCAGCACGGTGTTGCCGGCCGGGACGGTGATGCGTACCTGTATGTTCGCCGTCGCGCCGAAGGCGATGGCGAGCGTGGTTGAGCCGCCACCTGAGACGGTCGTCCAGGTCGTGCCGCCGTCCTTGCTGATCTCGACGGTGAAGCCAGTGGGCACGGTCGGCGCGGTCAGCGTGAACGTGTCGTTGGCGTTGCCTGCGTTCTCCACCGTGTTGGTGAAGATGACTGTGCCGATGGCGTTGGTGTTACCGCCCGCCGCGACGTTGATGCCGGTTGAGGTCGAGAGGTTGGTGAAGTCGTCGTTGTTCGTTGTGTTGACGGCGCGCGGTGCGCCGCTTGGGCCGATGTAGACCACGCCGACTTGCAAGAGCGTCGTCGGCACTTGATAGCCCTGCGTGGCGCTGACCGGATCGGGCGGCGTCGGCGCGGGGTATATCTTCGGCTCGTCGAAGTTGGCGTTACCGTCGCCCTTGTTGACGACCGCATCACCGGACTGATCTCGGATCGTCGCGCCGATGTTGTTCTTAGCGAACGCATCGCCGATCTCGAAGACCGGGTTCGTGGTATCGGCGGTGGCCTGCACGGTCACGACGGTCTGGATGTTGGCGACCGTGCCGGTGGTGGCGGCGAGCGACGCGCCGAGGTTGTAGGCGACGCGGCGCACGGTGGTCGGGTCGGCCGGGACGGTGGTTGACCACTGCGAGGCGACCGTTAAGGGGTCGGGCAGGTCGGTTTCGACGCCCGCCGCGTTGAACGTGCCGCCGACGGTTGAATAGAGCACGCCGGTGACGCCGGCCGGGAGTACGCCCACGTTCTTGAAGACCGTCTTCTGCGGGACAGGCACGATGACGAAGACGCCGACGCCGGCCGCGGCCGCACCCGAAGAGATCGGGAGCGTCACGGCTGTCGCGTTGCGCGCGCCGACGTTGTTGAGCGTCCATGTGTAGGTGATGTCGCTGCCGCGCGCGACGGGGCCGGCCGGCTGATTGATGGAGAGCCGCAGTTGCGCGTCGTTCTCGACGGTCGTGCGCGAATCGCCGCGCGCTTCCGCTTCGCCGCCGACGGGCGCTGCGCCGGTCGTGGTATTGGTACGGACTTCGTTGGCGGAATTACCGGCCGGGCGCACGTTGTCGTGGCTGGTATCGCCCGCCGTGCCGTTGACCGGTGCGTCGCCGAGTGTGACGGTGACGTTCGTGCCAGCGCCGGCCGCCGCGTTGATGTTCACGCGCACGATGACGAGGAAGGAAGCGGCCCGCGTGACGGGGTAGGAGACGTTGGCGGCGTTGTTCTTGATGTCTATGTCGCCGGCATCCAACACGCCGTCGCTGTTGGTGTCCACCTGTCCGTCGCCGTTCGCGTCAATGACGGCCATGGCCACGGTGGCGCTGCCGCCGAGCACGATGGACGCGCGGTTGGCGAGAAACTGCACGGTCGTGTCGTAGTTGCTGGTGTTCGTCACGGTGAACGTGAAGTCCACGCCGTTCTGGCCGGCAACGACGTTCGGGAGCGTGCCGCCATCGGGGGTGATGGCGAGACCGGCGACGCGTGCGACGGTGACGGTGACAGGCAACGACTGTGCGTTATAAGTCGGGCTGCCGGCCGTTCCGTCCGTGTAGGTCGCGGTCGCCGTGTTCGAGATGACCGTGTCGGCCGGTGTCTGTTGCGCGCGCGCAGACTGCCCGCCCGTCATGACGACGAGCATGAGCAGGGCGGCCAACGACCAGAGTGCGGCCGGCGCGATGCGTGTCTGAAATATGGTTGTCATGTCCTTCCTCATCAAATGTGTCAGTGGGATTTGGGCGAGCGCCGGAGCGGGGAAGCGATAGGAATGAGAGGCTGGGTCTCCGGCGGGAGAGTGTCAGGCGGGCCTATTTGACGCGCACCTTATAAGAGGCCGCCAGCTTGCTGCCAGCGGCGAGCGCGTCCGACCATTCGTAACGCACCTGTGTGTACATGGCGACCGGCGCGGGCACGCGTTTCGTGCTGCCATCGGCCTGTCGTTCTTCAATCGTCGGCTGCGCCGTGAAGCTCTTGCCATGATCGATGCTGTAGGTGACGGAGGCCGCCCCGTCGGCGCTGGTGCTGCCGGCGATGAAGATAGTGCCCTGCGGGATTTGCCCCGTGGCCTTGTATTCACGCGCCGCGCCCGTGCCGTCGTTCTGCGAGGTGATCGTCCACGCGAGCACTTCGCCGGGACGCACTTCGCCCGCCTTGTCGAGCGCCACGCGCTCCTGTCCGCGTTCAACCGCGCCCGCAAGCACGATCTTCACTTCGGGCTGGCCTGCGCCGATCATGTAGTTGCGCTGCGCGAACACGCCCACGCCGCCCACTACGAGCAGTGCGAGCGCGGCCAACGGCAGTGCGCCAAACCTTCTTTTCAACTTCGTCATAACGTTTCTCCTTACGCTGTTAGCGATTGCGACCGGCGCGTGCCGGCTCCGCCCTGCTGGTGGGCAATA
Organism: Pyrinomonadaceae bacterium; assembly: GCA_036389375.1. Taxonomy (GTDB): domain Bacteria; phylum Acidobacteriota; class Blastocatellia; order Pyrinomonadales; family Pyrinomonadaceae; genus QHXQ01. The sequence continues at coordinate 4,692 of DASVQA010000114.1, read as the reverse complement.
TGTTTGGGTTTACGAGGTCTAACCGAGGGCGCGACGGCGGGCGGCGACGGCCGAAGCTTTACGTGGCCGGCCCTTAACACGCGGCTTTGTTTCGTTGAGCGCGCACGCGACCGCGTACATGAAATTGCGGACGGCGGCGGTGCGCGGCAGGACGGCGGCGAAGCGGGCGTTCTGCGTGGCGGCCTGCATGATCTCGCCGGGGCGTTCGTGCAGGGCGATAACAGGCACGTGCGGCGCTAACTCGGTTAAAGCTTCGACTGCGCCCGAGCGTCCGAAGCCGGCCATGTCTAGGCCGAGCGCAACCAGATCGAAGCGTCCGGCGGCCGCCTCGCGCAGCATATCCATCGTATGCCGGCAGGTCTGGGCTTCGTGCCCGGCCGCTTCGAGGGCAGCGACCAACTGCGTCGCCAACACCTGATCATCGTCACAAATCATCACACGCGCCATCTTAGTTTTACTCACCAATTAACCTGCCGGGCTGCTCCCTGACAGGCTCGTCCGCGCTACACACATAACAAGCGGCATACCACGCACGCGGCGCAGCCCGGCGAGCAGGGTTAACTGCTGAAATGGTTGAAGCTGAAAGGAGAAGGCGCGGAGAGCAGGCAGACCGGCGCGGCCCGCATGTTGACAAGTGAGGCTGACGTTTTGTCAGGCGGGCAGACAGTTTGTCAGATGTTATTGACCTTCTGACTGTTGGCCTGTCTCGTACTCGCGCAGCTTGCGGTAGAGGGTGCGGGCGGAGATGCCGAGGATGGCGGCGGCGCGTTCGCGGTTGCCGCCCTGTTCGGCGAGCACGCGCAGGATGTGTTGTCGTTCGAGTTCTTCGAGGGTGGGTGGGGCGTGGTTGGTCACGCCATCGTTCGATGCGCTTGCGTCTGTGCGCGCGTTGGGCATGAGTAGCTGTTCGGCTTCGAGCGTGTCGCTGTTGGTGAGCGCGGCGGCACGCTCAAGCGTGTTGCGTAGCTCGCGCACGTTGCCGGGCCAGTCGTAGGTGTTAAGCCTTTGTTGCGCTGCCGGCGCGAGCGCGAGCGTGGGGCGATTGAAGCGTGTGCGGTAGAGCGCGATGAAATGCTGGACGAGGGCGGGGATGTCTTCGCGTCGCTCGCGCAAAGGGGGAATGTGCAGCGAGATGACGTTGAGGCGATAGAAGAGGTCGGCGCGGAAGCGGTTTTGTTGCACGTCCTGCGCGAGATTGCGGTTGGTGGCGGCGATGATGCGCACGTCTGCGGCGCGGTCGCGGGTTGCGCCGACGCGCCGGTAGCGCCCCTGTTCGAGCAGGTGCAGCAGTTTCACTTGCGCGGCGGCCGGCAGTTCACCAACTTCGTCGAGAAAGAGCGTCGAACCATCGGCCGCTTCGATGAGACCGCGCTTGAGGGCGGCCGCGCCGGTGAATGCGCCGCGTTCGTGGCCGAAGAACTCCGACTCGAACAACGCTTCGGGCAGCGCGCCGCAGTTGACCGTGATCATCGGTGCATCGGCGCGCGCGCTCTTTTGATGAATGAAACGCGCAAGCACGTCCTTGCCCGTGCCGGACTCGCCCGTGATGATGACGGTCGAGTCGAGCCGCGCCGCCGTCTCAGCCAGCGTGACGACGCCGCCGAGCGCCGCGCTGGCATAGACGAGCGTGGGCAGCGCATCCTCGGTCTGCGGCGCACGCACCGCCGCGCGCAAGCCCGCGTTCTGCCGCACGAGCCGGCGCTTCTCATCCGCCTTGCGAATGAGTGCTTCCATCTCGTCGAGCGTTGCGGGCTTCGTCAGATAGTCGTAAGCGCCGTAGCGCATGGCTTCGAGGCCGGTGCTCAACGAAGTGTCGGCGGTCAGCATGATCACTTCGGGCGGGTCGTCGAGTTGGCGTATCTCGCGCAGCGCGGCCAGACCCGTCATGCCGGTCATGCGTATGTCCATGAGCACCACGTCGTAGTCGCTTGCCTGTAGCACGGTCAGCGCCTCTTCGCCCGACGCGGCCGCCGACGCTTCAAAACCCGAACGCGCAAGCTGATCGGTCACGAGTTGGCGCAACAGTTGATCGTCATCCACGACGAGCACGCGCGTCTTTCTCATCCTTCGTCTCCTGCGGGGGCGCGGCGCGGCAGCCATAGACGGAAGCAACTGCCCGCGCCGGGTTTTGACTCGACGGTGAGCGCGCCGCCGAGTGCTTCGGCCAAAGAGGTTGAGATCGCCAGACCCAGACCCGATCCTTGCCCTGCCTCTTTGGTCGTGAAGAACGGATCGAAGATGCGCGCAAGCAGGTCGGGCGCAATGCCGGGGCCCGTGTCGGCTACTTCGATGCTGATGCGTTCCTCGTGCGACGCGGTCGAGACCGTGACGCGCCCGCCCGCCGCGCCCAACGCGTCGAGCGCGTTCGTCAACAGGTTGTCGAGAATCTGCCGCACCATCGTCTCGTCGGTCGCCACTTCGCCGACCGCGCGGTCTAATTGCGTCCGCACTTCGAGACCGCGCTCGGCCGCGTGCTGCACAAGCAGCGTGACGGAGCGCGCGACCAGCGCGTTGATGTCGCACGCGGCGCGCCGCGCACGACGCTGGCGCGAGAGATCAAGCAGGCCGCGCGTGATCGCCTTGCAGCGCAGCGCCTGCCGCACGATCTCTTCGAGATAAAACGGCCAGTTGCGCTCGGCGACGGACGCGCGCAACTGCTCCGGCGCTCGGTGCAGGTCGCGCAACGTCGCTTCGGCGCAGGTGGTGATCGCGGCGAGCGGGTTATTGATCTCGTGCGCGACGCCCGCCGCTAGTTGTCCGACCGTTGCCAGCCGCCGCGTGCGCGCAAGTTGCTCCTGCACCTCCGATAGCTCCGTCACGTCGCTCCATGTCACCACGCTCCATGATGTCTGACGGCTCGCATGGGGCGGGGCATAACCGGCGTCGGTCGCTGCGCGCTCGACATCTTCAGCCGCCATGCTTGTGAGCGGCGCGATGGTGACGAGATAGCGACGACGATCTTCGGCCTGTATCTCGAAGGACGTGGCACGCGCCGCCGTCTGGTTCATGTGATAGGCGGCGGCGCGCTCGCCGAAGAGGCGCGCGAAGGCGTCGGCCCACGACATGCCGAGCACTTCGGTCGGCTGCTCGTGGCCCAACGCTTCGGCGGCCGTGGCGTTGCAGCGCGTGATGCGCAGCGCGGCATCGTGGACGATGATGCCGTCCGGGATTGCATCAACGGTCTGCTCCCAGATTTTCTTCGACGCAGTAACGATCTCCAACAAGCGTGCGTTGTCGAGCGCAAGCGCCGCCATCTCGGCCAAGCCGGCGAGCGTCTGACGCTCCTCGGCGCTCAAGCGGTGCGGCGTGCGATAGCCGACGACGAGCGCACCGAGCGTTTCGCCGCGCACGCGCAAGGGTGCGAGCGCCGCATTGCGCACGCCTTCGGGAGCGTGGATGGGGAAGTCCGCGGCCGGCAGGTCTGCGTGTGCGCCGATGCCTTCAAATAACAACAGTTCATCCGTCGTCGCGGCCCGCTCGGCAATGGGGCCGGTCAGCGCGAGCACGCGTTCCTGTACTTCGGCGGGCGCGCGAAAGCCGCTCGCAGCTTTCCACGTCATCGTCTTGTCGGCGGTTGAGAAACTGGCGACGGCGGCCGTGTCCGCCTGCATGATGCGACGCACCGTCTCGACGACCGCGCGCAACGCCGCCGCGCTCTCGACCGGCGCAACGTCGGCCCGCACGAAGCGGACAGTTTGCGCGGGCGCAAGTGGCGCATCGCCTTTGGGCGCGCGGCGTGGCTTCGGCGCACGCGCGGCTGCTGCTGTTGTTTTTCTCTTCATCGCGGCCGTGGTCGGGGATGTGACGCGCCACACCGTCCGGCAGGTAAAGGCGACAGCGCGTGCGCTACGGCCACATTTTCTACCTGCGCCAACGTAGAAAAGCAAGGAGGGCATAAGGAATAAGTGGCGCGCGTCGGGCATTGAACAGGCCGCGCCGCGCGCTGCTGCATCCGGCGCATGCTTTTCGCTGTCGTGATTTTCCGTCAGGTGACGGCGCGACGCGACACCAGCACGCGCGTCAGTTGCACTAGCGCAGCCGGTTTTCGCGGGCAAATGCGCGCGGCACGTTCGTTGCCAACGCGCTTCAGTGCTTACGAATTTTATCCATTGGAGTGACACACATGCGCAGCAGAAATTTGCTCATCACGTTCGCGCTGTTGGTGCTTGCGCCGTGCGCGGCCCACGCGCAGACGCAGACTGATGAATACAAAAGCGAGATCGGCGGGCTGTTCACCGCCATCAACTTAGCGAGCTTCGACGCGACGGTGAACGGCCTCGGTGGGCGCATCGGCTACAACTTCAACGACCATTTCGCGCTCGACGCCGAAGCCAGCTTCTTCCCCGAAACGCATCTCGGCAATGAGCAGATCGGCCAAAAGGCGCAGGCCTTCGTCGGTCTCAAAGCCGGCGCGCGCACCAAGCACGTCGGTCTCTTCGCCAAAGCCCGCCCCGGCGTGATGTTCATCGGCGAGTTCACGACGGGCTTCAACTGTAGTAGCAGCACGTCGCTCACCATCTGCCGCCCCAAGCACAACAACTTCGCGCTCGATGCGGGCGGCGTCTTCGAGTTCTACCCGTCGGCGCGCACCATCATCCGCTTAGACGCGGGCGACACCATCATCCGCGAACGGCAGACCACGCGCGGTGTCTTCACGCCCGCCCCCACTACGAACGCCACCACGCACAATTT
>DASVQA010000113.1:0-12416 GCA_036389375.1 Pyrinomonadaceae bacterium | reverse complement strand
ACATGTTCAGCCACAGACGGTTGGCGCGCTCCGTCCGGTGCGGGTCTTCGCCGAGCCACTGCACAACCTTCTCGTACTTCACCTGCTCAAGCAGCGCATTCGCCGCCTGCTCGCTCGGCGCGGCGAACACGAAGACCGCGTAGTTGCCCTCGCGCCGGTAGGCGGCCGGCACGCTCTGACCCGTCCGACGCAGTTCCGCGATGCGCCCGACGATGCGCTCGTCATTGTCGGTGGCAAGCTGCGGCGTCTGAAATTCGACGATGACGAGTTGACCCTGCTCGTATTGCGCCGCGACCGCTTCCGTCCCGCCCGCAAACGAGACGGCTTCTAGTACCGGCTGATTCCGCACCGTCGCTTGCAAGCCCGATAGACTGACGGCATAGACGGCGCGCTCCTGCGCCACGCCGGCCGGCAGATGCTCGATAAGCGGTGGAATTTCGCCCGTGCCTTTGTCGAGCGTGGCCGCGAGTTGTTGGGCTAAAGCGAGCGCCGCCTGCGCGCCCGCCTGTCGGTCGTATTCAACGCGCGCGAAAACCGGGCCTTTGAAGAATGCGATGACGCCGGGCGCAGTGAAAGCCAGCGTGCCCGTCTGCTCTAGCTTTGCGACCTGCGCGGGCGTGTGGGCGGCGCGCAAGGCCGCCGCCTCGCCCGTCAGCAGGGCGTAAGCGGCCGCGTCGTTGCCCATCTTCTTTAGCCTGATGGTGAAGCTTGCGCCGTCGGGCGATCTATAAGTGCGACTGGCGGCCAAGACCGCGCTGGCATCGTCAACGGGCGGCGCACCATCCATCTGCAAGCCATAAGGGCCGACGCTTGCACGCGCGCTGAAATCGCCGAGCCGGGCGGGTAAGAGTTGCGCTGTCTCGGCCGTCGCAGCGGAGCCGGCCGCAGCCTGCTTGACCTGCTTCGGCGTCTCAGTTGCCAGGGCCGAAACGACTGACAGCAACGCGCACAGGCAAAAGAGAAAATATTTGGCGAGATTTAAGCCGCGCATAGAAATCCTTTTGCGGTCGAAACAGCACACAAAGAGACCAACAGCACAAAGCCTTTTGATGTCCGCTGGTGGTAACTCGTTCCAGATAATTTTAGCGTGGCGACGGCGCTCAGTGCCAGCGGCGCATCTCGCGCAGGATCAGGTCTGCGTGGCGGCGCGGCTTGGGGATGTTGTGCATGACGGTTGTGCCGCCGAGTTCGCTGGCGTTGTCGATGATGAGGTCGCCAAAGCCGAGCAGGCGCTGCGTGAGCGAGGCGGCCACGGTTACGTCCTGTATGTTGCGCAAGGGGATGTTGCGCGTGCGGCGTGAGAGGAGTCCTTCGTCAATTTCGATCTTCGCGTCGGTCAGCGTGTACTTGAGCGCGTTGCGCTTGAGATGTTTCCATGCGGGGATGAGCAGCAGCAGCAGCGCGAAGGGCAGGGCGTAGAGGGCCGGCAACTGTTTGACGTAGAGCGCGAGCAGCACGGTCAACAGGACGGCAGCAGCGGCGGCGAGCGCGTAGCCGAGGCCGATGAAGAGGAAGGTCGGGCGGACGGTGAATAGCACGTGCTCGTCGCGCTCGTCGGCGTTGGCGCGCTCGACGGCTAGGCGGGGCGGCGTCTCCTGCAAGGCTTGCGGGCGCGGCGCACTGGCGTGGTCTGCGCGTGCCAGCGTTGTGCGCGGCTCGGCCACGCGGGTCTCTTCGGTGGCGAGGCGCGTCTCATCGTTGTCGGTCGGTGCGCCGCAGATGGTACAGAAGCGCAGGTGTGCGGGGATGTCCGCGCCGCAGTTGCCACAGTACATAGCTCATCACTCCTTGACTGACCCGACCTTCGTCGTGCGGACAGCTTCGAGCAGCGCCGCCGGGTCGTAGGGCAGATTGACGAAGCCGCGCGCGCCGAGTTGCTGCGCCTCTGCCTGGCGCGCTTCGCGCTGCGGCGTGGCGGGCAAAAGCAGCACGACGGGCAGCGCCAACCTGCCTTGTTGCTGCTGGCACAGACGACGCAGCGTCTCCAAGCCGTCCAGCCCGTGCAACTCAAAATCTAATACGAGTAAGTCCGGTCGATCTATGCGTAAAAGATTGAGCGCCTGATGAGCGTCAAAGGCGGCGCGCACTTCGTAACCGGCGGAGCGCAGGAGCAGGTTGATCTGCGCCATGCGCGCCGCGTCCGAGACGGCGAGCAGCAGCCGGCGCGGCATGGCCGCCCCCCGCGCGCGTTGCTCGCGCTCACGCGCGGCGGCCGCCAGCGCCTCGTGCGCGAGCACCTGCGCTGCACCATAGCGCGCCTCCGCCTGCGGTAGCACCGATGCCTCGAACGCATCCGCCCGGCGCGACTCGCGTAGCGCCCGCCCGCGCCGGCGTTCCATGCCGTCGTCCAACGTGCGCGCGGGCGGCGCTGCCCCATCGCCCGGCGCGCGGCCGTTCGGCCCGGCCGTTTGCGTAGCCGCGCGCTCGTCGCCTGCGGCCGTTTGGGCCGGCTCTTTCTCCGGCGTGTCAATGCTGATCCATGTGGGCGCGGCCTGCGGCGCGTCTATTTCGGGCACGCGCGCGGAGCGGGCGGCGGCCTGTGCGGTCTGCCCGCCGCGCGTGGCGGCCAGAGCCGTCTCGGCCTGTTCGATCAAGGTCTCGATGTCGCGTCCGTCGGCGGGGAACGTGGCGAGTCCGACCGCGACGCGGCGGCCCGGATACGCGGCGGCAAACTCGTTGCGCAGGTGCGCCAGCGTGTTGCTGGCCGTGCCCGGCCCGCGACGCGGCAGATAGATGGCGAGCATGGTCGGGCCGTAGAAGGCGACGAGGTCTAGGCGGCGCAGGTTGAGCTTGAAGAACTCGTGCGCGGCCGTGAGCGTGTCGGCGGCTGTCGCCGGGTCGTGCGCGCCGCCATGCGCGGCGACGAGCGCGAGCGCGCCATACGTGCCGGCGTCCAGCCCTGCGCGCACGGCGTCCACGAGTTGCATGAAGTCGTCTATTTCGGCGTTGACGGCGACGGCGTTGAGCACGGCGGCGCGGCGACCGGCGGCGCTGCGCCAGAGCAGTGCGTCGAGGCGCGCACGCAGTTCGATGGCGGACGTTGTGAGCGCGCAATAGTCGTCCGCGCCGAGTTGGAGTGCGGCGCGGCGGGGCGCTTCGTCGTCGGCGTGAAAGAGCAGGACGAGCGGGAGCGTGTGCGTCGCCGGGTCGGCGCGCAGTTGCGCGGCGAGCGTGAGACCGTCAACCTCACCGGCCGCTTGCGCCGCGTCCGTTGCGGGGCGCAACTCGACGAGCACTACGTCGGGCGCAAACTCGCCCAAAGCCCGCAGCGCCCTGTCCGGCGCAACGGCCTGCGCCTCGTAGCCTGCGTGCGTGAGCGTGGCGAGCAGCGCGGGCGCGGCGTCCGTGCTGGCGCAGACGAGCGCGCGGCGGGCGGGAGCGTCGGCCGGGGGCACGGTGTTGGTCTCTGATGCAGTCGGCACAGGCGGACGAACTCCGGGACGCGATAGACGGTAGCTACGATTGCATGCCGCGCATAGGCGGCGCGCGCAATCATACCGTAAAGCGAGAGGGAAACTGAAAACAGGGGCGCTCATCATTTTCGATGAACGCCCCTGTTTTCAGTCGCTCTCTCTTGCGCGCCGGGCGGCGCGCAACGTGCGGGCTGAACATGAGCAAACGCGCGTCGCCCGCCGCGTTTGCTCACTGGCTGACGAGCATCAGCTTGCCGTCGGGCAGGCGCACGGCGTAGACGTTGCGCTCGTAGAGCGTCGCGTTGACGGGCTCGGCGTTGAGCGTGGCGGCTTGCGTGTTTGTGACGGGCGTGGCGATGCGCGCCGTCTGCGGATTGCGCATCAGCGCGTAACGCTGCCCAATGAGGCGCACGTACTCCTGCGTCTCACGATAGGGCGGGATGCCGTTGTACTTATCAACCGCGCCTTCGCCCGCGTTGTAGCCGGCGAGCGCGAGCCGCACGTCGCCGCTGAAGCGGTTGAGCAGGAAGCGCACGTAGCGCGCGCCGCCGTCTATGTTCTGCGCCGGGTCGAAAATGTTGCGTACGCCGAAGCGCACGGCCGTCGCCGGCATCAACTGCATTAAGCCGCGCGCGCCTTTGGGCGAGACCGCGCCCGTGTGGAACGACGACTCGCGGTGCATGATCGCGTAGAGCAGTACGGGATCGACGCCGTTGCGCGCGCCCGCTTCAGCGATGAGCGCGTCGATCTTCGGATTGCCGGTCGTAAAGCCGTCGAGCGACTGGCTCGCCGTCATACTCAAACTCGGCGTGACGCGCGTCGGGATGATCTGCGCGCCGAGGCGCTTCAACTCGGCCACGTGCATCGCCGTCAGCCGCACCTTGCGCGGTGTCGGCACAGGCGCAGGCGGCGCTTCGACGCGCACGCCGTTGGCAAAATCGAAGTTGTTGTAAGCGTAGCGCGCTTCGGTCTGCGCCTGCGCATGGGCCGCGCACAACACGAGGCACGCGCCGACTAGGAGGGGAATCTTTTTCATCCTGCTTGCTCCGGCTGTTTCAGGTACTAGCGTCGCCGTTGCGCTCGCTGCGCGCGAGACACTACGCGGCTCGTCTGATTTACAACCGCACGTGGGAATTGTTGATGAGGATGAGCGGGGCGCTTCCGTTCGGGCGACCCTATGCTTGGGGCGTGCTCGCCGCCTGCCGACGATCACACTCACAGACTAGCACACGGCTTCGCGCGGGCACAACCACTTTATCGCAGCCGGTGAAAGTAGGGAATTAACCGTGCATTGCGCAAAATTTTCATCGGCTAAAAGGCGCTGTGGTTGCAATAGTGCGTCATAAATCGTCGCCCGCAACTCGACCGTAGGGGCTTGACAGCGCGTGTATGATGAGTGCGCTTTAACCATAAACGGTTTTGTCCTCGCAACCGTTAAACGCCAAAGCGCCTCACAAAAGCGCCACAACTGAATAGGAGCTTTCGACATGAAGAGACTGCTGATCGCTGTCCTCACGCTACTCCTGACCTACGCAAGCGCAGTAGCCGTACAGAACACAAACTCCTCGACTACCACGACCGCCGGCAACACCAACACCGCGCCCGCCAAGAAGCGCAAGCCACCATTCCGCGCCAACAAAGATCAGGTCACGCAGGCGCAGAATCTCCTCAAGCAGCGGGGCTGGTACAGCGGCGAAGCGGACGGGAAATTGAACCCCGACACGCGCGCCGGGCTAAAGAAGTTTCAGGAAGCCGAAGGGCTGAAAGTGACCGGCACGCTCAACGCCGTCACGCTGCAAAAGATGAACATCACGCTCACCGACAAACAACAGGCGCAGGCCAAAGCTACAATGTGAGCCGGGCCTCAGAGCGCAACGCATAAACACACAGAAGGCACAGAAGCGCGGCGAGACTCACCGCGCTTCTGTGCCTTACTCTATACCGCTAGACTTAAAATTACCCGGCGCGTTAACGCGCTGATGAGCTATTCAACTCAAGCCGCGCCCTGCGCCAGCAATCGTTCAATGACGCCGTAACTGGCCTCTAGCGCCTCCGGCAGCTTTTCGGGTTGCGCGCCGCCACCTTCGGCCATGTCCGGCTTGCCGCCGCCGCGCCCACCGATGATTGGCGCGAGTTCGCGGATCACCTGCCCCGCCGGCACACGCCCGTGCAAATCTTTCGACGTGCGGACAATCAAAGACACCTTGCCGTCCGCGCGCCGGCCGATCACGACGACGCCGGATTGCACACGCGCCAGCAGCGTGTCCGACAACTGCCTGAGGCCCGTCGCGTCCAACTCGCTCGCCTCGCGCGCCAGCACCTTCACGCCCGCCACCTCGCGCACGTCGTTGCCGTTGCCCGCGCTTGCGCCCGCCGCGCCGCTCGCCAGCCTCAGACGCAACTCTTCCGCTTCACGCCGCGCCCGCTTCAACTCCTCTTGCAGCTTCTCAATCGAAGCCGGCAGATCGTTGCGCGTCGTGCGCAACTCGCTCGTCACTTGATCGACGAGCGCCTCCGTCTCCTGAAAACGCGCAAACGCATCCTTGCCCGTGACGGCGCGGATGCGGCGCGTGCCGGAGGCGATTGACTCGTCGCTCGTAATCTTGAACAGACCTATGTCGCCGGTTGCGCGCACGTGCGTGCCGCCGCACAACTCCTTCGAGAAGATGCCCTCCACGCCCGGCACGCTCAACACGCGCACCTTCTCTGCGTACTTCTCGCCAAAGAGTGCCATCGCGCCCGACTGCATCGCCTCTTCGAGCGCGAGTTCGTCCGTCTGCACCTGCTCGTTCCGCAGGATGTGATAGTTGACGAGCCGTTCAATCTCCGCGATCTCGTCGCGCGAAAGCGGCTGAAAGTGCGTGAAGTCGAACCGCAGATAGTTCGGCGCGACAACCGACCCGGCCTGTTTGACGTGCGTGCCGAGGACTTCGCGTAGCGCCGCGTGCATCAAGTGCGTTGCCGTATGATTCCGCCGCGTCGCGTCGCGCTTCTCCACATCGACGCGCGCGGACACCACGTCGCCAACCTGCAAACTGCCCTTTTCGACTTTGACCTTGTGTACGATCAAACCCTGCACGGGCGAATAGGTATCTTCGACAACTGCACGCGCGTGCTCGCCGACGAAAACGCCTACGTCGCCCACCTGCCCGCCGCTCTCGGCATAAAACGGCGTGTGATTCAACACGACTTCGCCTACGTCGCCTGCGCGCAACGATTGAACTTCATCATCGCCTTTAATCAGCGCGACGATTCTTGAATCTTCAACGCTCGTCGTCTCGTAGCCCTTGAACTCGGACTTCGTATCAAGGCGACGCGTTAAGGCTACATACACAGGTTTAGTTTTTTCGCTTTGTTTGGTCTTTCCCTCCCCGCTCTGTTTCTGAATTTCCTTTATATGGTCTTCAATCCGTTGTCTAAATTCCTCTTCGCTGATGTTTTTGACATCGTATGACTCACGAATGTCTTCAGGATTGACAGCATGAGAATCTCGACCACTCAAAATTACATACATCAAATCAATCGGTAAACCAAAAGTATCGTAGAAGTAAGCAATATCTTGTGGCGTTACCAATAAATTTGAAAGATTAGTGAAAAAGCCGGGAATGCCTTTTTCTTTTCTTTCTTTCAAGTATTCTTCAAACTTCTTCAAGCCTACAGTCAGCGTATTTCCAAACCTCTCCTCCTCAACGCGCACCATCTTTTCGATAAACTCGCGTTGCGCTTCGAGTTCGGGATAAGCCTCGCCGATCTGATCAATCACGAAGTTCGTGACCTCGTTGAAGAACAGGCCGTTGAAGCCGAGCGTGTGGCGGCCGTGATAGATGGCGCGGCGCATGATTTTGCGGATGACGTAGTTGCGCCCTTCGTTGCCGGGCAGGATGCCGTCGGCGATGGCGAAGGCGGTGGCGCGCGCGTGGTCGGCGATGACGCGCATGGCGAAGCCGGCTTGAGTGTCGGGTTCATAAGCACGCCCGGCCAGTTGCGCCGTAAAGAGCACGATGTTCTTGAGCAGATCGGTGTCGTAGGTCGTCTTGACGCCTTGCATAACGACGGTGAGGCGTTCAAGACCGCCGCCGGTATCAACGGACGGCGCGGGCAGCGGTTCGAGTTTGTACTGGCCCGGCGCGATCTCGACGCGGTTGTATTGCATGAAGACCAGATTCCAAATCTCCATCGTGTCGTCGCCGGGGCCGTTGACGAATTCGGCGCGATTGAAGGCGGGGTCTTCCGGGTGCTCACCGAGATAATAGTTGATCTCGGAATTGGGGCCGCAGGGGCCGGTCTCGGCCATTTGCCAGAAATTATCTTTGCGCCCGAAACGCAGGATGCGGTCGGGGCGCGCGCCCACTTCAATCCATAAAGCGATGGCCTCTTCGTCGGCCGGCACTTCGTCGTCGCCGCCGAAGACGGTGAACCAGAGACGGACAGGATCAAGTTCCAGTTTGCCCTCTGCGCGCGGGCCCGTCAGGAAGTCCCACGCGTACTGGATCGCCTCGCGCTTGAAGTAGTCGCCGAACGAGAAGTTGCCGAGCATCTCGAAGAAGGTCTGATGGCGCGCGGTCTTGCCAACTTCGTCCAGATCGTTGTGCTTGCCGCCCGCGCGCAGGCACTTCTGGGCGGAACAGGCGCGCACGTAATCGCGGCGCTCCAGACCGAGGAACACGTCCTTGAACTGATTCATCCCGGCGTTGGCAAAGAGCAGCGTGGGATCGTTTGCGGGCAGCAGGGGGCTTGAGCGCACGCGCGTGTGCCCCCTGTCCTCAAAATACTTCAGAAAAGTTTCGCGTATCTCGTTGCCGGTGATCATAGGTTGCAAATCCTGTGTCGAACTGAAAAGTAAAGTTTAGCACGGGCTTGAGGGGCGGGCGAAACGGAGAATTCTCACGCAAAGGCGCAAAACCGCAAAGAGCAGGGCGCAAAGGTAAACGGTCAATTTCGCGGTCAGCTTCTTTGCGTCCGGCTTCGCGCCTTTGCGGCTTTGCGCGCGGCTAATCTGCTTAGCAGGCAGGCCGTGTGCTGATCATTCTTCGTCGCTTGCGGCGGACGCGGCGCGCACTTTGTCTATGATGAGATCGTAGCTGAAGCCGAGCCGGAGCAGGTGATCAAATAAACTCTTCACCTCTTGGCGCGTCGTGGGGCGACCACGCAGGCGGATGCGTTTCTCAATCGCGCGGTCAACCAAATCCGCTTCGGGCGTCTCGTTGAAGACTAAATCAAGCGCCTGCTCGCTCGTCTGGCGATCAACTTTCTTCATTTGCAGATCGCGCGCCAGCCGCTGTCGCCCGACCGGCTTCTGCTTGACCCGATAAGAGGCATAACCAAACGCGAACCGCTCGTCGTCCAGATAGCCATACTCTTTCAACTTCGCCAGCGCCGCGTCCACCGCCTCTTCATTCGTCCATTCCTTTTCCAGCAGCCGCTCGCGCAGTTCCGCCAGCGAGCGTGGCTTCGCCGCCAACAGCTTGACGGCGCGCTGCATGGTGCGCGTGCGCGCGCGTTCAGGGTCGAGCGGGCGTTTCGGCTTCGCCTCGACCGTATCTGCGTTGATGTCGCGCGCCGCGCGCCGCTTTGGTCTACGCATGGAGTGGCATTAATGTAGCGCAGCACGGAAGAGGGCGGCAAACGAACGATCAGCTTTGAAATTGAGCGTTGAATTTTCAACCCTCAGCTTATTTTCATGGACGGCATTCTGGTGATCGACAAGCCGGCGGGCTGGACTTCGCACGACGTGGTGGCCCGCGTCCGGCGCATTTTGCGCGAACGCCGCGTCGGCCACACGGGCACGCTCGATCCGTTTGCGACGGGCGTGCTGATCGTGTTGGTCGGGCGGGCCACGCGGCTCGCGCAGTTTCTCGCCGGGGCGGAGAAGGAGTATGCGGCGACCGTCCGCTTCGGTTATGCGACCGACACCGGCGACCTGACGGGCGCACCGCGACTGGCCGAGGGCGAGCACGTACAGCCGTGTGCCGCGTGGAGCGACGCGGAGATCGAAGCGGCCTGCGCGCGTCTGCGCGGCGAGATCGAGCAAGTGCCGCCGATGTATTCGGCCAAAAAGATCGCGGGGCGGAAACTGTACGAGTTGGCGCGGCAGGGCGTCGAGGTGGAACGGCAGGCGGTGCGCGTAGTCGTGCGCGAACTGGAAGCGTTGCCGGGCTACGGCGCGCTGCTCACGCGGCATGAGGACGGCATGTGCGAGTTGCGCGTGCGCGTCGTCTGTTCGGCGGGCACTTACGTGCGGACGCTGGCCGAGTCCATCGGGGAAAATTTGGGCACGGGCGCACACCTCTCTGCGCTCAGGCGCACGCGGGCGGGCGATTTCCGGCTGGCTGATGCCGTCAGTCTGGAACGGCTGAACGAAATGGTTGAGGCGGGGCGCGTCGCCGAGGCGCTGTTCCCACTTAACGCGGCGCTCCCGGAACTGCCGACGCTGCATCTAACGGAGCAGGACGCGCGGCGCGTGCGGCATGGTGCGGCGGTGCAGCTTGAGGCAGGCGCGGCGCGTTGGGCGGACGGTGCGCGCGTCAAGTTTTGCGACGGCACAGGGTTGCTGCTCGCCGTCGGCGTGTACGATGCCGGACGCATGCAGTTGCGCCCGCGCGTGCTGCTGGTGGCGGAAAATAAGGGTTGATTTTCTCCGATAGTGGCTGTGCTATAATCGGCTACTGAAGCGGGCCACGGCGTGACCTTTGGCGGACGCGCCCGCCGCTTTTGTTTGACAGTGGAAAAGCCGCAGGACTTCCGGGCAGACTCGACGGCGCAAGAGGCCGCTTTCGCGCGCGTGCCGCACCGGCGCATCGAGCCTTGCGAGTCCTGACAAGAGGGCGTCTGCGTCGCCGCGCTGCCGTTTGCACACGCGCCGGGGTCGCGCCGCGCCAGCATTTATAAAGCCAAGGAAAGGGCGTGCTTCTCCACACGCTGTCCACGCGCGCAGCCAGAGGTATAAAAGGCGATGCACGAAGCACAGGATGGCAAGCACAGTTTTAATATCAGCGAGCGGTTGGAACGCCTGCGCCACGAACGCGAGGCCCTGCTATGGGAAGGCACATTCCGCGACTACTTCGAGTTAGTCACGCAGAACCCACGCCTCGCTGAACTCTCTCACGCCCGCATCAACGACATGATC
Source organism: Pyrinomonadaceae bacterium (assembly GCA_036389375.1). Classification (GTDB taxonomy): domain Bacteria; phylum Acidobacteriota; class Blastocatellia; order Pyrinomonadales; family Pyrinomonadaceae; genus QHXQ01. The sequence continues at coordinate 1,877 of DASVQA010000113.1, read as the reverse complement.
CACGCCGCCGGCGTGGAGAAACTCAACGAAGGCACGCGCGACGAAGTCGCCCGCTATAATTTCTTCGCCCATGAGTTGTTCGGCATTGAAGAACCGCTCGCGCGCATCGTCGAATACTTCAAATCGGCCGCGCAACGGCTCGAAGTCCGCAAGCGCATCCTGCTTCTGATGGGCCCCGTCGGCGGCGGCAAGTCAACCATCGTCACGATGCTCAAGCGGGGTTTGGAAGAGTGGACGCGCACGGAGGGCGGCGCGGTCTATGCGATCAAAGACTGCCCGATGCACGAAGAACCGCTGCATCTGATCCCACAAGAGTTGCGCGCCGAGATCGAAAAGCATTACGGCATCTACATCGAAGGCGATCTCTGCCCGCAGTGCCGCTACGCGCTCGAACACACCTATGGCGGGCGGCACGAAGATGTAAAAGTTCAGCGCATCCTCTTCTCCGAGAAAGAACGCGTCGGTATCGGCACGTTCACGCCGAGCGACCCGAAATCGCAGGACATTACCGAACTGACAGGCTCGATTGATCTCTCGACCATCGGTGAAGTCGGCGTCGAATCAGACCCACGCGCTTATCGTTTCGACGGCGAACTCAACATCGCCAATCGCGGCATCATGGAATTTGTGGAGATGTTGAAGGTTGACGAGAAATTCCTCTACAGCCTGCTCACGCTCTCACAGGAACAGTCGATCAAAACCGGCCGCTTCGCCATGATCTACGCCGACGAGGTGATTCTCTCGCACACGAACGAGAATGAATACATCTCGTTTGCCGGCAATCGTAAGTCCGAGGCTTTGCAGGATCGCATCATCCTCGTGCGCGTGCCCTACAACCTGCGCGTCTCGCAGGAGGAGCGCATCTATTACAAACTGCTCAACCAGTCCGAAGTGCTGCGCAACGTCCACGTCGCGCCAAACACTCTGAAGGTCGCGGCCATGTTCGCCGTGCTGACGCGACTGGAAGACCCGAAGCGCGCCAACGTAGACCTCGTCAAAAAGATGAAGCTCTACGACGGCGAAGAGGTCGAGGGCTACAAGTCGAAGGACGTGCGCGAACTCAAAGACGAGACTGTGCGCGAAGGCATGGACGGCATCAGCCCGCGCTACATCATCAACCGACTCTCGTCCGCGCTTGTGCGCGACGGCGTCACCTGCATCAACCCGATTGACGCGCTGCGCACCATCAAGAGCGGTTTCGAGCAGCACACCGGCATCAACGCCGAGCAGCGCGAGCGTTATCTGAATCTCATCTCGGCGGCGCGCAAAGAGTACGACGAGATGGCCAAGACCGAGGTGCAGCGCGCCTTCGTCTATTCGTTCGAGGAGATGGCCAAGACCATCTGCAACAACTATCTCGACAACGTCGAAGCCTATTGCAACAAGGAGCGCATCAAAGACCCGATCACCGAAGAGGAGATGGAGCCGGACGAGCAACTGATGCGCAGCATCGAAGAGCAGATTGGCGTTTCGGAGAACGCGAAGAACACGTTCCGCCAAGAGATACTCATCCGCATCTCGTCCTACAGCCGCAAGGGCCGGCAGTTCGAGTACACCTCCCACGAGCGGCTGAAGGAGGCCATCGAGCGGAAGATTTTCGCCGACCTCAAGGACGTGGTGAAAATCACCACCTCCGCCAAGACGCCCGACCCCGACCAACTGCGCCGCATCAACGAGGTCGTTGACCGCCTCGTCAAAGACGGCGGCTACTGCCCCGTCTGCGCCAACGAACTTTTGACCTACGTCGGCACGCTGCTCTCGCGCTGACGCGGGCGACGGTTAACGCGAGACCGGCGCCGCCCGCCAACTCCCCGACAGGAGCGCGGGCGTCGTCTTTTAAAACTTAGGAATTTCGGGACGCTTACCCGCCGCGCGTT
>DASVQA010000112.1:0-7155 GCA_036389375.1 Pyrinomonadaceae bacterium | reverse complement strand
GCGAGCACGTTCACGAAGCTCAGGAGTTTGACGCCGGCCGGGTTGTTGATGATGAGATAGCCGAAATTCTCTTGCGCGGGACTCGTGCCCGCCTGAATGGTCTGCTGGCTCGTGCCATTGAAGGTGACGGCGCGATTGTTGGCGACGAACGAGCCGGTCGTGGCATTGCGCGTCCAGTTGCCGCCGACGTTGAGGTCGCCGCCCAGTTGCGTCGAGAGCGTGAGCGTGCCGTCAATGTTGACCGCGCCGAGGATGGTGAGCGGCTGCGTCAGCGGGGTGCTGCCGGCCAACTGCATCGTCGAACCGGCATCAATGGTGAGGCTACCCGCCATCTGGAAGGGCGTGTTGGGCGAACCGTTGGCAAGGTTGAGCGTCGTGTTGTTGCCGAGTTGCACGTTGGCGGGATAGCCCGCGCCGCTCGTCGTGTTCGGCAGCCACTCGCCGTTGCGGCCGTATGTGCCGCCCGTGTTGTATCTGAGCAGCGAACTGCTGCCATAGGTCGGCGAGCCTGAGGTGAAACCGCCGTTATTCACCTGCGCCGTGCCGTTGAGCGTCAGATTGCCCGCGCCGCTGACGCCGGCGGCATACTGGAACAGGCCGTTGACGCTGCGCGCGACGGCGAGGCTGATGCCGCCCGCGCCGACGACGTTGACGTTCTGCGGGCCGTTACTGGCCGGCCAGTAAGGATGCGAGCCGTCAACGGGGCCGTATGGGCCGGTCGTGTTGTTATAGATGAGCGTGCCGTTAGATTGATCATAAGAATATGTACCAGCACCACCGAAAAATCCATTCTGATTGATTTGAAGTGTGCCAGCGACATTCATTATGCCGTTATTTGTGAATGTCGTACTGGTCGCTAACGTTCCATTGATTGTGCCCGTAAATGTTGAAGCTAGAGTTACCGGGCTGCTAGCGGTAATAGACGCGCCACTATTGACAGTTAAAGTTTCGAATGAAATTGCGCTGCTGCCACTTATCGTTTTTCCCGACCCTGTGAATGTATATATTTGCGTGCCTGTACTATTGGTAAGTGTTCCGTTGTTAGTGAAGCTTCCAGCAAACGTCATTGCTCCTGTCTGCGTCGTTGAATAGGTTACGTTTGCTCCTATAGTGAAATTGCCGTTGACTGTAAGCGTCCCACTACCTGAAGCAGTTACGGCATAGCTTCCTGACGTACTGTCAAAGGAAAGATTTCCATACGTTCGACCCGAAGTTGAAATCGCAGGAACCAGTGTCGAGCTACCTCTATAGATGAAATTGCTAGCTAGATCGAAAGTAGCTTGACCTAATGGCGTAGCAACTCCTGATGTTGTGTTGTGTATATAAGTACCGCCAGAATTGACTTGCCACGTGCCAGTTGTTGTCCAAGTTCCCCCTTGATTTAGCCAAGTCCCATTTATGGTTAAATCCGTGCCAGTACCATTAGCCAAAGTGTGGGTGACGGCAGCAGCGATTGTTATTTGTCCGCCAGCATCAACTAAAACTTGGTCATAAGTGACCATTGCTGTCATTGATACTATGTGACCACTCTGTATCTCAATCACGCCATCAGCACTTGTTGGCGTATTAGGTGCGGGGGTAATCCAGTTCGCTCCATCAAATCGTTCCCACGTACTCGTCACATTCCAATTACCGGTTTGGTGCGAACGAAAATCGCCAGCTACCGCAGTTGGCGCTAGTGCTGAGACTCTACGCGAATTACGCACAGCTTCAATTCTCTTGCCGATATAACTCAGTGGCTCATGAATAATTCTTTGCGCTACGCTTGGTCGCGCCCATGCTAAAGAGGTCGCTAATACCGCAACACATATGATCGCTGCGAGGATGTTAATTTTTTTTAATGAGCGGATTTTTTTGAGGGACAAGAGGGCGGTTGTGATCTTCATGTGATGCTCCGACGGGTGAAGGGCGGCAGGTGCGCCCGCAGGGTTCGGAAGTGTGACACGGCGGTGGATGGCGCGCGTTCGTGTCGCGGATCACAAGCTCTGGTCTTGTGCGGGTGGCTGAGTCTGACCGGGCGGGCGCGTCGCTTTGGGGGCGTTGGACGCCGACGGGGATCGTCTCAGGGGTTTACGGGTTGTGCCGGGCCTGTCTTGCTGGACGCGGCGCGAAGCAACTTGCAGCGTTGGGCAGAGCGACCCGGCAAGCTGTGGCTCTGCTTCGGCCGGACTAATTAACAAGATTCAGCTTTTGCAGGACGGCACGAACTGAAGCTTGACGACGCCATGATGCTCTTAGACCGGGCAACATCGCTCGCACGGGCGCAGCGTGAGCACCAAGCAACTTCGTAACGCCGCACGCCCTACCAAAACGTTCGCAGCAACTTAGATTTTCGCCCACCGATTGTCAAGCTTATCCGGCCCAATATCTCACCAGATGCGCCGCCGTCGCAGTTGGCCGCAGCGGTCAGACCGGCATGAACTGCTTCGTTACGCTGCTGTGGCCTTCGGTGTAGATGGCCACGCCGTAACGCAGTTCTTCGTCGAGATAGAGGTTGAGCGACTTCATGGCGTTGAAATAATCGTAGAGGGGAATGTAGTCGGGGTCTGTGCGCAGTTTCATCTGGATATGTTCGATGAGCGTGCGCCGCAGCAGCGCAACTTCGCGGACGAGGTCGCGGGCGCGATAGCCCTGTCGGAAGCGCGTATAGGCGTGGACGCGCGCCTCATGCGTGTTCTGCACGGTCGGCAGTTCGCCGGCCCGCAGCATGGCGCAGACTTCGTCGAGCAAGACCGGCACGTGGTCGATCAAGCCGCCGTCGGACAAGTCCGCGTCCGATTGGATCGTCTGATCCGCGCGGACGGCGTGTACCCAGAAATTGACTAGCTCATCACGGTGAGTTTCGATCAGCGAGGCGATGTTAGCTTGAGCCATGCGGAATGCCTGCGACTGCACATTTAACCGGATCAGCGCTGTCGATACAGTCCTCGAACTCCCGCCCCTGCGTTCGCTTGACGTGCGCCAGAAAGCCGTAGATGTTGGCGATCTGTTGGCTGCTGAAACCCAAGCTCGTGAGAAAAGCATCGCTGGCGCGAAACGTCAGCGGGTACGGCACGACCTTGAAATTCAGGTGCGTTGTTTCATGCAGCTTGATGATCACGTCATGCAGGTCTTTGAGTACCCGGAACGAAGTGATCAGGCAGTCGTAACTGCCACCGGCAGCGCGACTCAGGAGATACTGGAAATCCGTGTTGTAGCTTTCGACGAACTTATCGAAGTCCTCTTGACTGATCATTAAACCGATCCCCTCGGGCAGTTCACGCAGGTGTATGTCAGTACGGGGGAACGGGACTATCACTAACTAAAGGACATGTAGGGCACACGGACTAGAAAGGGAGAAGCGTCCGTTTATTCAGAGCATACAAACAGCCGAGGCCGGTTTCGTCCGGGAGAGTTGTGGCAGTTACAGCGGCCGGGCTGAGAGCAGATGTGTTTTATGCTTTTCGCCTGTGGATGTCAACCAGATGAAAAAAATAATTTTGCGCCTGAGTTGAAGCGCGCCAGCGCGCGCGCACCGCGCACTTAGTCTTCGCCGGCTCCGCCGACAGTGTTCGGGGCCGTGCCCACGCCGCCGGTCTGGCCCATGTTGCCGCCCGCGCCCGCGTGCGTCGAACTAGCGCCCGTGATGTCGCCCGTCTCGCGCGCCCCCGTACCGCCGGGGTGTGGGTCGTCGCCGGCCAGACCGCCGGGGCCGAACTTGTCCGTGCCGCCCGTGATGTCCGCGCCGCCCGCGCTCCGCTTGGCCACGACGCGCAGACGCGGTTCTTCTTCCGCGTCCGACGCGTGGACTGGCTCAACTGGCTCGAAACTCACGTCGAGCGGGCCTGCGCCGGCCGGCTCGCGCGGGCGCACGGGCTGACCCGCCTGATGCGCTTCCGCTTCGCCGAACATCTGCTGCTGATCCTCGTTAAAGGTGCGCGCTTCTTTCTCGTCGTCGCTCATAAACTTTGTCCTCGCGGCCACGCTTCAAGCGGGCCTCACTTGGCGGCAGCCTTCTGCGGCGTGCGCGGCTGCGTGAAGAAATAGACCAGATAGACCAGTCCGATGCAGAGCGCGAGGAAGCCGCCCGTCACGGCGAGCAGCATCCCCAGCCCGAAGAACAGGCCGTGGAGAAACCTGAGCAGCAGCGATTCGGGCTGGTTGATAAACCACCAGAGCGCCAACAAGACCACGCCCAACCCGAAGCCGACCAGCCCGACCAGAAACGGTGCGCGAATCGGTTCCATAATCTCCGCCCAAACTGTGTTGAAGTTAAACCGCAAAGAACGTCGGTCTTTTACGCCGAATCAACAGGCGAGTCAACCTGAAAACGCGGCGCGGCGCGTGTCATGCGTTGCGCACGCCCGCCGCAGGGGCCGCGATCTCTTCAGGCAGCGGCGAGACGAATTCGAGCCAGCGCCCGCCCGTCGGATGATGAAACGCAAGCCGCGCCGCGTGCAGACAGAGACGGGGCGGCGGCTCGCGTTCGTCAGGCAGGCTGTCTGGCCCGTACCACGCGTCGCCGACGATGGCGTGCCCGGCGTGCGCGCAGTGGATACGCAACTGGTTCGTGCGACCCGTCACAGGCTCAAGCTCAACGAACGTGACGGCGTCGCCGCGTGCCAGCACGCGCAGACGCGTGCGCGCCGCTCTGCCCGTCGCCAGCACACGCCATTGCGGACGCGCATCCGCATCGCGCCCAATCGGCGCTTCGATCTCGCACTCGTCCGCGCGCACGCGCCCGCGCACGAGCGCAAGGTAGCGCTTCTCCACCCGGCGCTCGTGGAAGTGGCGCGTGAGTATGCTGAGCGCGCGCTGCGTCTTGGCGACGACCAGAAGGCCAGAAGTAGCGCGGTCGAGCCGGTGGACGAGCCCGGGCCGGACAAACGTTTGCGCCTCCGTGCTGGCGTCGTCGCTTTCAGCCACGCTTTCATTTGCCAGCCGCAGCCTGTTTAAGTGGTACGTGAGCGCGTTGGCGAGCGTGCCGGTTTTAACGGCGCGCGTCGGGTGGACGAGCAAGCCGGCTGGTTTGTCTACGACCAGCAGCTCGTCGTCTTCATAGACGATCTTGAGCGGTAGCCGCTCCGGCGTCATCGCGGTCGGTTCGGCCGCGCCGAGCGCGATCTCTATGTGGTCGCCCGCGCTCAGTTTCTGCCCCGCCGCGCCCGTCGTGCCATTGAGCACGCACGCGCCCGCCGCGAGCAGCCGCGCGATCCGCATGCGGCTCAGGCTGGCGAGGCGCGCGGCGAGAAAGACATCGAGCCTTTGCCCCGCGTCCCGGCTGTCACAATAAAACTTGATGCTGCTCTCCATCACTTCTGACCGTCCGGCACGGCCGCTTACGACGAGCCGCACATCCGGCCGCTAATCTGCTCGTGCGAACTTGGCCCGCACCTTGAATGTTATCATCTCGCCGCACTGTCGGGCGCGGGCGGCTCAGGGGCTTCGCGTTTGACTCGTCTTTACAATTCAGTGTAGAAGCGTCTCACGCTCGACAGTTCTTCATTCGTTCCGGGGAGGCGGGGATGGCGGAGCACGAAGCGGCGCAGGCGCTTTGGGTCAAGGTGATCGATCAGACGCGTTGCATCGGCTGTCATGCCTGCACGACGGCGTGCAAGTCCGAGAACGATGTGCCCGTCTCCGTCACGCGCACCTACGTCAAGCACGTGGAGGTCGGACAGTTTCCGCAGGCGCGGCGCGCGCATCAGGTGACGCGCTGCAACCAGTGTCAACACGCGCCGTGCGTCACCGCCTGCCCGACCTCGGCCATGTTCCAACGCGCCGACGGCATCGTTGATTTCGATAAATCAATCTGCATCGGCTGCAAGGCGTGCATGGCCGCCTGCCCTTACGATGCCATCTTCATCAATCCGACCGACCACTCCGCCGAGAAATGTAACTTTTGCGCGCACCGCATTGACATGGGTCTTGAACCCGCGTGCGTCGTCGTCTGCCCGGTCGAGGCGATCCTCGTCGGCGACTTAAACGACCCGGCCGCAAAGGTCGCGCGCATCGTGCAGCGCGAACCCGTCAACGTACGCCGGCCGGAAAAAGAGACGCGGCCGAAACTCTTCTACAAAGGCGCGCATCAGGCGACGCTCGATCCGCTCGCGGCCCGACGACCGCCCGGCGGGCTTTTCATGTGGAGCGAACAACTTGAGACGCCCGCACACGTCGTCGCCGGCAATCCGACCTACAACAACACCTCGGCCGCGGCGCTCCTCTCTTACGATGTGCCGCACGCGCTCCCCTGGGACTGGCGCGTCAGCCTCTACACCTGGACGAAAGGCATCGCGGCCGGCGCTTACATCATCGCGCTGCTGTTTGTGCTCTGCGGTATCTTACGCGCCGACTGTTCGCTCTGGCTCTGGGTTGCGCCCGTCATGGCGGGCACGTTTCTCGCCGCGACGGGCGGCGTGCTCATCTGGGATTTGGAACACCCCGCGCGCTTCTATCTGATCTTCACGCGCCCGCAATGGCGCAGTTGGCTAGTTCGGGGCGCGTTCATCATCGCCGGCTACACGCTCGTGCTCGCGGCGCACTTCGTCGCCTCGCTCGTCGGGCAAACGTCAACGCAACGCTGGCTGATTATTGCCGGTCTGCCGCTCGCCGCACTGACCGCCGTCTATACCGCGTACCTGTTCGCGCAGGCGAAGGCGCGCGACCTGTGGCAGAACCCACTGCTGCCGCCGCACTTGCTCGTCCAATCGCTGCTCGTCGGTGCGGCCGCACTCGTGCCCTTCGCCTTCTGGCTTGAAGCGGATGCGGTCGCGCCGCTGCTCTGGACGACGGCCGCCGCGACGCTCACGCACCTGCTGCTTGTCTGCGGCGAACTGACGGTCACGCACCCGACCGCGCACGCGCGCCTCGCCGCATGGGAGTTGACGCGCGGCCGGTTCAAGCCATTCTTCCTGACGGCCATGTTGCTGACATTGTTTGGCTGCGCTGCGCCCTCGCTCGGTCTCGCCGCCGTGCCGTTAGTGCTGATCGGACTCTTACTTTACGAACACGCCTACGTGCAGGCCGGCCAAGCCGTGCCGCTTGCTTGAGACGAGAGGAGGTTGCCATGTCCGCGACCAAACCTGTGACCAAAAAATTTCGCGTCCTGCTTGAAAAACACGAGAGTAGCGAGGCGACCGGCATAAAGATTCCCTTCGACGTACACAAGACGTTCGG
>DASVQA010000111.1:0-40010 GCA_036389375.1 Pyrinomonadaceae bacterium | reverse complement strand
GCTGAGGAGTGAAAAGAACAACCGAATCCGGTTGCACTTTTTACTTCCTCAGCCCGCCGCCCGCCGCCCTTATTAGTCCTCCCTTCAGCAGTAAACCCCTTTGACCTAACGTGCTGGTTGACATCAAGATCATGTCAACATATAGTGTGCCTCGCCCACTCTACGCTCTATCGGCTGCGCTTTTCGGGCCGGTGCGCAACGGCCGACGAAAGACCAAGCACGCATGTTCAAACTCAAACGCCTAGAGATTACCGGCTTCAAATCCTTCGCCGACTACACCGATCTCGTCTTCACCGGCGAAGGCATCACTGCCATCGTCGGCCCGAACGGCTGCGGCAAGTCGAACGTCGCGGACGCCATCGCGTGGGTCTTGGGCGAGCAGCGCGTCAAGCACCTGCGCGGCGCGGCCATGATGGACGTGATCTTTCAAGGCGCGCGCAACCGTGCGCCGAGCGGCATGTCCGAAGTCGTGCTGCACCTCGTCCGCGATGAAACCGTGCTTGATGAAACGGACGTGGACGACATTGACTCCACGCTGGAAGAGATAGACGAGCAGAGCGAGACGGTTGAAGAAAAACTATTGCCGACCTTGACCGGCGAGCCGCCCGGCGAAGCGGCGAACGCGGCAGCCGGCGCTGATGGGGTAACGGCCGACGTGGCGGCCGACGCGCCGCCGCAGGCCGAGAGCGGTGCGCTCGCCGTCATTGATAACGCCGCGCCGGGCGCTGATGCAGCATCGGCCGCCGACGCTGCGCTCACGCCCGAAGCCTTAACCGCAAAGGCGCAGCACGCGCATCACAAACGCCACTGGCGGCCGCGCCGCATGGCGCTCGATTTTGCGCCCGGCGAAACCGTGACGGTGACGCGTCGCCTCTACCGCGACGGCGAGAGCGAGTATCTCCTGAACGGCCGCCTGTGTCGCCTGCGCGACATCCAAGACCTCTTCTCCGGCACGGGTCTGTCCGGCGCACACTACGCGATCATCGAGCAGGGGCGCATCGGGCAAATCCTCTCCGCCAAGCCGATGGATCGGCGCACGCTCATCGAAGAAGCGGCCGGCATCACCAAGTTTCGCGTGCGCCAGCGCGCGGCCGAGGCGCGGCTCGAAGGCGCACGCGCGAACCTGCGCCGCGTCGCCGACATCGTCTCCGAGATCGAACGACAGGTTGGGAGTCTGCGCCGGCAGGCGGCCAAGGCGCGGCGCTACCGGCAACTGCGCGAAGAGTTGCGCGACCTGCTGCGCCGTGTCTACGCGGCCGACGAACGCGCGCTGACCGCCGCGCTCGCCGAACTGCGCACGCACCTTGCGGCGGCCGGCGAGCAGGAACGCGACTTGGCCGATGCGGTCGAGCAGCACGAGGAAGAAGCGCGACTGGCGACGACCGAAGCGCGCGGCTGCGAGGCGGCTTTAGCCGAGGCGCGCGCGGCGGTCGCGGACGCGGCGCTGCAACACGACCGGCGCGAGCGCGAGCGTGCTTATCAACAGGAGCAGGCGCGCGAGTTTGAGCGCCGCATCGCGGACGTGGCGGCGCAGATGGAGCAGTTGCGCGCGCGGCTTGAAAGCGTAGGGCACGAGCGCGAGAACTTGGGCGAGGCGGACGCGCGGCTGCGCGCCGAGAGCGAGGCGAGCGCGCGTTCACTGCAGGAGGCGGAAGAGGCGTTCGCGCGCCGGAGCGCAGAGGTGCTCGCCGCCGAACAACAGATCGAAGAGGCGCGTGCAAGTCTATTGACGCACACGGCCGTTGCCGAGCGCCTGCACGAGACGGGGCGGCAACTCGACGCGACGCTCGAACGGCTCGCCCTGCAAGCCGAAGGGCTTGAGCGCGAAGGCGAGCGCGCACGCGCCGCGCACGCAGAGTTCACGGCGCAGGCCGAGCGCCTGCAAGCCGAGATCGCAGCCGCGCGCACGCAGCTTGAGCATCTGCTCATCGAACGCGAAGCGGCCACGGCCGGTGTCAATGCCGCGCGCTCGCTCGTCTCCGCGACCGCGACCGAGTATGCGCGCGCGCGTGAAGAGGCGGCGCGCGTCAGTCATCGTCTGGATACGTTGTCGGAGTTGGACACGCAACGCGCGCTCTACTCGCAGTCAGTCCAGCGCATCTTCTCGGCCGGGCGGACGACGGATGAGAGCAGCGCCGCCAGTTTTCACGCGGTCGGCACGCTGGCGGACATGTTGCAGGTCGAGCCGCAGTGGGAGCGCGCGGTCGAGAGCGTGTTCTCGTCGTACCTACAAACGGTCTTAGTGCCGACGCCGGACGATGCCGTGCGCGCGGCCGCGTGGCTGCAAACGAGCGGGGCGGGGCGGGCCACGTTCCTCGTCACAGGGTTGCAGGGCGCGAGCGCAGACGAGCGGCGCGTGGCGACGGGCGGCGGCACGGGCGCAGACGAGCCGCGCCTGGGCGATCTGCTCGGCGCACCGCCGGAGATCGTCGCGCTGCTCGAACGCACGCTGCCGCACGAGATGAATGCGCGCGTCGTGCCCGATCTGGAACACGCGCTCGTGCTGTCGCTCGCCACAGGCGAGATGTACGTGACGGCTGAAGGCGAGTGGGTCACGGGCGGGCAGCTTGTCGGCGCGGGCGGGCTTGCGCCGGCCGTCGAGGGCACGGGCCTGCTGGCCTTCAAACGCGAGATACGCGAACTCGAAACGCGGGCCGCCGCGCTGACCTCCGAAGTCGTGTCGGCGGAAGATTCCGTCACGGCGGCGCGCGCGCAACTCGTCGCACTGGAAGATGCGTTGATGCTCTTGAACGAGCAGATCGGGCGGGCGGAGCGCGAGCAGGACGCGCGCGCTTTGCAGGCGACGCAACTCACGCAGGAGATCGAGCGGGCCGCGCGCCACGTGCGCGTGGTCGCGGACGATAACGCACGGCTGGCGGCCGAGCGCGCGGAACTCGATGCGCGCCGGGCGCGGCAGACCGCCGAAGCGGAAGCGGCCGAGACGGCGCGTGCCTCCGCCACGCAGGCGGTCGCGGATGCGGGCGACCAGCTTGCACAGACGCGCCGCGCGGCCGAAGCTGAGAACGAGCGGCTGAGCGCGCAGCGTGCGGCGGCGGCGGCAGCGGCCGAGCGCCGACGCGCGACCGGCGCGGAATTGCGGCGCATGGAAGCGGAAGCGGCCGACCTCGCGGCGCGACTCGCGCGGCACGAGACAGAGACAACCGAAATGCAGGCGCAGCTTGCCGCCCTCAGACAGTCGCTCGCTGCGTCCGAAGAGAGCGCGGGCACGGTCGAAGGCGAACGGACGGCGCTTGAATTGATGGTGGCGGCGTGTGCCGAGCAGCTAACGGCTGCGCGCGCGCGGGCGGACGAGTTGGCGACCGAGTTGACCGAACTGCACAATCGCGCCGCTGCTGCCCGCGACGCACGCGCGGCGATGGAAGTTAATCGCGCCGAAGCGACCGCGCGTCTCAATTATCTGCGCGAGACGTGCGCGGCGGAATTGAATCAGTCGCTCGAAGAGGTGGCGGCGGCGTTTGCGCCGGACGTTGAATTTGATCTGGAAGCGGGCCGGGCGCGCGTCGAAGAGTTGCGGGCGCGGCTCGACAGCTTTGGCGCGGTCAACATGATGGCGCTCGAAGAACTCGCGGAGGCGGAGGAGCGATTCACCTTCCTGACCACGCAGCGACAGGACATAGTGGACGGCATCGCTTCGACCGAAGAGGCGCTGCGCGAGATCAAGCGGCGCTCGCGCGAACGTTTCCGCCACGCCTTCACCGAGATTAATCGCAACTTCGGCGCGCTGTTTCTCGAACTCTTCGGCGGCGGGCGCGGCGAGATGAGCCTGATCGACGCCGACGACCCACTCGAGTCCGGCATAGACCTCGTGGCGCAGCCGCCGGGCAAGCGTTTGCAGAACGTGCTGCTGCTCTCCGGCGGCGAGAAGGCGATGGCGGCGCTGGCGCTCGTGCTTGCGGTCTTCCGTTATCGCCCGTCGCCCTTCTGCCTGCTGGACGAAGTGGACGCGCCTTTGGACGAAGCGAACATCGGGCGCTTCGCCGCGAAGATCGTCGAGATGGCAACTGAGACGCAGTTCATTGTCATCACACACAACAAGCGCACGATGGAGGCTGCGCGGGCGCTCTACGGCGTCACGATGGAGGAGGCAGGCATCTCCAAACTCGTCTCGGTCAGGTTCGAGTAAGGCATGCGGTACAAGCGTTCGCCGGTTCTCATGATCGCCGCGCTGTGCTTATCCGGCGCGGCGATTCTGCCGTCTGCGCCAACCGCTCTGGCGCAACGTAAGACCAGCAAACGCCGGTCCAACGCGACTGTCGCAAACAACCCTGCACCCACGCCGACGCCCGCGCCGACCGTCGCACCCGAACCCATACTCGCACCCGCTAAAGCGAACAGCCGGCCCGTGGCCGAGCAGACAACCGCGCCCGCCACAGGCGGCGGCCCGTCCGCGACGGCGCAGGCGAACGCCGCCGCGCCCGCAGAGGTGCGCTACTACTACGAGTTCACCCAACCAGAATTTTACCTGCGGCACATACAGATCGAGCACGACGCGACGGGGCGCGGGCAGATGGTCTTCGAGCGCAAGAGCGATAGCGAAGCCTACACCGAACCGCTCGCCATCACGCCCGCCGCGCTTGCGCGCATCATGTCGGCGTGGTCGGCGCTCCGCTTTCTCGATTCGACCGAGAACTACCAGACCGACCGCCAGATGGCACATCTCGGCACGATGCGCCTGCGCATGACCGAGGGCGCGCGCACACGCACCGTCGAGTTCAACTGGACGCACAACCAGCAAGCCGCCGCGCTCACGAACGAATATCGCCGGCTCGCGGAACAGACCATGTTCGTCTTCGAGGTCGAGATCGCGCGCCAGTATCAACCGTCCGATACGGTCAAGCTGCTCAAAGGTCTCGAATCGCTCCTCAGCCGCGACGGCATCTCCGATGCAGCGCAACTCGTGCCGCTCTTAAACGACCTCGCCAACGACGAGCGCATCCCGCTCATCGCCCGCAATCAGGCCGAGCGGCTGAGCAAAAAGATCACAAAATAAAAGGGGCTAACTCTAAGGTTGGTCGATCAGGCGGCCGATTCTTCGGCTTCCGCGTTGGGTTGGGCGGTGGGGGCGGGCGTGAAGCGGACGCGGCGGATTCGATGCCGGTCAACGCGTTCGATGGTGAAGCGCGCGCCTTCGTATTCGACCGTCTCGCCGGGTTTCAGAATGCGTCCGGCGCGGTCGAGCAGGAAGCCGGCGAGCGTGGTGTAGCCACCGTCTTCCGGGATGCGCAACTCTTTGAACTGCCGGTTGGCGTCGCGCACGGCGAGCATGCCGTCGATCATGTAGGTGTTGCCCTCTTTGATGATCTGCGCGCGCACCTCGTCGTCGTATTCGTCGTTGATCTCGCCCACGATCTCTTCCAGCAAGTCTTCGAGCGTGACGATGCCTTCGATGCCGCCATGCTCGTCCACGACGAAGGCTAGATGCTGGCGGGCCGCCTGCATCTGCGCGAGCACTGCGCCGAGGCGCGCCGTCGCCGGCACAAAGAGCGGCTGGTGCAGCATGCGTTCCAAGTCGAACTCCTGCGCGTCGAGCCGGCGCAGGCACGGCATCAACTCTTTCATAAAGAGCACGCCGATGATGTTGTCCAGATGCTCGCGGTAGACGGGCAGGCGCGAATAGCCTAGTTCGCAGAAAGCGCGCTCGGCCTCTTCGAGCGTGGCGGTGGCGGGCAGCGCGACGACGGCCGTGCGCGGCACCATCGCCTCGCGCACTTCCGCGTCCGAGAAGTCGAAGATGCGATTGAGTAGTTGCTGCTCCTCGGCTTCGAGGTGGCCGCTCTTGCGCGATTGGTCGATCAGTTGGCGCAGTTCCGCTTCCGTGTAGATGCCGCCGTGCCCGCCTTCGCCGTGCAGCCCCAGCATTTTAACGAGCCGCGTGCCGACCCAGTACAGCCCGCGCGTCGGCCAGTAGAAAATCTTGTAGAACAGATCGAGCGCCCAAGAGGTGGCGAGCGCGACCGGCTCAGCCCGTTCGAGCGCGAGCCGCTTGGGCACAAGCTCGCCGAAGACGATGTGAAAGAACGTGATCGTCACCAGCATGACGGCGAACGAGATGACATGGCGCAGCGTTTCGGAGAAGTTCGCCAGCCAGTGTTCCAAGAGCCGCGCCACGACGGGTTCGCTGATCGCGCCGAGCGCGAGCGAGGCGAGCGTGATGCCGAGTTGCGTGGCGGAGATGTAGGCGTTGATGTTATCAACGAGTTTCAGCACGCGGCGGGCGCGCAGGTTGCCGTCCGCCGCCAGTGCCTCGATGCGCGAGCGGCGCAAGCCGACGAGCGAAAATTCGGCGGCGACAAAGAAGCCGTTGATGACGACCAACAGAACCAGCGCCAGAAAGTTGAGAGCGATCATCTACGTTATCAGGGCACGCCCCGGGCGTGCGGCCAACGTGTCCAGCAAGGGCTGCAACAACATCTTAAGCTTATTGTGTGTTAGTGCGGCGCGTCAATGAAAGGTTGCGGGCGACGAGGGTGATGACCGCCGATCTGTCAGCTTTCAGCCTGCGCGCCGGCCAGTACGAGCCGGCAAAACTCGACTAGCCGATTCTCGGCCCAGAAGCGGTCGGCGGCAGGTTCGCGGTCGGCGGCGACAAAGCCGACGTGCCCGCCATGTCGCGGCGCGAGCAGCACGACGTAAGGATTTTCCTTAAGCGCCGGGTTGCGGAACGAGGCGAAGGGTACGAAGGGATCATCTTCGGCATGGATGATAAGCGCCGGACGGCGTATGTCTGGAATGCGGGGCAGAGAACTGGCGCTCGTGTAGTAGTCGTCCACGTCGCGGTAGCCGCCGGCCGGCGCGGTGTAGCGCGCGTCGAAGTCGCGCAGGGTACGCACGGCGCGCAAGTCGCTCAGGTCGTAGCGACCGGGATAGAATTTGTCGGCGGCGCGCAGGCGACGACGCAGGCGGCGTAGAAAGTCGTGTTGATAAAGCCAGTTTGAGCGCCACGCGATGGCGGCGGCGCAGGCCGGCAGGTCAATGGCGGGCGAGACGGCGAACACGCCGCGCAACTCGCGCGGCAGCCGTGCGCCCTCGTCGCCCGCGAGTTTCAAACTCATGTTGCCGCTTAAGGAGAAACCGCCGAGGAAGATGTCGGTCAAACCGTCGCGCGTGATGAGTTCCTGAACGATGGCGAGAAAGTCGTGCGCCATGCCGCTGTGATAGAGCGTGGGCGTCAGGTGAAACGTGTCGCCGCAGGAGCGCAGGTTCAGGCGCAGCGCGTTGAAGCCCGCCCGGTAAGCCTTGTCCGCCGTGCCGAGCATGTAACGGGATGCGCTCGAACCTTCGAGGCCATGCACGACGATGAGCGTCGGATGTTTCTGTCGTGCCGCTTGCCAGCGACAGTGCGCGAGCAGCCGGACGCCCGGCTCGACTTCAAAGGTGCGCGCTTCGTCGCGCTCGTGCCCGTGCAGCAGCACGCGGCGCGGCCAAGCGTAACCGGCGAGCGTCTGCGCGTGACCACTACGGAACAGAGGGTGCGGGCGAAATGGTTTGCGCTTCAGTGTGCGCTCGATCTCGCGCAGGTGCGTCATGGTTAAACGAGGTGCGTTGGTTCTGTGGGGCGCGGGTCGCCTGCGGGCATCGGCGTTTCAGGTTCACGGACGGGCGCGTGTGCAGGCGCACGGTCGGGCGGGAGCGGCAGCGGTTCGGGCTGCGCCGGATCAGGGGCAACGGGATCGTGCGGTTGCGTGGGCGGCACGTCGGTCGGCAAGTCGGTTGATTCGCCGGGGCGCGGCGCGACCGGGTTTGTCTCAGGCATCGTTCGG
Source organism: Pyrinomonadaceae bacterium (assembly GCA_036389375.1). Taxonomy (GTDB): domain Bacteria; phylum Acidobacteriota; class Blastocatellia; order Pyrinomonadales; family Pyrinomonadaceae; genus QHXQ01. The sequence goes on along the minus strand of DASVQA010000111.1, from coordinate 32,229 downwards.
TTCTCCTGTCTGTGCGTGTGTAGGTATCCATGCGGCGCGGGCCGTCGGCTAGTGCGTGATGGGACAGGCTTGGATGGTCACGACCTGCCAGCGCCCGCCGCGCTCGGCATAGACGTGGATGGTGCTGTATTGACCTTCGATGATGCGCCCGTGATAGCGCCAGCGCGCGGTGTCGCGGCACGTCAGCACGGCCGTCTGACCATAGACGCGCACGCCGACGTGATCGCGCGTCATCTGCTCGGCCGTCAGGTCGCCCGATTCGATGTCGGCGATGAACTGCGCCTGATCGTCGCCTTCGAGCGGGTAAGTGAAGACGCAATCATCGGCCATGATGCGTCTAAGCGTCGCGGTGTCGCGCTGCACGAACGCCGTCACCCACTCGTCGTTCAAACGCCGCACCGTCTGTGCGATCTGGAACTCCGCCTGCCGCTCGTCCTGCTGCTCAGACATGCAACGCACTCCCGCCAACGAGATTAATTAAACCAAGCTTTTGGTCAACCACCGGCCCAGCGCGGATCAACAGACCCACGCCTGCGCCGGGGCCCGACTTTCAGAAAGCGGCGACGCCTGCTTCCGCCACCTCTTGATCCTGCTTACCCGCGCCGCCGCTCACGCCGATTGCGCCGACCACCACGCCGTCGCGCTTCAAGGGAATGCCGCCGGCGAAGATCATCACGCGCCCGTCGTTGGAAGCATGAATCCCGTAGAAATCTTCGCCGGGTTGCGCGAGTTTGGCCAACTCTTTGGTCGAGATGTCGAAGGCGCGCGCCGTCCACGCCTTCTTGATGGAGATGTCCACGCTGCCCAGCCACGCCCCGTCCATGCGGACGTGTGCCACCAGATGCCCGCCCGCGTCCACGACCGCAATGTTCATCGGCTGGCCAATGTCCGTCGCCTGCTTTTCCGCTGCCGCGATAACCCTGCGCGCCTCGTCTAGAGTGATCATTTCTCGCCCCGTTCGTCAGATTTGCCGCTTGCGTAATTGGCCGGCAATGATACATCACAGCCGCCCGACACGATAAGCGCGCTTGCGAGCTAAAACCGGCCGGCCAATTTGACGGACAGTTTCAGCCCTTGCGACCGGCAGCGTTCAACTGTTGACCGCTTCATCGTGCGCCGCAAGGCGTTCGAGGTCGGCGACGACGAAGCGGAGCATGCGATAGGTGATGTGGCGGGGCAGGGCGTCGCGCAGGGGCTTGAGCCGTTCCGTGCCGAGTCGTTCGATGGCGAGTTCGATGAGCGCGCGATCCTGTGCGGCGACGTGAGCCGAGACATCGAAGGGGCGGCCCGCGACGATGCAATCGGCCAGATGTTTCTCGACCGTCATCGTGGTCAGCCCACGTTCCTGACTGATCTCTTCGATGGTCATGCCGGCCTGATAGAAAGCGTAAGTTTCTTCTATCGTGTTGACGCGCGGCGCGGTCGCGGCGGGCGCTGACGCGTGCGCGCTGGCGGCGTCACTTCTAGTCGTGCTGCGCGGCGGCGCGTGAACAACTGTCGGCGCGGGCAGGGCGAGTTGGACTGAGGTGCGCTCGCGCATCACTTCGTCGCCGCGCGCGGTCAGCGCCACGGTCGGGTAAGTGCCGCCGGTTACGTGCAGGCAGCCGGCGGCGACGAGCGCATCGACGTAGAGCATGATCTCTTCCTGCGTGAGATGGGCGAGCAGCCCGTAGGTGGAGAGTCCGTTCAGCCCGGCCTGCAAGACCTTGGCTTGACGCGAGCCGCGCAGCGTCGCCGCGAGAATGCCCTTGCCGAAGCGCCCTTCCATGCGCGCCGCGCACGCCAGAATCTTACGCACCGTCAGCCGTTCATCCGCCGACAACTCACGCGCCTGTGTAACGCTGACGACGCTCCCGACCGCGGCCTGCGCTTCGCGTTCGGCGCGCGCGCGCGCTTGCTGAAAGCGGCTCTGTTCGTCGAGTTCGCGTTCGAGGTCGAGCGCGACGGGCGTGTGCTGGCGCACGAAGGCATCAAGCGGCGTGGCCGGTGCAAGCGGCGGCGACATACTCGACGTGGTGGCGCTTTCGTTCGGCGCACCAGTTAGTGCGCGCTCGTCTGCCGGCGCGCGGCAGTTGCCGCACGTGCCGCAGCGCTTGGCGTGCTGGCGGTCGCCAAAGTAGTCGAGGATGAAGGCGCGATAGCAGTCTTCTGTGTAGCAGAAGCTGATCATCTCGCGCAGTTTGCGTTGTTCGAGCGCGGCGCGGCGCGCAAGGTCTTGCGGGCGTATGTTGAGGCGCGCGGCGGGGCGTTCGTCGCGCATGTGTACGCCGCGCGTGCGCCGTGCCGGTTGGTAGTTGATGATGCCCGCTTCGGCGAGCGTCGCAAGCGTCCGGCGCAGCGCCGCTGTGTCCAGCCCCGTGCTCTCCGCCGCCTCACCCACGTCAAGCTCAACGTCGGCGCGCTGGTTGACGTTGAAGCCGTCGAGCAACGCGCCGAGCACCTGCCGGTCGCGTTCGCTGCGGCGCGTGCTGACGGCAGTGCGCGCCTGCGCGGGACTCAGCAGCAGCCGCACGCTCGCGCGGTTCTCGCTCGCCGCGCCGCGTTCGATGTGCCCTGCCTTTTCCAGAATGATCAGCGCGGACTGCACGGCCATCTCGTTGCGGAGCGCAGCGCGCGTGGCGATCTCGCGGGTCGAAAGTTCGATGCGTTGTTGCCCTGTGCCGACGAGCGCCTCGTAAACTTTGGCGATCACTTCGGGCGGCGGGTAAGAGCCTTCGATGAAGTAGTCCTGCGTGCGTTTGTCGGCGTAGTTGAACAGGAGCACGCAGGTGGACGGCAGGCCATCGCGCCCGGCGCGGCCGATCTCCTGATAGTAGGCTTCGATTGAGCCGGGCAGATGATAGTGTGCGACGAAGCGTATGTCGGGCTTGTCGATGCCCATGCCGAAGGCGTTCGTGGCGACGATCATCTGTTTTGCGCCGGACATGAACTCGTCCTGCGCGCGCACGCGCTCGGCGTCTTCCATCCCGGCGTGATAGGCGACAACGCTCAAGCCCGCCTCGCGCAGCGCACGCGCCACCTGCTCGACCGATTTGCGCGTGGACGAATAGATGATGCCTGAGCCGCCGGGCTGCCCGGTGGCGAGCCGACGCACGTGCGCGATCTTCTCGCGCTCCTTCTGCGTGTGGACGACGTTGATGGACAGGTTCGGCCGGTCGAACCCGCTGACGAAGGCGCGCGGCTCGACGAGGCCGAGTTGCTCGATGATGTCGGCGCGCACGTAAGGCGTCGCGGTCGCCGTGAGCGCGACGACCTGCGGGCGGCCGACCTCCTGAATCGCGGTCTTGAGGCGCAGGAAATCGGGGCGGAAGTCGTGCCCCCAAGTGGAGACGCAATGTGCTTCGTCAACGGCGAAGAGGGAGACGTTGACGCTACGCAGCGCCTCGACGAAGAAGTTGCTGCGGAAGCGTTCCGGCGCGACGTAGATCAGTTTGAAGCGCCCTTGCCGGACGCCGCCGATGCGCGCCTTCTGTTCCTCAAAATCTATCGAACTGTTGATGAAGGTGGCGGGCAGGTCGCGCGCCCTGAGCGCGTCAACCTGATCCTTCATGAGCGCGATGAGCGGCGAGACGACGACCGTCGCGCCGGCCTGCAACAGCGCGGGCAGTTGATAGCACAGTGATTTGCCGCCGCCCGTCGGCATAACGACGACGGTGTCGTGCCCGGCGAGGATGGCCTCGATCACCTCGCGCTGCCCCGCGCGGAAATCCGCGAAGCCGAAATGCTCGCGCAGCGCGGCCAGCGCCGTCTCTAAGTTTGCCGTCATGGAGTGAAGTCCCGGAAGTGTCGCATCGCTGATACGAGCGATTTTACCGCAGGAGTTCGACCGAGCGTGAATGGACGCGGCGGGCACGCGCGCGCGGCAGCAGCAGCCCCCGCTCGGCGGTTTACGATTCACGATTTACGTTTTACGATCCGCCTTGATGAGCGAACAGCATTGGCGTGCGCGCACGAAGCGCGATCTGATCATCGAAGTTTGGGAACGACTCGACTGCGAGACGGTGGGCGCGCGCGAGTTGGAGGCGGTCGCGGAGGTCGTGCGGGCGCGTTACGGCGCGGGCGCGTTGGAGAGTCCGGCGCAGGTCGCGCGCCTGCTGGCGGACGAGGGCGCAGAGTTGCGCCACGCCGAAGTGCTGGAAGCCGACGCACGCTGGCGCGCCCGCGACCCATACGAAGCGATGTTTCGCAACGTCCTCAAGTTCGCAGACTTCACGCAAGCCGCGCACACGCTCCGGCAACTCGAAAACCTGCGGCGCGAGTTTGCGCGCAAGAAGGATCAGGACGGCCTCAGGCGCGTGCAGGAGTTGGCGCTCAAGGGCAAGCAGCGCGCGCAGATGATCGCGCGCAACCCGAAGGTCGCGGAACGCAAGCGCGCGGAGAAAGCGGAGATCGCCGAATGGTTCACGGTCTGGTTGCAGACGCCGGAACTGTTTCAGGATTGGCTCGGTTTGCGCCAGCGCGCGCCGGAGTTTCAGCAGCGATTTCCACCGGAGCCGGAAGCTGCGGCGCAAAAACCGGCCCGCAAAAAAGGCGGCGCGTAGAAAAGCGCGCTCGCTCATGGCCACTCACCTGCAACCCGCCGCTGTGGCTGAATTGCCGGCGCGGGCCAGACCGCCACAAGTGTGCGGCGCACGCAAGCGCGCCCCGCGTCGTCGCCTGCCGCCGATAATCCAAGTATTCGCTTGCTTCTTGGTTCGTGCGCGCTTTGCGCCGGGTGTGGCGTGCTGTTTGCACTGCTTCCGTCCGGGCACAGGGCTTGACGCATCAAGCCCGGCCCACGAAATCAAAGTTTGATCATTTGAGGAGACAAGACGAATGAAGAAGACGCTAACAACGGCGGCGCTCGCGCTCGCGCTGGCCTGCGGCGCAACGGCCGCGTCGGCCAAAGCGGCAAAGTCAAAGCACAGTGCGGAGCACGTGGCGGCGGTGAAGAAGTGCCAGGAGGACTACAAGTCCGCGAGCACGGACGCCAAGAGCAAGAAGGGCAAGGAGCGGTCGGCTGCCATGAAGGCGGCGCAGACGGCGCGTAAGACGTGCCTCGCCGCCGCGCCGAAGTAGAACAGCACCGGGCACAGGATGGAAAGAGAGAAAGCCGCGTTGACTCAAACAAGTCAACGCGGCTTTCTCTTGTCCCTTGCGCGCCAGCTTCGCCCGCGCGCGGGTCTTCAGTAACGACTCTCGAACGCGCGAAACTCATCTTCCAGCGCACGCTGCAAACGCGCGCGCTCGCTGCCGGCCAGAAACTGCCGACACGCGGCGGAGATGGTTGTCGCTGCGGGCGCGTCTGCGGCACACTGCGCGACGGGCACGAACCTGCGCGCGTCGCTCCACAGGCTTGCGCCGGGCAGGAAAGCGTATTGCAGGCTCGTGCGCGCCATCGTCTTGAGTTGCACGTAGCCTAAGCCCTGTTCCTCTGCGGCGCGCAGGTACTCGCGCGACATCTCCGAGCGCGCAACGCCTTCGTCATCGGTCGCCAGCGCAACCGGCACGCCGTAGCGCAGGTAAATGGCGAGCGGGTGCTGCTCGCCTTTGATGCCGAGAATCACGTCGTTGCTCGTCAGGCAGATTTCGACCATGACGCCGCGCTCGGCCATCACTTTGAGCAACGCTTCGGAGTTGTCCTCGTGCATGATGTCCACGCCATGCCCGATGCGCTCGGCGTGAGCTATCTCGACCGAATCGCGTATGTGGAAACTCAAGCCTGCGGGCGGGACGAGACCGGGCGCAAGCTCGCCCGCGTGGAGCGTGATGTGCGCGCGCGGGTAGATGGTGTGCAGGAAATCGAGCATACGCATCTCGCGCGCAAAGTTCTGCATTGAAGTGAAGCCATCTTCGGGCTGCACCAGATTAACGGCGACGACTTTTGACGTGGGATCGTTAGCCAGCGCAAAGCCCGTGACCATCTGCGCGAAGACGAGGCTGAGCGCCGCGCCGCGCGACACCTGTGCGACGTAGCGGATCGTCACGGCGCAGCCCGGCGCAGCCTCCGGCGTGCCGCATTTCAGCAGCCGCGCCTTCTCCACCTCCGCGTCGCGCAATGCCTGTGCGCCTATAGTGGCTGCGTTGGCAATGTTCTCGGCCTTCAACTTGTCGAGCGTGCTCTGGAAATCACCGTTCTGGCCTATCTCCTCGCCGAGCAGCGCCGAGAGCGCCTGATCACGCTTCGTCGGCGAGTCGAGGCCCACCTTCTGCCCGATCAGGCTCGACAGCCCGCTGTCCGGCGTCAACATCAGTTCCAGATAGCTGACGTGCCCGCGCGCTGCGCGCTCGGCCACCTCGGCGAGCATCGCGCCGGTCTGCCCCACAGTAGCTGCGCCGAACTTGCCGAACGTGTCGAAGAAATGGTCGTGCCCGTTCTGACCGGAGAACTGCCAGTAGCGCATAGACCACGCGTCAATCATCTGCCGGTAGAGCAGACCGCTTCTGAGCGCCGCGCTCGCCTCGACCTGCCCTGCATCTTGCCGGCACGGCGGAAACGAAAGCACCATCGTCGTCTGCTGCACACACAGACCCTTGTCCGCCGCCCACTGAATGAACGACTCGGCGTAGACCGCGCCCGACAGGTGGCTGTGCAGGTCGCCGCCCTTCGGCATCTGCAACAGGAACGCAAGCATCTGCGGCGGCGACTTGCGCAGCGTCTCGAAGTGGCGCGCCGTCCGCTGCTCCGGCGTCGCCGCGCCAGTCCTGCTGCTGCCCGCCTGCGCGTGAACCGTCAACGCGCACAAGCCGAAGAACGCGAGCGCCCGCGCGACGTTTCCCAGCCCGGCGCGCAACGAATGAATTTTACGCATCTTTAGTTGACCTGCGTCTTTCTCGAGGGTTGAGGTTATTGTCCGAAGGAACAGGTTCACGTGGGCACACGCCGGGCCACCGCGCTGGCTTCAACTCTCATAAGTAGCGACCGGCTGACGCGGTGGCGGCACGCGTTGGTCGGCCATGACACACGCATCTCTCGGCCGCACGTTGTCTGCGTGCTCGGACATGGGCGCACGTGCGCGTGCGCGTAACTGATCGAACAGGTCGTCACCTATGGCCGCGATGAATAGCCCGCACATGCGCGGGTGCTTGAGCGATAACCTTAGGCCTGCACCAAGCGTCCGCCCGGCCAGCACAAGCTGATCCAATAAGCCCGCTCTGAAACCGAGCAGCCCTTGTCGCGCATCCGCCCGCAGATCGATCACGCTGTCTATCAGACACCCGACCGCGCCGACCTGTTGCAGAAAGCGACACACATCGTCGCCTGCGCCGGCGAGCAGCGGGCGCACCAACAAGTATGACAACTCGGCGGTCAGCGCCCCGACCGCTCGGCGTTGCGCGACGTAAGCCTGTAGCGTCTCAGCCTGTCGCTCGCGCACAACTGCTTCGTACAAAGCGGCGAACTTCGGCAGCACCGACGGATAAATTTCAGGACTGATGTGACACTTCAAAACTTCAGTCACCAGTTTGACGTTCGAGGCCAGCGTCGCTTCGTCAAAGACGGGCCGCCTGTTAGCTAATAGCTTCAGCGTCTCTCTGCCCGCCGCGAGCCGGCCCGCATCGAGCATGTCATCCACCACGCCGATAAAGAGGTAGTAGGCGTGCAGGCGTGCGCGCACGGTCGGGTGACTGAAGCCGACGTTGAAATAGGCCAGACAACGACAGATGCGCTCAGGAATCCGTACGTAGTGGCCGTAGCGGGCATTGTGTGAGATGGCTTGGTAGCGAAGTTGAAACTCAGGCTGATGATAGAGACAGCAGGGGGCTGAAGGATTCGTCATGTCGCAATGTGCTGATCAGCATGATCCCCCTTGAAATTCACCGGCCTGATTGGTAGCCGGCCGGCGGCTATACTTGCGCGGCGCAGTATAGCACGCTAAAGCGGCACGCTACGTTGCGCCCGCACGGGATCAGCACGTTGGCAAACGCGGTGGCCCACACACGGGCCAAAAGAATGGCGCTGCCCACGGAGCGCAGCGCCATGCTTGTATGTGACGACGAAATTTCCAGAGCCTGTTTTAGTCTTCCTCTTCGGCTCTAATGCGGCCTTCGGCGCGGGCTTGTTCGACGATCTTCTGCGCGATCTGACCGGGCACGGGGTCGTAGTGTGAAAACTCCATGTGGTATGAGCCGCGCGCGGCGGTGATGGAGTTGAGTTTGGATTGATAGTCGAGCATCTCGGCCATGGGCACCTGCGCTTTGATGACCTGATTCTTGCCGCGCATCTCCATGCCTTGCACGCGCCCGCGCCTTGAGTTTAAGTCGCCCATGATGTCGCCGCTACATTCGACGGGCGCGACGACTTCGACGTGCATGACCGGCTCAAGGATCGTGGGTTTGATCTTGTCCACCGCGTTGCGAAACGCCTTGCGCCCGGCCGCGCGGAAACTATGCTCGTCCGAATCAACCGCGTGGAACGAACCGTCAACCAGTGTGACTTTGAAATCAACGAGCGGGTAGCCGGCGATGGCACCGCCGGAAGCGGCCTCGATAATGCCTTTCTCGATGGCCGGGCGGAACTGCTGCGGCACGGAGCCGCCGAAAATCTTGTCCTCGAACATGAAGCCGCCGCCGCGCGGCAGAGGCTCGAAGACGACCTTGCAATCGCCAAACTGCCCGCGCCCGCCGGTCTGCTTCTTATGCCGCCCCTGCACCTCTGCGCGCGCCGTGATCGTCTCTTTGTAAGGTACTTTCGGCGGGTGCAGCGCGACTTCGACGTGGAAGCGGTTCCGCAGTTTCTCAACCACCGTCTCGACGTGCAGTTGACCTGAGCCGGAGAGAATGAACTCCTTCGTCTGCGAGTCGCGCGTGAAGTGCAGGCTGGGGTCTTCTTCGAGAATCTTGTGCAGGGCCGTGCTGATCTTCTCTTCGTCCTGCCGCGACTTCGGTTCGATGGCGAAGGAGATGGCGGCTTCCGGATACTGCACCTGATCGTAGACGATGGGCGCGGCTTTGTCGGCGAGCGTGTCGCCGGTCTGCGTCTCGCGCAGTTTGACGCAGGCGATGATGTCGCCCGCGTTCGCTTCGTCCACCTTGTCGAGTTGCTTGCCCTGTATGGAGTGGAGCGCGCCGAGTCGTTCGACGACGCCGCGCGTGGTGTTCTGCACGTTCGCGTCGTGTTTGATGTGCCCGCTAATGACTTTCAGCACGGTGATGCGCCCGGCGAAGGGGTCAGCGATGGTGCGAAAGACGTAAGCGGAGAACGGTTCGCTTGTGTTGTACTTGCGCGTGAGCGGTTGCCCGCCGTCGGCTTCGGGGGCGGTGCGGCCGTGTTCGGCTTCGTGCGTGTCGGGCGCGGGCGCGTAGTCAATGATGCCGTCAAGGAGCGTTTGCAGCCCCGCGAGCGTGAGGCTTGAGACGGCGAAGACGGGACAGAGGCGGCTCGCGGCAATCGCCTTTGAGATGTTCGGCACGATGTCCTCTTCAGGCAGCGTGCCCAACTCGAAATACTTCTCCATCAGCGCATCGTCGGATTCAGCGATGACTTCGATCAAACGCTCGCGCTCCTTGTCGGCAATCTCGCGCCCCGCCGCCGGGATGTCGATCTCCTGCGCCTTGCCTTCGGCGTCGAACTCGTAAGCCTTCATGTGGACGATGTCCACCACGCCTTTGAAGTCCTTCTCTTTGCCGATGGGCAGCGTGAAGGGCACGATGGCGCGGCTGAAGCTGTGGCGCGCGCTGTCCAAAGCCGCACCGAAATCGGCGCGCTCTTTGTCGAGCTTGTTAATCACCATTATGCGGGGAACGAGAAACTCGTTGGCGAAAGCCCACGTCTTTTCAGTCTGCACTTCGACGCCGTTGACGCCGTCCACAACGACGAGCGCACAGTCGGCAACGCGCAGCGCGGGGCGCGCGTGAGCAACAAAGGCGGCGTAGCCGGGCGTGTCAATCAAGTTGATCTTATGGTCTTTGTATTCGAGGTGGGCGAGCGCGGAGTTCAAAGTAATCTTGCGGGCAATGGCGTCTTCTTCATAATCGGTGGTGGTCGTGCCTTCATCAACCTTGCCCCAGCGTGGGGTTGCGCCGGTCAGGTGGAGCAGGGAACTGATGAACTGCGTCTTGCCTGCGTCGCCGTGGCCGATGACGGCGAGATTACGAATCTGCTGAGTCGGATAGACTTTCATACGATTAGAAAAGCATCCTTTCGACGGGTAAATTCTGCGACGCAGAAACGAGCGATCCGCGTGCTGTGTCAGGCACTGAAATGAAGTGCGAGATCGCGCTCTGGTGGTGCAGCAAATTTAGCCGACGGGCGGGCGCGATGGCAAGCGCCCACACGGCGAGGGGCAAGTGCGCGCGGTAAGGGCCGGGTCAGGGGGCGCGAATGATAAACGAGCGCGCCCTTCGCCGCTAGGTCGAAGGGCGCGCTCAAACTCGTGCGCCGGGCGCATGAGCAGGCTTATTGATCAATCGGCTCGGTCGTGATGGCCTCTTGGTTCTTGAGCGGGCCGACGCCCTGCCGCGTCGCCTTCTCAGGGATCGTGATCGTGATCTGCGAGACGTTGTTCTCGAAATCCGACTCGGGCAGTTGGTGACAGACGCCCTTGTGGAGCGGGTCGGTGAAACGGCAAGGCTCTGTCCCCTTCGGCACGAAACCGGGGTTGACCGTCACGCGAATGATGTACTGGCCGGGTGGCACGACGGGCTGCCCGTCGCCGCCATCGAGCACGAAATACTGCCCGCCGAGTTTCCACTCGTACACATCCGACCAGCCTTTGCTGATGCCCTGATTGCCGGGGATGTCAATGGCCCCGCAGTTCCGGTAGTGCGGCTGGTTGTCGCGGTCGCCCGTGTAGCCCTGATACTTCTCGATGTCGATCATACAGAAGCCGCGCTTGGCCGCGCGCCAGACGAAGCCGTTCGCCGGGTCAACCAACTCGTAGGTCGCGTAGTGGCGGAAGTGGTAATGGTTGTGGCAGGACGCGAACTCGAAGAGACCGTCGGCAACGTGCTGGTTCGGGTCGCCGACGAAGAGATCGGCCGTGCCGATGTTCGGCGTGCCGACGGTGAAGCGCAGCAGCGTGTGCGTGCCCGGCGTGATGCCGCCCTCTTCGACGCTGCAAAATTCTGCGGGCAGGTCTTCCACGCGCACGACCCAGTGCTGGCGCAGCGTGGCTTGATCGACGATGAGATCGGGTAGGCCGGCTGCGGCGGGGGCGGCAGCGGCCGGCTTGGCTTTGGTTGGATGAGCGGCTGAGCGCCCCTTAACCTGCGGGAAGAGAGCCAGCGCGCAGGCGCAGCCGAGAGCGAGGAACGAGACTAGGAGCAGTTTTTTCAAGGGGAACACCTCCAAAGGTTTATGTGTGGATGGAACTGTGAAGAACAGGGGCATGCCGTCTCAGGCGCGCGTCGGGGTACGTTGGCAAATCCTGTGACGCTTGGCGAGTCGTAATGTCCGACCGGCGGGTGAGCAGCGCGCAGACACTATCCGTTAATGAGCGGGAAGTCAACTTAAAGGGCGCGCTATAAAAGGCGTGCGTGGCGGGCCGCAGGCGCGACGGCGCGGACGGCAGACGCTAAACGCAAGACGGGCGCGAGGTGTTGAAGACCTCGCGCCCGCGGTTGTGCGTTTCTTGTCGGTTCGCAGTTAAACGAACGACAGCAGGTTCACCGCCGTCTGCGCGAGACTGTTGAGCAGCACGGTTAGGGCCGATGGCGCAGTCTGCGATTGGGCAGTTGGCGTCAGCGCGTGCGTGTCAACGCTGATCTGAGTGACTTTGTTCGACCCTTGCCGCAGTTTTGTGCCGGGCGTGCGCCCGCCGCTGCCGCTGCTGTCGCTATCGCTTGTCGGTTTGCCGTCGGCCCTCGGTTTGGACGAGAGCGAGCGCATGTAGAGTTCGAGCGCATCAAGATCGGCGGCGGACAACTGCGAGGTCTTGCCGTGCGTGTCCTTCAGGACGCGTATGTGATTGGCGGCGAGCGCCGGATTGATCTGCCCGCCCACGACGAGCGGCGCGACGTTCGACGTGCCGAGCCGGTCGATCTGTGAGGCACCGTTTACGACCACCTTCGGATCGTCGAGACTGACGTAGAGCGGCCCCATGCCGTCGCCCGCGAGTCCGCCGTTTGAATCGCCGAAAGTGATCGGCACTTCGGTCGGCAGGTTGTTCGGCCCGCGCGTCTGATCGGTGCGGACGGTGCGGAAGTTGAAGCCGCGCTCGCCGGGCCGCAGGAGCGGCGAATCGGGCGCGAGGATGATCTCGCGGAACGTGTGCGCGTCGCCGTGATGCAGCCACTTGGGCACGCTGTCCCACCACGTCCGCAGGTGTTTGGTGTTGCGGCTGGAGAAATTCTGCGGCGTGCCCACGTCCTGCGGCGGCGCGAAGGGGACGAAGAAGTAGTCGTTGGTCGGGCGGTAGAAGGGGCCGTTGCCGTCAACGGTCGTCTCCGAGATCACGCCCGGCTCGTGGATGTTGAAGTCCTGAAACGTGTCGTCCACGACGCCGTTCGTCAGCTTGTTGCCATTGTGATGACACTCGTTGCAGCCCGCGCCGCCCTGTGCGACGGGCGTTGAGAAGATTTGCCGCCCGCGCGCGACCTGCGCGGCCGTCTGGTTGTCCGGGAACTGATTGAGCGGGTTTGGCAGTTGCCGCGTCTCGTTCTGCGACCAGAGGATTTGCAGGTAAGCCATATCGTAGTAGCCGACCTGACGCGCCTTGCCGTTCAGGTCTGGGCGACCGATGGCGGCGGAGTTCTCTGCCGTTTTACGCAGCACGTAGTCTTCGCGCGCATGGAAACGATCCACGGCGTTCGCCTGCGGGAAAAGCGGCGTCGGATTGCGCTCGCCCAAGAGCACTTCGCCGTTGCACGCGGACGCGTAAGCCATGAAGTCGTTGTTCAAGCCCTCGTACCATTCGGGCCAGTTGTCCGAGATATCCTTGTTCTGCGGGCAGGTCTTGACGCCGCCGACGGCGTTCGCCGCCACGTTCCACTGGCAACCGTCCTGCCGCCCGTCCCAATGGCAGAAGCCGCACGACTTGTGCCCGTCGTCCGAATAGGCGGCCGAGAAGAACCAGCGCAAGCCCACCTCTTCGTCGGTGGCAAAGAGTTGCGCGCCGTGCCCGCCGGTCGTCGGATCGGGCGTTGACGGCGTTACGCCGACGGCTAAGTAGCCCTGCCGCAGCAAGCGCCCGTTCGGATCGACGCTCAGGAAAGACACGTCCTCGGTCTGCAAGTTGGTCACGAAGATGCGCGTGCCGTCGGGCGAGACTTCGATGCCCTGCGGCGTAACGCCGCCGGTGAACTCAATGCCCGTCTCGGTCAAAATCTGTGACGGGTCGGCGGCGTTCGGATTGATGCGAAACGCTTCAACCTTCTCGGAGTGCGCGTGCGTGACAAAGAGCATATTGCCGCGCACGGCCAACTGTTCGGGGCCGCTGCCCTTGATGATCTTCTGTGCGTCCGCGTGGTCGTGCAGGTCAACGTACTGACCCGGCGTGACGAGTTGCGAGATGTCGCGCCCTTCGTCCACGTAGCGATAGACGAAGCGATTCGTCGTCGTGTCGAAGATATTCAACTCGCTGCCGATGTCGTCAAAGGTCGTCGCCTTCGTCGCGTCCGTCATCACGGGCGTGTAGCCGAGCGGCTGACCGTTGTTCTTGATGGCGACACCCTGTGCGTCCTTCGTCGGCACGCCGTGTGCGGTCTCGCGTTCGTTCAAGCGCGTGTTCGTCTCCTGTCCTGAGACGATGCCCCAGCGACCGGCGATTTTCACGTCGGTCGTCAGCCCGCCGACCGGCAGATTCTTGACCAGCGTGTTGGCATCGCCATCTACGTTGATCGCGGCGATGGTGTGACCGAGCGTGTTGGAGACGTACAAGGTTTTACCGTCGGCGGAGAGATCGAGATCGCGCGGGTTGGCGCGCTCAAGGTCGGTCGTGCCGGTCGGGATTTCCGCGATCTGCGTGAAGAAGGGGCCGGCGTCAACGCGGAAGGCGCGCACCTCGTCTTTGAAGCGGTCGGTGATGTAGAGCCGCGTGCCCGCGCGATTGAAGATGAGTTTCTCGCCGTAGAAGCCGGTCTCAAACTCGCCGATCACCTGATCGGTCTCCGTGTTGATGACGCTGGCGAAGTTGCCGTACTCATTGAGCACGACGAGATATTGATTCTGCGAGATCTGCGGATTGGCGGGCGCGACCTTCAGCCCGATGGGGCGCGTGCCGCGTGTCTGCCCCATTGGGCGCAGATCGATCCAACGGATGACCGTCTGATTCTGCGCATCCACGACGGCCACGCGCCAGTCCGGATAGCCTTCGCGGCCGGGCAGCGAGACGTAGAGTTTGCGCCCATCGGGGCCGAGCGTGAGCGCGCGCGGCTCGCTACGGAACGGCTGCTTGATGTTGGGCCACTTCTGGTTGCCGCTTTTGACGATGGGGTTATTCGGGTCAATGCGCGTGCCGGGATCGGGGCGACCGTCAATGTAGCTTGCGCCAAACATGATCTTCGTGAACCGCTGTTCGCCCGCGCGCACGCCGGCCGATTCTGCGCCGACGATGTTCTTCACAGGGTCATCGGTCAGCCCCGTGATGATGCGCCCGCGCGAATCGGTCTTAACGGCCGTTGTGAAGATGCGCAGGTCGAGCGGCGCTTCTTCGGTCGGCGCTAAAATTTTGCGCTCGAACGGGGCTGAGAGCGTGGAGTTCGTCTGCGCGGCGTGGACAATCGGCGACGCCGGACGGAAGACGTAGGTGCAAACTCCGGCGGCGATGGCGGCCGCCAGTACGAGGAGTTTAATCTTGTGCTGCATGAAGCTTCTCCCTCTGGAATTCTAGCCGGGCGAGTGGCGGCGCGCGGTCGGGGCATCCGCACCCGTCGGACAAGGAAAACAACGGAAACCTGACCGTTACAGGGCAATGCTCGTGCCGCGCCCGCGCGCCGCCACCAACGCCAACACGCCCGTTTTTGCACGAGTTTCGCTGCGAGGGGTGCGCCGCCGGATCGCGTCCGGCGCGAACTGTGTGTCCACCTGCCAGCATACAGAGGAGCTATCCTTTACAAGCAGAGAGGTTTACTGGCTTATGCGAACAGCTTACGCGGTGCGTAGCTGCTTCGCGGCGCGGCATGCTTGCCAACAGAACAGAATCTTGTCCGGCGGAGACGCTGAAAAAGTTCCGTGAAGCGCAGACTGTGCTTCGACTTTGCCCGAAAAGTAAGATTCTGAATTGACTTTTCGGGCAAGCGACAGACATTTCAGGTGGAACCCTTATTTGTCCAAAGGTCTTTAAATTTTGGAGCAAAATAATTATTGACTGAAGAACATTGATAAGCATATGTTACCTCCGCTTTCATAGCTTCCTTGCTCGCTCACGTCCGGCGCTCAAACTGATCTGTTTTAGCCGTGCTTAGCGGAGCGTTCTATCTAAGCTATCAATCACGCAGAAGGAATCTTCAATGAACGAGGAATACAAACTTCGCATCTTTGTTTCTTATTCAGGCAAGGGCCGAGATGTCTGGGAGCCGCTCGTGCAGCTTATAAAAGAACTCTATCAGTGCGAGATTATCTGGGGCCAAGAAGAGGTCACAAAATACCAAGACCCGGACACTATGATGGAAGAGATGGTTAAGCGAAGTGACGTTGCGATCTTCCTTTTGACAAATGACAGTCTGGGCATCTGTCAAGAAATGAAACTGTGGTACAGACATAATTCACAGCAATTTGTAAACGCAATCCTGCTTAAAGATCATACGGTCTCAACTGAAACAATTAAGCTTAACGCTGGCTTTGAGCCAACCTATATCCCTTTTTCCTCCGTCAATCCATGGGCAGATATACATTTTATTTTTCCGGCCATAAATAGGTTGCTCAAACGAGGATTTCTATCGGAAGAGATTCCTTCTTGGCAGCGGCAGTACAATAAAATAGTTCATAAATATAACTGGAAGATAAAGGCGGATAATATCCCCTTAGGCCGGATTAGAGACGCACTTAAAAGCATCTCGGATAATCCTAAATATCAAGACCCCGAGAATTGGTCTTTTAGGATTAATTGGAATGCGGGGCCGCCCGGAGTGGATAGCTATTCTAACCCGACCGATTGCTTGAAGTTGTTTGATGCGTTGTTACAAACAGGTGCAACAAGAGAAGAGTATGAACTTATATTTGGCGCTATAAACCGGGTGATGAAAAACAACAGCGAGCCGCCGCGAAAATTATCTGGCAATATTATATTTTCTAGTTGCTCAATCAGTACGCTCAAAAAGACTAAACATATTCTGGGCAATCATCCCTATGAAAAAAGTTCAGGCGCGGCGCGGAAACAAGTAAACCATGAAGAACAACTGCCGGATCAACCGGAATCGCTCTTGCTGCCAAAGAGCATCCTGACCCAAAACGATAATTATGAAAGATTCCTCGCTTCCCAACGAATTATATTAAGCGTGGTCAGCAAGATATGTAAGTATGTGCTGTGCTCAACCGTAGAAATATCAGCGAGTCATTCGTTCGTATTAAGCACTGAAGACAGCTCAGATAGTTCAAGATTATTGGCCATGTCATGTACTGCTACGCGCATTGACAAGGATTCTTTATCCGCTATCTCTGAAGTGCCGGTCGTTATGAAAAACAAGCATCATATAATTTGGTTTGGGCAGCCCTATAAGAAGCCAACCAGTGAATATCGCCCACATTGGATTTATCACAGTCGGAATAATATGAACGGAGTTGCAAAGAATGTGCTGGTTCACTTTCATCCGATTGAACTCGTGGACATGTACAGAAAAGTGCGGGAAGGCATGATTGATTACATGCGAGAGGAAGAATTTATAGATGAAATAACGGCCTTGTTTCGCGGCCGGGGCATAGATTTTCATGTCTTCGAGGAATACAAAGGCTATTCGGCGCGTGATGAAGAGTTTGGCGTGTTTATGCAAGAAAAGATTAAGGATGATTCGGAGAATTATTCCGTGATCTGGAAGCCCAATCATGGCGTCTGGGTTTTCCTTAGTGAAAAAGATTGTGCTGATAAGAGATTAGTCGAAATACTCCTTACTTTGGATGATATTTCAGAGGGCAGTTCTAAGTTTACGTCTAAAAAGCTGGCTCAGGCCCCGATCCGTAAACGGATTTAATGAGCACACAGATATTGCGGCCCAGCATCTTAGACAGTGCTTCGTTCATTCTGCGCCCGCGCCGTTTTACTCCGCCACCAGACCATCCGTTAAGTGGCCTGCGGGCCGGCTGGCTAAGGCTTGCTAGAGCTTAGCGGTCAGGCTGCTGTAGCCCGGAGCTTCGAACTTCAGGTTCAACGCAAACAGAGGGGCGCGCACGTATAAAATATGGCCGGCAGGGAAGCGGTTAAGACGGGAACGCACGTTTACAAAATGAACATAAGCGAGGCCGAGCGGTTGGAGGTTTACACGGACGGACAGTGCCCCTTGTGCCGTTGGATGCGGGCGCGCGTTGAGCCGCTGGACACGGAGCGCAGGCTTGTGTGGTTCGATTATCACGACCCGGAGGCTCTGGCGCGGGCTGCGCCGCACACGCGCCGGGAGTTGGCCGCGGAGATGTACGTGCGGCGGACGCCGAACGGTGCGTGGCGCAAGGGCTATTGGGCATGGCTGGAAGTGCTTGCCATGCTCCCGCGCTGGCGCTGGCTCGCGCCGCTGCTTGCGCGTTGGCCGTTCCGCGTCTTGGGCCCGCATCTGTACCGCTTTGTCGCCGGTCGTCGCTACACACTCTTCGGCATCCCGCCGCCGTGCGACGAAAACGGCGTCTGCCAACTGCACACCACGCAGAAATAGAAGGCTACCGGACGCATGTTTGGCGGGCTCGTCGCAAGCCCTCACAGCCATCCTTCAGACTCTCCCCTGCATCTTAAAGACGCCGGAATTTATGCGAGCGGACAGGCGGCGCGCGGGTCGGACAATCTTTAAGCCTCGCGCGCTTTTGCTCGCCCGGCAGACAGGGGAAACAGAGTCATCATGCGGAAAATATTCTTATCTTTTGCGGCGCTCGTGCTGGCGTTAGCTGCGTCGGCGGGCGTCACTTCAGCACAAACGGTCGGACACACGGAAAGAGACGCGCGCCGGGCTGCGAGCATCGTGCGCGCACCTTTGAACTTGGCCGTGCTGGTGCAAGACGACTTAGTCTCGCACGTCGGCAACGAGTTGGGCGTGACGGGCGAGTTCATCCGGACGCTGCCCGCCGGCTCGCGTGTGCTAGTGGGCTATTTGACGGCCGGCTCGCTTCAGGTGCGGCAGCCGTTCACAGCCGATCTGGAACAGGCTGCGCGCGCGTTGCGCATCCCGCAGGCGAGCGAGGCGGCTGCGCCGTACAATCCTTACGTCGAAGTGCTTGAGGCGCTGCGCAAGTTCGACGGTGCGGGCACGAACCGCAACGCCGTGCTGCTCGTCTCCGACGGCCTCGACACGTCGCGCGGCTTCGATGCCAGTTCGACGCTCGACAGCATTGACCTGCATCGTGCCGTGCGCGAAGCACAACGGCGCAACGTGGCGATCTACGCTTTCTACGCGCCGTCGGTGGGCTTGACGAGCTACAACCGCACGGCGATCAGCTTCGGGCAGGGCGCACTCAACCGTATTGCCGACGAGACGGGCGGGCGCGCGTTCTTTCAGGGGACGAACTTCGTCACCTTCAACGCTTACTTCGACAGCCTGCGCCGCGCGCTCAACGAACGCGTCGCGCGCGACTCGTAAATTCGGAACAACGCTGTAACCAAGTAACGCCGCCCGCGAGGTCATAGACTTCGCGGGCGGCGTTTTCTAGTTTGGTTAGCTTCAGCGCGCGGTGCTGTCTCCGCGTCAACGCGTCTGTACGCTGTTCTGTTCATCGAGCCAACGCTTGAGCGGCGCGAAGTAGTCAATGATGGCGGTCGCGTCCATCTTGTCTTCGCCGGTCATGGCCTTGAGTGCTTCGGGCCAAGGGCGGCTCAAGCCCATGGCCAGCATCTGCCGCAGCTTCGCGCCTGCCTGCTTGTTGCCGTAGATCGAGCAACGATGCAGCGGCCCCTGATAGCCCGCCTCGCGGCAGAGCGCGCGGTGAAACTGGAACTGTAGAATGGTCGCCAGAAAGTAGCGCGCGTAAGGGACGTTCGCGGCGACGTGATACTTCGCGCCCGCGTCGAAGTCCTGTTCGCTGCGCGGCGCGGGCGGCGCGACGCCCTGATACTTCTCGCGCAAGGCCCACCATGCTTTGTTGTAGTCCTGCGGCCCGACCGCGCCCGAAAAGACCTGCCAACGCCATTGATCCACGAGATAGCCGAACGGCAGAAAGGCCACTTTGTCGAGCGCGCGTTCGAGCAGCAGCCCCGTGTCGGCGCGCTCGTCAGGCACTTTGTCAATCAGGCCGATCTGCTTTAGGTATTCGGGCGTGACGGAGAGCGCGATGGTGTCGCCGATGGCTTCGTGAAAGGCGTCGTTGGCGCTATCGCGGAAGAGGAAGGGCTGCGGCGCGTAAGAGAGTTGATAGAAGTTGTGCCCTAGCTCGTGGTGGATGACGGCGAAATCCTCGGCCGTGATGTCTATGCACATCTTGAGGCGCACGTCCTGTTGAAAGTCCACCTGCCACGCGCTCGCGTGACAGACCACGTCTCGATCCTGCGGCTTCACAAAGAGCGAACGCTCCCAGAAGGTTTGCGGCAACGGCTGGAAGCCGAGCGAGACGAAAAACTTTTCGCCGTAACGCACCATGTCCTGCGGCGTCGTCTTGCGCCGCTTGAGAATCTCGGTCAGGTCGTAGCCGGCGTCGCTCTGCGCGGGTTTGAGGAGCGGGTAGATGTTGTTCCACTGCTGCGCCCACATGTTGCCGAAGAGGTGCGCCGGAATGGGGCCGTCGGCGGGCACAAGCTGGCGACCGTACTTCCGGGCGAGTTGGTTGCGCGTGTAGATGTAGAGCGAATCGTAGAGCGGCTTGACCTGTTGCCAGAGCCGTTCCATCTCGGCGCTGAACTCGTCAGGCGGCATGTCGTATTTCGCGCGCCACATCGCGCCCACGTCCTTAAAGCCCATCTCGCGCGCGCCCTTATTCGACAGTTCGACAAAGCGCGCGTAGCGCTGCCGGTAGGGCGGCGCGATGGCGTGCCAGCCGAGCCAAATCTTTTTCAACTCTTCAGGGTCGCGGCTCGTCGCCATGATGTGTTCCATGTCGGGCAGGCTCAGGCACTTCGCCTTGTCGCCTTCGGGACAGAACTTACCCTTGCCGTAGTCGCTCTCCAAGGAGACGGCGATCTTCGTCATCTCTTCGCGCTCGGCCGGGTTATTGGGCGCAGGCAAGGTGAGCGCGAGCTTAAGCAGCGTCAGCTTGCGCGCCACGTCGGCGGGCAGTTTCAGGTTGTCGAAGCGCCGCGCGGCCGCGGCCAGTTCGGTCGTGGTGGCGGTCAGTTCGTTCTGCGTGTCGGCGGCCATCGTCTCCGTGTCGTCGGTGATGAAGTTGCTCTGCACCCAACTGGCGCGGCTGGCCTTGAGGTTCAAGGCCAGCAGCCGCTGCTCGGCCTCCGTGATGAACTTCTGCGCTTCGGCCACCGTCGGCTTGGCGGCCGGGCGGCGCGCATTCGTGGCGCGGGTAGTCCTGGTGCTCTCCGTTGACATCTTGTTTGGCGTCTGTGCGAGCGGCGTGGCGCATAGCATAACAACTAACAGGCCGCTTAGAAAGATTCGGCTCACGGGCGACTCCTTAAGATTGTAATGTTGGGGATTGAGCTACTTCTACGCCAAATTCGACCGGGAAGCAACACGCGCGGGCGGCGCGCAAAATTTTTTGCCGTCGGCGGCCCGACGGTGCTAAAGTGACGCGCGCCCAAGCGCCCGGCGGCCCCGTAGCGGCAGCGCAGCCGCACACCGGCCGACCGAGAGCGCGCCTCCGGGTCTCTTGCGATGAAGCGTAACAGCGGACGTGAATACTGCCTGATCGTCGAAGGCTCATACCTGTCTGTGTCGGAAGCGGAACACGCGCTGCGCGATCCGTTCATCGAAGAATGGGTGGAAGAGACCGGCCACTTCCGCATCCATAATCTGAAAGAGATGGAGATCGCGCCGGGCGTCGTGCTCGGCTCGCTCGGCGTCGTGATGCTCGACGATGAGCTGTTCGAGATCGCCAGCACCGACCCCGAACATCCTCTGACCGAGCACAAAGCAAAGTGCGTCGCCGACGCCCTGCGCCGCCACGACATGTTTGACGAGATCAGCGTCGAGCCGCGCGAAGCCGAAACGAGCGCGGACGAGCCGGTGTGACGCGCTTCACGGCGCGACGCGGCGACGAAACAGATTTAGCGCGCAGCGCTGGCGAGTAACGCACGCGCGCCGGGCCGGCCAAGTCAGAGTCATCTCCCCCAACAGACGCGAGTGCTGACGCACGGCAGTTGCGCTTGGCGCAGTGCATTGCCGGGGCGTTAGTGCTAATCTTAGTTGTCTAATCGAACAATGATGGATTTTCTGCATGGGCGTGTCCGCGTCCTCGTCGGCGACATCACACAGCAGCCGGTCAGCGCGATTGTCAACGCGGCCAACTCAAGCCTGCTCGGGGGCGCCGGCGTGGACGGCGCGATCCACGCTGCGGGCGGCCCCGCCATCTTGGCCGCGTGCAAGGAGTTGCGCCGCACGCGCTATCCGAACGGTCTGCCGACCGGCGAAGCTGTCATCACGACGGCGGGCAACCTGCCCGCGCGCTACGTGATCCACACGGTCGGGCCCATCTGGGGGCGCGAAGGCGGACGCGAGGCCGAACTGCTCGCCGCCTGTTACGCCAACTCGCTGGCGCTGGCGGTGGCGCACGGGCTTGAGTCCGTCGCCTTACCGGCCATTTCAACCGGCGCGTTCGGTTATCCGCCGGCGGCGGCGGCGCAGGTCGCCTCGCAAGCCGTGAGTTCGTTCCTGTTGCACGAGACGGGCACGGTGAAGTTGACGCCCAACGCGCGCCCGCTCGAAGAGGTGCGGCTGGTCTTCTTCTCGCAACCATCGGCGGACGAGTTTTTACGTCATCAGCAGTTCGCCGTGTGAAGGTGAAGTTTGCCCGGTCAGCTTGGCCGGCGTGCGCGTTTCTCTTGCTGGATTGTTTGGGCTGGATGAGCTTTTTACGAGTATGCAGATGTTGAAAGAGATCGAAGTGGCAGAGACCGAGACTAACATAGCGCCGGGGCGCGCGTTGCCCGACACGCTCGCCGCGCTCGAACGCCTGTCGTTGAACTACTGGTGGAGTTGGGCGGCGGACGGCGCGAGCGTGTTCCGCGACCTCGACCCGGAAACGTGGGAAGAGTGCGAGCACAATCCGCGCTGCGTCCTGCGCGAAGTGGACGAGTTTCGCCTGATGAAGATGGCGACCGACCCGGCCTACATCAAACGCGTGGCCAAACTCGCCGCCGACTTCGACCGCTACATGCAGCCGGAGACAGAGACGTGGGCGCGCACGCACGCCGCCCCGATCACACACACGAACCCGGTCGCCTACTTCTGCGCCGAGTTCGGCATCCACACGTCTTTGCCGCTCTACTCCGGCGGCTTAGGAATTCTGGCGGGCGATCATCTGAAGTCGGCGAGCGATCTCGGTCTGCCGCTCGTCGGCATCGGTCTGCTCTATCATCACGGCTATTTCCGGCAACGCCTGCGCCGCGACGGCTGGCAAGAGGAGCACTACGGGCAGGTTGATACGGACAGACTGCCGATACAGTTGGTGCGCGACGACGCGGGTGCGCCCGTCCACATAGAGTTGCAGATGCGCGGGCGGACGGTGCGCGCGCAGACGTGGCGCGTCGCGGTCGGGCGCGTCAGTTTATATCTGCTCGACACGAACGTTGCGGAGAACGACGCGGTTGACCGGCTCATCTCCGGTCATCTCTACGGCGGCGACCGCGAGACGCGTTGCGTGCAGGAGATGCTCTTAGGCGTCGGCGGCGTCCGCCTGCTGCGCCAACTCGGCATCGAGCCGCATGTCTTTCATCTGAACGAAGGGCACTCGGCCTTTCTCACGCTCGAACTAGCGCGCGAACTGACGACCGCAGGCCAGACTTTCGCCGCAGCGGCCACGGCCGTGCGCGCGCGCTGCGTCTTTACGACGCACACGCCGGTCGCCGCCGGGCACGACGAATTCTTACCCGGTCTGGTCGAACACTGTTTCGGGCATGATTACATCGCCGCGCTCGGGCTTGACCGCGCGGAGTTGCTCGCGCTCGGTCACATCAAGGCGGCCGACGGCACGGACTTGTTCGGCTTGACGCCGCTTGCGTTGCGCATGTGCCGCTCGACAAACGGCGTCTCGCGCAAACACGGTGAAGTCTCACGCGCGCTCTGGCAAGAGTTGTTTCCCGGTCACAAGGTTGACGAAGTGCCGATCAGTTCGGTGACGAACGGCGTGCATGCGCCGACGTGGGTTGCGCCGCTCCTGCGCGAATTGTACGAGCAGCACCTCGGCCCCAACTGGCATGAGCTTCAATGCGACGAGGGTTGCTGGATGCAGGGCGTCGAACAGATCACGGACGAAGAGTTGTGGCGCGTCCACCGCTTGCAGAAGCAGCGGCTCGTCGCCTTCATGCGGCACCGGCAATACCACGCGCGCCTGCAACGCGGCGAGAGCATGG
Organism: Pyrinomonadaceae bacterium; assembly: GCA_036389375.1. Classification (GTDB taxonomy): domain Bacteria; phylum Acidobacteriota; class Blastocatellia; order Pyrinomonadales; family Pyrinomonadaceae; genus QHXQ01. The sequence goes on along the minus strand of DASVQA010000111.1, from coordinate 8,728 downwards.
AGTTTGCCGAAGCCGCGCGCCGTGCCTTCGACCCCGACGCGTTGACCATCGGTTTCGCGCGCCGCGTCGCCGCCTACAAGCGTTGGAGTCTGCTGCTTCACGACCCGGAGCGGCTGCTGCGTTTGATGACCGACGCCGAGCGCCCCGTGCAGTTCGTCTTTGCCGGCAAGGCGCACCCGCACGACGAGGGCGCAAAGCAGATTCTGCAACAACTCGCGCAGTGGAAACTGAACCCGCAGATCGTCCATCGCACCATCTTCATACAGGATTACGATCAGGAGATCGCGCGCCAGTTCGTGCAGGGCGTGGACGTGTGGTTGAACGTGCCGCGCCGCCCGCTCGAAGCGTCGGGCACGAGCGGCGAGAAGGTAGCGATGAACGGTGGGTTAAATCTCTCCGTCTTAGACGGCTGGTGGCTCGAAGGCTACGACACGACGAACGGCTGGGCCATCGGCGAACATCTCGTCGCCACCGGCACGGCGCACGAAGAGGACGCGCACGATGCCGAATCGCTCTATCGCCTGCTCGAAGAAGAGGTCGCGCCCGCCTACTACGAGCGCGACGCGCAGGGCATCCCGCGTCGTTGGGTGCGGATGATGAAGCGCGCGATTGCGACGCTTGTGCCCGCCTTCAACAGCGACCGCATGGTGCGCGACTACACGCAGCAGATTTACTTAGACGCACGCGGGTCATAGGTGAAATAAACGTCCAACGTAAGGGGCGACCGATCCTCGCGCGAGGATCGGTCGCCCCTTTAGGCTTTAGCTCAGCGGCCGCTGGGCTTGGGATGTGTTCTTGGTCGTTAATCCGCCACCGCGTTCTTAATCAAACGAGCAAATAAGCAGACCGCCCGGCCGTCATGCTCAACGGCCGGGCGGTCTGCTTTACGCCTGCGTCAACGCACGGGCACGGGTTCGCCTGATAGCTTGAGATGCGCGACGCGGTTCTTGCCTTCGTTCTTGACGGCGTACATGGCGTCGTCGGCGCGTTTGAGCATGAAGTCAACGGTGCGTGGCGGCGTTGTCCAAGTGACGACGCCGATACTGAAGCTGATGGGCCAGCGCCCGCGCTCGACCACTTTGTTGACGTTCTGGCGCACGCGCGCCACGACCGCCTCGGCCGCCGCGTCGTCCGTCTCCGGCATCAGGATCACGTACTCGTCGCCGCCGAGCCGCGCGATCACGTCCACCGCACGCAAACTCTGCTGGATCGTCTCGCCCACCGTGCGCAGCACCGCGTCGCCGGTCGAGTGCCCGTAGTGGTCGTTCACCTCTTTGAAGTTGTCCACGTCCATGTAGGCGACGGTAAACGGGTGGCGAAAGCGGCGCGCGCGCGTGATCTCGCGGTTCGCCGCTTCCATGAACGAGCGACGATTGAGCAGGCCCGTGAGATCGTCTGTGCGCGCCAGTTCGCGTTCGTGTTCGAGCGAGCGGCGCTGGGCGGAGACGAAATAGGCGACGAAGAGGAACGCGCCGAGACTCGTCACGGCGTTGGCGAACGGCAGCCAGGGGCGTGTCGTCGTGTGCGCGAACATAAGTTCTGTCGTCAAGTTGCTCAAGGCGCACACGCAGGCCATGGCGACGCCCGCCCGCCGCCCGACCAGCCACGCGACGAGCGAGACGGTCAGCAGGTAAAAGAGCGTGAACGAGAGATCGGGGCCGGCCAGAAAGTTGATCAGACCTTGCAGGACAACGAGCAGCAAGCCCACTGTGAGCAGGAATAACGGGGAACGCCGGCTCAACCGTTCAATAAAGAACATAGCCTTTACACTCCGCGCGCCCGGCGTTCATTGGAACGCTGAACGCGCCCTGTTTTGATGTTGTAAACGGCCCGCACGGTTCGCTGCGCGCGGCATTTGCGCCGCGCGCGACGCAAGCCCTGTGTTGTCAACGCTCACATTCACACGCGCGCGTCGCACGTGTTAGACTTAAGCCCGGCCGGGCCCGATAAAAACTTCGGCCAGCCAGACTGCGCGCCCCGCGACTTGCGCGTTGCTGCCAGCGCGGGCCGCAACCAACAGAAAACCGAAGGATACATCGGTCTCATCTCCACATGAAATTCTGTCCCCAATGCGGCGGCACTTACGAAGGCGCGGCCGGTTTCTGCCCCGACGACGGCACGGTACTCGAAGCCGCACCCGCCATACAGGTCGGGCAGTTGCTCGACGGTCAGTACGAGATCGAAGCCTTCATCGCGCGCGGCGGCATGGGCACGCTGCATCGCGCGCGCCACATACTCTTGGGCGACCGCGTCGTGATCAAAATGCTCCGGCCCGAGATGCGCTCGAACACCGAATGGCTGCGGCGCTTCCAGCGCGAGGGGCAGGCGGCGCGGCGCTTCCGTCATCCGAACGCGGTCATCGTCTACGACTTGCGCGCCAGCGCCGACGGTCTCACCTACATGGTGATGGAATACGTCGAAGGGCACACGCTGGATAAGGAACTCAAGCAGCGCGGCCGGTTCACGCCCGCCGAGGCGTTGGAGGTGCTCGAACCCGTCGCGCGCGCGCTCGACGTAGCGCACGCGCACGGCGTCGTCCACCGCGACCTCAAACCGGAGAACGTGATGCTCAGCCGCGACCCGAAAGGGCGCTTGCAGGTCAAACTGCTCGACCTCGGCATCGCCAAGCTGCGCGGCGTGGCCGACGTGAATTCAGGTGACGGTGGTCTGACGGTGGCCGGCCAAATCTTAGGCACGCCTTACTACATGTCGCCCGAACAGTGGGGCGCACGCCAGCGCGACGGCCAAGAGGACATAGACGGGCGCACGGACATCTATTCGCTCGGCGTGATCTTCTACGAGTTGTGCGCGGGACACAAGCCGTTCATCGCGGCATCGCTGCCGGAGATGCAGCAGGCACATCTCATGCAAGAGCCGCAGCCCTTGCAAGAGGTCGCACCCGACGTGCCCGCCGCCTTTGGCAACGCGATTGCGCGTGCGCTGGCGAAGGATCGCAACGACCGGCAGGAGTCGGTCGGCGATCTGGCGGACGAACTGCGCACGGCGCTTGAGTTGACCATCGAACCAAACAGCGCGAGCCAGTTGGCGAACAGTCTGAACGTGCAAGGCACAGGGTCGCAGTTCGCCAGCAGCATTACCGCGCCGCGCCCCGCGCCTGTAGCTCCGCCGTCGCCCGCGCCGAGCCGGGCCGGCGACACGGGCGCATCGCACGCTTCGCGCGACGCGCACACCATCAATACGAACGCGGGGGACGTAGGCACGAGGCCGGGCGCAAGCATACCGACGAACACCGCGCCCGTCATCCCTGCACAGACTACCGGCGCAAAGGCAGCGCCCAACGCATGGTCAGCACCCGCCGCACCCGTCGCGAGCGCGGCGGGCGTGGAGAGCGCGGCTGCGAGTACACCTGCGGCGGCGGGCGTGGGCGCGCAGGGGCAAACTCGCTCGACCGGGCCGCTCGTCGCGGGCATTGCCGCGCTCGTGCTGCTCGCGTGTGTCGCGGCGGGCGGCTGGTTCGTGTGGCAGCGCGCGCAGGCGAAGCGCACGCCGGTCGAGTCGCCTGTGTCGAATGTGAACACTGATCCGGCGCGCCCGACCAATGCGCCTGCGCCGGTCGAAGCGTTGACCTACTGGCTTGAGGCTTACGAGAGCGGCCGCGAGCAGACGGGGCAACGCGTGGCGGCGGCGGGCGCGCTCTCTCTGCGTTCGGGGCAGCAGTTCAAGTTCCATTTCACGCCGCGCACGCGCGGCTATCTCTACATCATCGGGCCGGGCCCGCAAGGCAACGCGCCGACGACGTTTTTGACCGCGCGCCCCGTCGGCGTGATGAAGACCAATCAGGCGGCGGCCGGCGCGGATTTCAGTTTCCCTTACGGCCCCGGCGTGGCGCTGCAACTCGACCGCAACCCCGGCACGGAAGAGTACATGGTCATCTTCGCGCCGACGCCGCTCTTGACGCCCGGCTTTCTGACCGCGCCCGCCGGGCATGAACTGACGCCGGCCGAACAGGCGGAACTCGAACAGTTGCGCGCACAGGCGCAAACCGCCGCGTCCATCGCGCTCGTACAACAGGCACAAGGGGCGCAACCGGCCGTCGCCGTCAACGTGCCGGCGACGGAACAGACGGCGCGGCCCGTCGTCTTCGACATACGCATCGAACACAAGTAAGCATGAACATCAACGCCAGTGCGCCGACATCATCTCTGCTGCTCGTCCGTCCTGAAAGGAGCGAACCTCTCATGCGCGTAACACTCCTCAAACTACTCTGCGGGCTGGCGCTCTGCGTCGCCGCCACCGCGCTCACCGCCCACGCGCAGGACGCGCCACAGCCCGCGACGAACGACGACGACGTGCAGGTGCGCGGCGCGTTTCTCACCACGCGTCCGAGCGCGCCGGAGAAGAAGAAGCCGGCCGACCCTGCGCCCGCGCGCGAACGCACAAACGGCAGCGCGCCCGCCAAAGGCGCGAGCGGGCAAGTGGCGAAGAACACGCCCGTCGCGCCGCCGACCAAAAAAAGCGGCGGCGTGAAGCAGACCAGCGAACGCCCCGCAGCGAATGCCAACATCACGCTCGCCAACTTCAACCCGGCGGCCATCGGCATCGGTTACACGCTCTTTCAGCGTGATCTGAATGGCGACGCGCGCCGCGTCGATCCGAACCACGTCTTTCACCGCGACGACGCGATCCGCATCTCGCTCGAAGCCAACACTGACGGCTATCTCTACGTCTTCTACACGGAGAACGAAGGCGAGCCGCAGATGATCTTCCCTGATTCGCGGCTGGGGCGCGGCAGCAACTTCATCCGCGCGCACGTCCCTTACGAAGTGCCGTCGAACATGGAAGCGGACGAGCGCCTGCGCTGGTTCGTCTTCGACGCGACGCCCGCGACCGAACATCTCTACATCGTCGTGACGCGCGAGCCGCTGCCAAACGTGCCGACGGGCGAGGCGCTCGTCGGTTTCTGCGCCGACCCCGCGCACAGTTGCCCTTGGAATCCGCCGCGCTCGCTCTGGGCGCAGTTGGTCAAGGAGCAGCCGCGCGAGCAGGTGGCGGTCAGTAAGATTAAGGACGAGGGGCACGTGCAGACGCCGAGCGAGCGCGAAGCGACCACGCGCGGTCTCGGTCTGGCGGCCGATGCGCCTGAGCCGACCGTCGTCCGCCTGAATGCTTCTTCTACCACGGGCTTGCTCATCACCACGCTGACGCTGGTGCATCGTTGAGCCAAGCGCCACCTCGTTTCGCTTTGCCGTTGAAACGAAACGATGACCGAGGGGCCGTCCAAGCAGACAGTTGTACACTATAACGGCCGCGCGCTTCCGTCCTCATCCGTGCGACGGTAGGTGCGGCCTTTTGCTGTCTACCTGTGCTGCCTGATCGGCCGCTGCCGCTTTGTTAATCTGATTGCGAACGACACCAGAGAGTCTCGTTCATGTCATGGAGAGCTACGATGAATAAACGCCATCTTATCGTCTTTGTCCTGTCCGGTCTTGTCACCTTTGCTAATTTCGCGCCGCCCGCCGCAGCGCAGCCGCAACGCCCGGTCGCGCAGGCCGCGCAGCAGCATCTCGACTTCGCCGAAGCCTTGCGGCAGGGGCGCGCGCTCTTGAAACGCGGCAAGGCCGATCAGGCGCTGCCGCTGCTTGAGTCCGCGCTGAAAATTGCGACCGACGCCAAGCACCCGCGCGAAGAGGCGGCGGCGCACGACGCGCTGGGCGACCTCTACGCGCGACAGGGGCAATACGAAGTCGCGCTCACGCACTATCAGGCGGCGCGCACAGGCTTCCAGACGGCGGCCGGACAGGAGCCGGCCATCACGCGCGTCGTCGGCGTCAGCGACAACAGCTACAACTCCGATCTGATGTTCGCCAAAGTGGGCGACACTTATCTCCGCATGGGCAAACTCGAAGAGGCGGCCGGCGTCTTCAACCAGATGCAGGTGCAGAAGCCCGACACCAGCCCGCTCGCCCCCGCCAAGAAAGGCTTCGGCACGTTCAGCCGTTTGAAGAACATCGCCACCGGCGCGCCCGGCCTCTCGACCGCGACCAATGCCGTCGGCGTCGTCGGCGACGTGCAGAAGACCTTCGAGCTATACCGCCAGACGATCCTCTACTCGACGCGCGAACTCGGCATCGGGCGTGTGGATTTCCAGATCGAGAGTCTCGACAGCGCGAAGAAGCATTTCGAGAACGCGCTCGCCGCGCTCGGCAGCAACCTCCCGCTCGTCGGCAATCTCGGTCAGACCCGGCGCTTCCGCACGATGGCGCGTACCAGTCTCGGCGATGTCGCGCTCAAACAGAACCGCGCCAAAGATGCGCTCAAGCTCTACACTGAAGCGCTTAACGGTGCGAAGGCAGATAAACGGCTCGACCTGACTTGGCCGGCCGAGCGCGGCACGGGGCGCGCGAAACTGTTGGCGGCGCAATCAGAGCGCGACCCGCAAAAGAAACTTAAGGCGATGGACGACGCGCTCGCCGCTTACCGCGACGCGCTGCAAACCATCGAAGCGATCCGCGAAGGCAGCATCAACGCCGACGAGGCGCGCACCACCTTTCTCGCCACCACCAAAGACGTGTACGACGAAGCCTCAAGCGCGCTCGCCGCGATGGCGCTGCTGGCCGGGAAGCCCGGCGCACCGCTCGACGGGGCGGCGCTCAACTACGCGGCCGAAGCCTTCAAGATCACGGAGCAGGGGCGTGCGCGCTCGCTGCTCGACATGCTGAACGACGCGCGCGCAGAGATCAGCGCCGGCGTGCCCGCCGACCTGTTGCAAAAGAAGCGCACCAACCTCGAACGGCAACAGGAGATCGCGCAGCAGTTAACCGGCGTCAGCCCGACGGGGCAACCGCCCGACAAGTCGCTCCAAGACCTCGAAGCGGAACTCGACGCGCTTCAGACCGACTACGACAGCATCGAAAATCAGATCAGGAGCGCCAACCCGCGTTACGCCGCCCTGACCGGCGCGCAGCCGCTCGCGCTCGCCGACGTGCAGCAGCAAGTCCTCGACGATCAGACGGTACTGCTCGAATACAGTCTCGGCGACGAGCAATCGTATCTCTGGGCCGTGGCGAAGGGGAGCGTTACGCTCTATCAACTGCCGCCGCGCGAGACGCTCAACAAGCAGGTGACCGATCTGCGCGATCAGATCGTGCCGAACTCCGTGCGCCGCTCAATCGTCGAACTGGCGACGCGCGGTCTCTCGGACGAGCGCGGGTTGGGCGTCGCCACCAGCGGCTCGCTTGGCAACGTCGCGGCGTTCACGACGGCCGCCAACGCGCTCTATCAATCTGCGTTCGCGCCCGCCGCACCGGTCACAAACGGCAAGCGCCTGCTCATTGTCGCCGACGGCGCGCTCAACTACGTGCCCTTTGAAGCCTTGGTCACGCAGCCGACCGGCGCAGACTTCGCCAGTCTTCCCTACCTCGTGCAGACCAACGAGATCATCTACGCGCCCTCTGCTTCGGTCGTCGCCGCGCTGCGGCAGCAGCAGAGTGGCGCGCAGGCGGCGCGCAGCGGCATGCTCGTCGTGGCCGATCCGGTCTTCGATCCGAAAGACGCGCGCCTGAAGATGGCCCCGGCGGGCGACGGCACGCAGGACGCTTCGATTGCGAGCGCGGTCGCAGACGTGGCGGGTGCAAGCGTCGAACCGGCCAAACTCAGGCTCGCGCGGCTGACCGGCACGCGCGCAGAGGCGCAAGCCGTCGCCCAACTCGCACGCGCCGCCGGGCTTGCGCCCGACGTGTGGCTCGACTTGGACGCCAACGAAGCCAACGTCAAGACGCGCGACATAGGCAAGTACCGCGTGCTGCACGTCGCCACGCACGGGCTGTTGAACACCGAACGCCCGCAGTTTACCGGCGTTGTGCTTTCGCTCGTCGGCAACCGCGAGGGCGACGGCTTCCTGCGCACGGATGAAATCTTCAACCTGCATCTGGGCGCACCGCTCGTCATGCTCTCGGCCTGCGAGACTGGGTTAGGGCGCGAGAAGCGCGGCGAGGGCATCATCGGGCTGACGCGCGCCTTCATGTACGCGGGCGCGCCGACCGTCGGCGTCAGCCTCTGGTCTGTGGCCGATAAATCCACGCCCGATCTGATGACCGACTTCTACAAACGCTATCTAGGCAAACAGTCTGTCGGTTCCGCCGCCGCCCTGCGCGCCGCACAGCAACAGATGATCGCGGGCAAACAGTACAGCGCGCCCTTCCACTGGGCCCCGTTCGTGCTTGTCGGCGACTGGAAGTAGCAACCACGCACGATGAACGGCGCACAGTCGGGCTGAAACGACGAACGCCGCGCACGATGAACCCGCCTGTGCTTCATCGTGCGCGGCGTTCATCGTTCATCGCGTCTTTGTGCTAATATCGCAGCGTTCCCGCAGAGCACGAGTTTCAGCAGAGAAAGGTTGCGCCGGGCGCTTCAGTCTCCGGCGCGGGAGGTCTGTTATGTCACAAGCCTCGCGGCAGGAGAGCAACTTCGTCGCGGTTGAAGACCGGGCGGCGCTCGACGAATTGATCAAGCGTTCGCACCAATCGGCGGTCATCCTGTTCAAACATAGTCTGACGTGCCCCATTAGCGCGCGCGCCTATCGAGAAATGACGAATTACGCAGGTGAGGTGGCGCTCGTCGTCGTGCAGCAGGCGCGCGAAGTCTCACGCGCGGTCGAGCAGGTGACGGGCATCCGCCACGAGTCGCCGCAGGCGATCATCCTGCGCGACGGCCGGCCCGCGTGGTCGGCATCGCACTTCGACATCACGGCCGAGGCGGTCGCGGC
>DASVQA010000110.1:0-2665 GCA_036389375.1 Pyrinomonadaceae bacterium | reverse complement strand
GTGCGGCCTGAGCGGGCACACGCGTCGCGCGCAGTTGTTCAATTGTCGCCGCGCACTCGGCGCAGTCTTCAAGGTGTGTCTCGGCCGGCTCGCGGTCAAGCTCTGCGAGTGTGTCTGCGACGTAAGCGGCGGCCGTCTCGTCAGTCAGGTGATAGGGCGGATCATGGGGCGCGGGTGCGAGCGCGGCGAGCAGCGTCTCGTAGTCAGTGCGCCCCTGGGCCGGCTCGTAGCAGCGTGCGGCGCAGCGCGCACACTCCGAGACGTGCCCGTGGACGGCGAGAAACGCGTCGGGTGCGAGCGTGCGCTGCTGGTATTCCGTCAACTGCTGCTCGGTCGGGTGCTGGTACATAACGACCATCGGACTCGTTACAGGCGGGCGCAAACGCCGCGCGCCCCTTAGAACACATTAAGAACAAGACGCTGAGCGCCGCAAAATATTCGTGTCACTTCAACTTGTGCGCCCAATCTTTCAACCGCCGCGCGAGCCGGTCGCGGGCGCTGCGCCGCAGGTTGATCACCTGTTGCCGCGTCGCGCCGAGATAGGCGGCGAGCCGCAGGTCGTCGAGCGGCAGCGCCGGCCAGAGCTGCTCAAACTCGGCGAGCGGGATTTCCAGTGCCGCCGCGATCTGCTCGACGCTCGCCACGTTCGTCGCCGGCAGCAGCGTGATGACGTTGACGCCGTGCTGGTTTCTTAAATTGCACAGCAGCGCGACCCGCTGGCGGCGCGGCAACTGGCAAATCTCGGCCCACAAACTCGTCAGCAGTTGGCGCGACTCCAAAGCCGCCGCCGGGTCGGCTTCGGGGCCGGTCAACTGCTCCGCGAGCAAGTTGCCCCGTTCGTCCAACGACTCGTGCGGGCGGTCTTCGATGCCCCACATTTGGGCGACGAGCGCGGTCAGATATTCGAGTTCGAGCGGCTGCGCGGCCGTCTGGAAGATGGCGCGCAACAACTCCTGCGTGCTCTGCGCGTGTGCGTCGAGCGCGGCCAGTTTCGTCAGGAGCGCCGCGCGGTCGGGCGACTCCTGCGCCGGCTGCCCCGCCCAACCAGACAGCCCTGCCAGCCACGCGCCCTCCGCGCTCTCCCACAAAGCAAACTCGCCGCGCGTCGTCAGTTGATAACGCAGCTTGTCCTTCAGGTAGCGGCGCTGCGGATACTTGCGCCGCAGATATTCGTCGCAGGTCGTCCGCGTCACCGCTGCGACGTAGCTCCGCAGGTTGCTGATGGGTTTACCGCTCGGATCGGCCTTCAACGCACGCAGCCGCCTGAGCAGGTGCAGGTGTACGTCGTTATAGACTTCTTCAAACTCAGGATGGCTAAACTTGCGTGCGCTCCGGCTGGCATAGAATTGCAGTTTGAGACCGAGAATGCTGCGGACGACGGGCGCGACGTGCGCCGCGAAGAGTTCGGCGAGCGCCGCCGATTCCGCACGTTCATCGCTCGCCACCAGAAAAGGGCGCAGCAGGTCGTCGGTTTGTGGCGCGCTGACTACCACCTGACTTCCGAGCCTCGCCGGGCGCGCTTGTCTTACGCCCGTAGATGGGTGTGCGGCGCAGCCGGCTCTTGTTCAGCCGAGCGCGCCGCACACACGCTTGGCCCTCATCATACACGCTCCTGCCCGCGCCGTCGCAACCCGGCCGGGCCTCGGCTCGCACCAGCTTTTTCAACCGGTCAAGCGCCTACTACTTTTGCGCCGCTTCAGTCTATAATTATGCTTAACCTTTATTCATCGTCCGTACCTCGAAGGAGCATTCATGACCGAGCAGACACCAAAGCGCCCCGCCCGCATCGCGTTCGCCGGGCGCGTCCTGTTTCTGACCGAAGACACAAAGCTGATCCGCCGCCAACTCGAAGCCGGCGCGGATTTGCCCGACGAGCCGAACGTGCCTTTGATGAACAACATCTCGACCGACGAGATCACGCCCGGCTGGGTCTGCTTCTACTACGACGAGACGTTGGGCGAGTACGTCTACGTCGGCATGCGCGAAGGCGCGGTCAGGAAGGACGAAGTTAAACAGGGCGGCTTCGCGGTCGTCGTGTCGGGACTGTCGAAGGGCTGCGGCTCGTCGCGCGAAACCGCGCCGTATGCCGAGAAGGCGGCCGGCGTCGAACTCGTCATCGCCAAAACGATTGAGAAGATTTACGGCCAGAACGCGCAGAACATCGGGCTGCTGACCTCGACCGACTTCGGCCTCATCGCGCGCATACGGCGCGGCGAAGAGATTCCCTTAGCGGAGTTCACGCGCGGGCTTGACCCGATCTCGCGCGACATCGTCGAGCATGCCGGTCTGTTCAACTACAACAAGGCGCGGCTCGCGGGGGCTGTGACGCCGCCGCCCGTCGAAACCAGTCCGCGCCCGATGAACATTGTCGAAAAGATCATCGCGCGCCACGCCTTCGTGCGGGCCGGCGAGGTGGGCGTCGCCGCCGTCAAACCGGGCGACGCGCTCTTTGCCGTCGCCGACGTGCGTTTCTCGCACGAGTATGTGACGCCGATGGCTGCGTCGCTATTCAAAGAGGCGCTCGGACAGGACGCGCGCGTGACAGAGCCTGAATCGGTCTTCGCTTTCCGCGACCACCTGACGTTTTTGGGCCGCGTGATGCCGGAAGAAAAGCGCAAGATGGGATTGCTCGACAGGGCCAACGGCCTCGCTGTCACGCAGGAGA
>DASVQA010000109.1:0-33573 GCA_036389375.1 Pyrinomonadaceae bacterium | reverse complement strand
CTGCGCCTGACCTCTAACCTCTGACCTCTAACCTCTGACCTCTGCTCCTATGCGTGCGATGATTCTGGCTGCGGGTTACGGCACGCGCCTGTGGCCACTGACAATTGACCGGGCGAAGCCGGCCATTCCGTTCATGGGCCGGCCGCTGGTCGGTTACGTCGCCGAATATCTGGCGCGCTACGGTTGCCGCGAGGTCGCCGTCAACCTGCATCACCGGCCGGAGTCTGTCCGCGCCGCACTCGGCGATGGCAGCGCGTTCGGTGTGCGCTTGGCGTATTTCGACGAGCCGACCATTCTCGGCACGAGCGGCGCGCTCGACAATGCCCGCGCATATCTTTCCACCGACACTTTCATCGTCGTCAACGGCAAGATCGCTACCGACATTGATCTCGCGGCTGCGCTCGCGACGCACCGCCGCACCGGCGCGCTCGCCACGCTCGTCCTGCGCCCGAATGAGCAGCGCGAACGCTACACGATCATCAACGTGCGTGATGGTCTCTATGCCGGCCTCGGCGGTTTTCCCCCGTCCGATAACGTCGGAGACGCGACCAGCGTCCCGCCAAACAGAGAGCCGGACACTGTCGCCGGGCAAACTTCAACTGCGCCCGCGCCGCTCATGTTCACAGGCATTCACATACTGGAACCGCGCATCTTCGACTTCATCCCACGCGGCGTCTTCTCCGATTCGATCACGGACGTTTACCCACAGGCGATGAACGCGGGCGAGCGCATCGCCGCCCACGTCGCCAACGGCATGTGGCACGAACTCTCCACCGTCCGGCGCTATCTCGACACGAGTTGCGCCTTGATGAAACTCGCCGGGCGCGATATGGAACTTGGCACAGGGGCGCACGTCGCTGCCGGCGCAGACGTGCGCGACGCAGTCTTGTGGGAGCACGCACACGTCGCGGCCGGCGCGCGCGTCTGCCGGGCCGTGCTGGGTGCGGGCGTGCGTGTCGGGGCCGGCGAGACGATTGAGGATGCGGCCGTCGTGCGCGCAGAACTCGTGCGCGACGCCAGCCGACCCGCCAAAGGTTTGCAGGGCGCGGTGCGAGGCGAGAATTTTGTCGCCCCCTTGACGCGGTGATACAATCGCCCGCGTTCCGCGCAAAACATTAGAGGCCCGCACGGGGTTGCGCCACGAGCAACGCTTAACTCACGCGCTCCTCCGGGGCCTGAGTTCTATAAACTCTAGCCCGCACCCTTTCTGTCCGATGAGCCATCCTTCGGGGATCACGGCCAACGCATTCGCCGCATCCGCCCGCGAGCGGTTGCAGGAGTATCTCGCGCGCCGGGGGCAGACCGGCGGTGAACTCGTCGCCCTCACGCCCGACGCTTCGACGCGCGAGTATTTCCGGCTCCCTTGGTCGGGCGGCACGGCCATCGCTGCCGTCTATCCCGAACCGTTCGACCCCGATATACACCCTTATCTGGACGTGACGCGCCTGTTCGCGGCGGCGCATTTACCTGTGCCGGAAGTCTTCGACGTGAGTGGCGAGCAGGGCATCATCGTGCAGGAGGATTTGGGCGACCGGCAGTTGCGCCGCGTCTTCGAGAGCGCAACACAGGACGAACGTGAGCTTTACGTCGAACACGCGCTCAGCCTGATCGCGGACATACAGGCTGCGACCGCGCTCGCCTACGAGCGCGACTCCATCGCCAGCCGGCTTGCATTCGACGAAGCCAAACTCTCCTGGGAACTCGACTTCTTCTTCGAGCACTATTTCAAGAGCATGCGCCACGAAACGCTCAAGCACGGCGAAGAGGCCGAACTGCGCGCCGAACTCTACGACGTGGCTTCAGAACTCGCCGCGCGCCCGCGCGTGCTCTGTCACCGCGATTATCACGCCGCGAACCTGATCGTGGACGGGCGCGACCGCCTACGCATCATTGACCATCAGGACGCGCGCATGGGGCCCGCCAGCTACGATCTCGTCTCTCTGCTCCTCGACCGCGTGACCTCTGCGCCCTCGCTCGCAGAGGTGCGCGAGCGCCGCCTCTTCTTCCTCGCGGAGCGCGAGCGGCGGGGCTTGCCCCTGTTTGAAGCGGACGAGTTTGCGCGCGAATTTCGTTTGATGACGGTGCAGCGTTGTTTGAAAGCGGTCGGCACGTTCTCGTGGCAGACGGGCGTGTTCGGGCGCGGCGCAACCTACGCGCAGTTTATCAATCCGATGTTGCAGATCGTTCTACAGGCGGCGCAATGGCTCAATCGTTTTCCGGCGTTGCAGCGCGCCATCACGGCCCGCGCGTTTGAGAAGTAGTTTCATCGTCGGGCATAATCAAAGCACCCTTTTAGTTGGATTGGAATTGCAAGCACTTATGACACCTGAAGTAGAGACACAAAAACCGGCGGGCGCGCAGACGGACGCGCCGCACGTCTACATTGACCAACTCGCCGCCCACGTGGGCACAACCGTCACGCTGCGCGGGTGGCTTTACAACCTGCGTTCGAGCGGCAAACTCCTGTTCCCGCAACTGCGCGACGGCACGGGCGTCGTGCAATGCGTCGTCTTCAAGAAGAATGTGCCGGAAGAGTTATGGGACGCGCTCAAGCATCTGGGGCAGGAGTCGGCGCTCTCGATCACGGGCAGCGTCCGCGCGGACGAACGCGCGCCGGGCGGCTTTGAGATAGATGTCGTGAGCGCGGAAGTCTGGCAGCGCGCCGAGGGCTACCCGATCACGCCGAAGGAACACGGCACTGAGTTCCTGATGGATCATCGCCACCTGTGGCTGCGTTCGCGTCGCCAGCACGCGATCCTCAAGGTGCGCCACACGGTCGTCCGCGCCGTCCGCGACTTTTTAGACAACGACGGGTTCACGCTCTGCGACACGCCCATTCTGACGCCCGCCGCCTGCGAAGGCACGACCACGCTGTTCGAGGTTGATTATTTCGACGACGAAAAAGCCTACCTCTCGCAGTCCGGGCAACTCTACAACGAGGCGACGGCCGCGGCCTTCGGCAAAGTCTATTGCTTCGGCCCGACCTTTCGTGCCGAACGCTCGAAGACGCGTCGCCACCTGACCGAGTTCTGGATGGTCGAGCCGGAGATGTCCTACGCCACGCTCGCAGACGTGATGAATCTCTCCGAGCGTTTCCTGTCGGCGATTGCCGCGCGCGTGCTCGACGAGCGCCGGGAAGAGTTGAAGGTGCTGGAACGCGACCCCGCGAAACTTGAAGCCATCGTACCGCCGTTTCCGCGGCTGCACTACGACGATGCTGTAAAGATGCTCCACGAAGGGCACGAACGGGGCGCGCTCGACACGCGCTTCGAGTGGGGCGGTGATTTCGGTGCGCCCGACGAGACTTACATCTCGCAGCAGTTCGAGCGGCCGGTGATGGTGCATCACTACCCGGCGGCGGTCAAAGCCTTCTACATGAAGCGCGATCCTGAACGTGACGATCTGGCGCTCGGCGTGGACGTGCTCGCCAGCGAGGGCTACGGCGAAGTGATCGGCGGCGGCGAACGCGCCACCTCGCTCGAATTTCTCGAAGCCCAACTCAAGGCCCACGAACTGCCGCGCGCGGCGTTCGAATGGTACTTAGACCTGCGCCGTTACGGCAGCGTGCCGCATGCCGGCTTCGGCATGGGCATCGAACGCTGCACCGCATGGATGTGCGGCATCGAACACGTCCGCGAAACCATTCCGTTTCCGCGTATGCTTTATAGATTGAGACCCTAAGAGCAGCGTCGTGTGACGAGCGACAAGTGACAAGTTAAAGCCTTGTCGCACGCTTGGCACTTGTCGCTCGGCACTCGTCACTGTCTTTAATATGGAACGCATCGTAACAATTTTCGGCGGCTCGAAGTGCGGCGAGAACTGTGAGGAGTACGGGCAGGCGCGGCGTGTAGGGCAACTGTTGGCCGAAGCGGGTTTCACGATCTGCACGGGCGGCTATCTGGGCGTGATGGAGGCGGCGAGCCGGGGCGCGCACGAGCGGGGCGGGCGCG
Source organism: Pyrinomonadaceae bacterium (assembly GCA_036389375.1). Lineage (GTDB taxonomy): Bacteria > Acidobacteriota > Blastocatellia > Pyrinomonadales > Pyrinomonadaceae > QHXQ01. Next base: position 29,623 of record DASVQA010000109.1, on the reverse strand, counting down.
TGCTAGGGATCGTCATGAACCAGTTCAAGGCCGAGCCGAACCGCTACTTGACGGACAAGGTCGCGTCCGCACATTTCTACGAGCGGCTGCAACACCTGATCACGCGCTCGGTCGGCTTCATCGCTATCAAGGGCGGGATGGGCACGGTCACGGAGTTGTCGCTCGTCTGGAACAAACTGCAAACGCGCGTCATCGAAGCACGCCCGCTCGTGCTACTCGGTGATTGCTGGCCGCCTGTGGTCGCAGCGTGGCGCGCGCACCTGATCGTGAGCGCGCAGGACGTAGGCATACTCGATTTCGCTCAGACGCCGGAAGAAGCAGTGCAAATCATCGTGGAGAAGTCCAAAGGAGTAAGCGTATGAACTGTCCGAACTGTGGCGCGGTGTTGCCGGCCGGGGCGCAATTTTGCGGCGCGTGCGGGACGCGCGTGACCGCACCGGCCAACGTGGGCAGCGCGCCATTGCCTTCGTCGCCGCCGCCGGGTTTCCAGCAACCGCCGCCGAGCGGCGCGGGCTTCAATCAGGCGACGGCCGGGCGCGGCATCAACATTGACACGGACGGCACGGGGCAGGGGCGCGGCTACAGCTACGAGATTCTGCACCAGCCTTCATATTCGCTCGCGGTCTTGCAACTGCAACCGGAGCAGTCCATACAGGCCGAGTCCGGCGCGATGGTCTCCATGTCTGCGAACGTGGAGTTGCAATCGCAGATGAAGGGCGGGCTGATGGGCGCATTGAAGCGCACCGTCGGCGGCGAATCCGCTTTCGTCTCGACGTTCACGGCGCGCGGCGGCCCCGGCGAGGTCACGCTCGCGCCGGGCGGCCCCGGCGATATCGCCGCCATCGAGATGAACAACCAGCAGTTCTTCGTGCAGTCGAGTTCTTATCTCGCGGGCGACGCGGGGCTGGTGGTTGATACCAAGTGGGGCGGGGCGAAAAGTTTCTTCGGCGGCGAGGGGTTGTTCGTGCTGTCGGTGACGGGCGCGGGCTTGCTGCTCGTGTCGTCCTTCGGCGCGATTCATCGCAAACGCCTGCGCGCGGGCGAGCGCTACGTGGTGGACACGGGCCACCTCGTCGCATGGGAAGGCACGACGCAGTACACTTTACGCAAGGCGGCGCAAGGCTTCTTCCGCAGCATGGTCAGCGGCGAGGGCGTCGTCGCGGAGTTTTCGGGGCCGGGCGAACTGCTGATACAGACGCGCAATCTGGCGGCGTTCGCCGGTCTGCTGAAGCCGTTCTTCCCGACGCAGTCCGGTGGTGGGGGCGGCGGCTTCAACATCAATCTCGGCGGTTAACAGAGCGCGCCGGGGCGAGTGATCTTTCATGTCAACATTAGCTGAACAGACAAGCACGCCGGCCACGAACAGACTGCCGGGCGCGGGCCGGCGCGTCAGCATCCTCGGCGTGCCGCTCGCATTCGGCAGCGCGCTGGCGGGCGTAGATTTGGGGCCGGCGGCCATGCGCGTCGCCCGCCTCAATCAACGTATCGCGCAGCTTGGCTACGAGGTGCGCGACCTCGGCGACATGCGCCTCGAACGCCCGCAGCAGCCCGCGCAGCCGACGGAGAAAGCTAAGTACCTGACCGAGATCAGCGTCGCCTGTGAGGCGCTGGCGGCCGACGTGCAGAACGTGATGCGGGCGGGCGAACTGCCGATCATTCTCGGCGGCGACCATGCCATCGCCATCGGTTCGGTCGCGGGCGTCGCCGCCCTCGCCCACGCGCAGCAACAATCAATCGGCCTCATCTGGTTCGACGCGCACGCCGATATGAACACGCCGGAGACGAGCATGAGCGGCAACATACACGGCATGCCGCTCGCCGCGCTGCTCGGCTACGGCCCGCCCGAGTTGACGCACGTCGCGGGCTTCGCGCCCAAACTCGACCCGCGCTTCTGCGCGCACATCGGCGCACGCGACATAGACCCGCCGGAGCGCGAGTTGATCAAACAACTCGGCCTACGCTTTTTCACGATGCGCGAGATAGACGAGCGCGGCATGAGCGCCTGCATGGACGAAGCCATTGCCATCGCGGCCCGTGCGCCCGCCGGTTATCACGTCACGCTCGACGTGGACGCGCTCGACCCCGGCGACGCGCCCGGCTCCGGCACGGTCGTGCGCGGCGGGCTGACCTACCGCGAGGCGCATCTCGGCATGGAGAAGATCGCCGAAGCCGACGGCATGATCTCGCTCGAAGTCGTCGAGATCAACACCGCGCTCGACAGCAACAATCGCACGGCCGAACTCGGCGTCGAACTGATCCTGTCAGCCTTGGGGAAAACCATCCTGTAAGAATCTAGCGAGTCTAGCGAGTCCGGAGAGTCCAGCAAGTCGAAAGGCTGCCTTGACTCTACGGACTCGCTAGGCTCTCTGGCCTCTCCAGACTTTTTTTATGAAACAAAAATTGCGCGTGGGTGTGGTGTTTGGCGGACGTTCGGGCGAGCACGAGGTGGCGGTGCGCTCGGCGGGTGCGGTGGTTGAGGCGATGGACACGGAGAAGTACGAGGTCGTGCCGATTGCGATCACGAAGGCGGGGCGCTGGTTGTCGCCGGCCGAGTCGGCGCGGCTGTTGGCGGCGGAGGCGCAGGGGCGTCTGCCGCAGGCGGTGGAGCGTAAGACGGATGCGCTCGCGGTCGTGGGCGATCCGTCGCGCTCGTCCGGCCTCGTCGCGTTCGCGGCGGACGGTGGGCCGGCCAAAGCGCAGAAACTCGATCTCATCTTTCCCGTGCTGCATGGCACTTACGGCGAGGACGGCACGGTTCAAGGGCTACTGGAAATGGCGGGTGTGCCTTACGTCGGCTGCGGCGTGCTGGCCTCCGCCTGCGGCATGGATAAAGTTGCGATGAAGGTGCTCTTTCGCGACGCGGGGTTGCCGCTGTGCGCTTACCTGTGGTGCCTGCGCTCCGAGTGGGAGCGCGACCGGGCAGCGGTCTTGCGGCGCGTCGTCCGCAAGCTTGGCTTTCCGTGCTTCGTCAAGCCGGCGAATCTCGGTTCGTCGGTCGGCATCTCAAAGGCGACAGACAAACAAACGCTGGCCGCCGCCATCGATCTGGCCGCGCGTTATGATCGCAAGATCATCATCGAAGAGGGGCTTGACGCACGTGAGATCGAATGCGCCGTACTCGGCAACGACGAACCGCAGGCGAGCCTGCCGGGTGAGTACATAGTGCATGATCAGCAGGGCGCGTTTCTGGATTACACGGAGAAGTACAGCAGCACAGGGCACGTCGAGTTCGTCGTGCCCGCGCCGCTCAATCGCACGTTGACTGCGCGCATCCGGCGCATGGCGCTGCAAGCGTTCAAGGCGATTGACGGGGCGGGTTTTGCGCGCGTGGACTTCTTCCTGCGGCGCGACAACGGTGAATTGCTCATCAACGAACTCAACACCTGCCCGGGGCTGACCGACGTTTCCGGCTTCCCGAAAATGTGGGCCGCGTCGGGGTTGCCGTTTCCGCAGGTGATAGACCGTCTGATCGAACTCGCGCTCGAACGTCATCAAGATAAGGCGCGCAACCAGACGAGCCTGTAGGCGCAACGCGCCAGTTAACGTGTGCCAGCATTGTAGAGCGCGGTGTTCGGGTGATAGCCGTGCCAGTCGAACCAGTAGTCGAGTAAGATCGGGACTTGTTTGAGTTGCTGACCCGTTAGCCGGCCCGCCACAGCGCGCCCGGTAAAATCCCACTCGCTGCCGGTCGCGGCATCCACCAGCCGCAGGCCAGCCTGAGCGGCAGGCTTCATAAAAAATTCGACCGCGTGCCCTTCGACGTTGCGCGCAAAGGCCCGCACAGAGCGTTTGTCGTCGCCGACGACGAGCAGCAGGGGCGTGCCGCCGACCGTGTCATTGATAGGGCTTTGCGCGCCGAGCAGGTTCTTCGGATAAGCTTTGGCCGCTCCGTTCAGATCAACGCCGACGACGAGCGTGCGCTGGCCGGTCGTCGCATCGCGGTCGGTTGTCGCTACGGGCACGCGCTGCATCTGTGTCTCCCAATCGGCCGCCTCGTAGCGTGCGGCCTCTGCAATGTGCGGGTCGGGGCGCAGCACGCGCCCGCCCGGCTGCTCGCGCCGCCAGACGGCGAACGTCAATTCGTCGTGCATGACGGGTTGCAGGCGCGTGCCCTTGAGCGGGCCTAAGATCGCTTCGCCCGTTACCTGTTGCCACCAGGAACCGGTCTCCTCATCGCGCATGATGAAGTTCTGGTTATTGATGCCGGCGAGATGAAAATGGAGCCGTTGCCCGTTGACCGTCGTTGCCCACACCAGACCGGTGTGACAGAGCGTTCAATAAGTGGCGACGAGCGGTGTGCCGCCAACTGTATCGTCAACCAGATGATGGTAAGCCATCTGGCGCACGGGATAGGCGACCGCCTCGCCGTTCAATTGTACGGCGAGCACCATGTCCGCATCGCCCACATAGCTCGCCTCAGCGGCGCGCGCATAAGCGGGGTCGGGCAAGGGATGGAACATCCACTCGAAATGGTTCTGCCGCGCAAACCATGCCGCGCCGCAGACGAGCGCGACGGCGACCACGAGCACAGGCTTGCTCCACCAACGCGTGCGCCGGGCCAGCCAGAGACACAAAAAAGCTGTGCCTGCGAGCAGCAACAACGTCAGGAGCGGCGACCAGCGGCGCAACGCGAACGAGAGTTTTAGGCTGCCCGGCGTCTGCGGTCGAAAGGGTTGAATCAGCCACGCGGGCGTGAAGACCAGCGCAATGGCTGAGAGCACGAGCAGGCACAGGGCGAGCCATGCCAACCGGCGGCGGCGCGTAGTATGTGTGCGTTGTGGTGTTGAAGATGTGGCCGAAGTGTATGTCTCTGGCATGATTTCGCAAACGTGTTCAAGCTGCGTAATGCGCGTAGACGGTTTTGACTTTATCGAGAAAGTCGCGCCGATCAACGATGTGATAAAGTTTGACGGGTGCGTCGCCGCCGGTCAATCCTTCGATCAATTTTTCGAGCACCTCGAACTGGTCGCCGCCGCTGATGTCGTGCGCGGTCAAGTAGCCGCCGTGCCGCAGCCGGCGGACTAATTCATGGAGCGTCAGCCGCCCATCCATCGTCAGCCCGCCGTGCGCCTGCGAGCGACTGACGAGATATTGCACGAGCAGCGCCGCGTGATAGAGCGGCGGCGCGAGAAAGAGGCGCGCGCCGTCGCGCTCCCAACCCTCCGTGAGCCGTTGCGAACGACGCACGGCGCGCACGCCGTCGAACACCTCCGCCCAGTCTGTCTTAGGCTCCGTGCGTTCGAGATAGGCGCGGGTGGCTTGAATCAGCCATGCTTCATCGGCAAAATCGAGTATGCGCCCCAGCGCATCGAGCCATTCAAAAAAGACCGCGCGGCGCGTTGAGCGAACTTCGATGAGCAGGAATTGTTCGTCCGCCTTGGGCAGCGCCTTGACCAGCGCACGACGCGGCGCATCGGTGGCTTTAATGCCTTCGATGCGATAGGTATCAAGGCGCGCGTGCCAGCGTTTCGCAGCATCGCAGTAGGGGCAGCGCGGGTGTTTCTCGGCGCTGTCGAAATAGGGCCGGGCGGGCACAGGCGCGGTCAGTTCTGCGACGGTCGGCGCATGGCGCTTGATCTCGGAGTAGGCCGTGCGCGGCGCAAGGCGCATCTGCGTGGTGAAGAGATCGAAGATACAGGCAAGGCAGACCAGCCGCGTGTATGCTGTCACCGTACCGGGCGGAAACGCGCTCAGATCGAGTTCGCGCTTTTTCGTGGCGGCTGGCATGGGCACATCTTACACGGATCGATAAGACGGAGCAGGAAAAACTTTGGGCGGAAGGCGCGGGCGATAAGATTGTGACTACGTTGATTCTGCAAGACAGTGCGCCGGCACACGCGCAGGCAGCCGACGTTGTTAAAGCGGGCGGCATCGTGGCCTTTCGCACGGACACTTTTTACGGCTTGGGCGTTGACCCGTTCAATCGCGCGGCCATCGGCGCGTTGCGTGCTTTGAAGGATAGGGAAGCGGCTAAGCCCGTGTTGGTCGTCATTAGCGACGCGCCGGTGGCCGCGCGTTTCATGGCCGGCAGGTCAAGCGCGTTCGACGCGTTAGCCGCGCAATTCTGGCCGGGCGCGCTGACGCTTGTTGTGGCAGCGCGCGCAGAAGTACCGCCTGAGTTGACGGCGCAGAGCGGCACGATCGGCGTGCGCTTGCCGGACGATGAAACCGTACGCGCACTGGTGCGCGCGTGCGGCGGGGCGCTGACGGCGCCGAGCGCGAACCGGGCGGGCGAAGTGCCGGCGCGCACGGCCGCTGAAGTCGCGGCCGCGTTCCCGTCCGGTCTCGACTTGATCGTTGATGGCGGGGCGACGCTCAGTACGCAGCCTTCGACAGTGGTTGACGTGACGGGCGCGCAGCCGCGTCTGATCCGCGCAGGCGTGATCGCGTGGCACGAATTGGAGCGCGCGCTATAGCGGCCCCTGCGCGGTCAGTCGGCTATCCGCGTCATTACTGCGCGACTGTTAGGTTGCGCACGAAACTCCAATCGCCGTTGGGCGGGACTTTGCTGTTGCCGACCGATTTACGCGCGATGACGATATTGTTGGCGTACCAGAGCGGCAGCGTGGGCATTTCGCGGCTGATGAGGTCTTGCGCCTGCGCGTAAAGCTCTTTGGCGCGTGTGCGGTCGGCGGTGTTGACCGCTTCGCCGAGCAGTTTATCGAGTTCGGGATTGTCAAAGCGGCTGCGGTTGAAGTTGCCGCCTTTCAGGTGTGTGAAGAGGTCGCGTAAAAAGATCGGGTCTTGATTGCCACCGACCCAACGCCCCGCCGTGAGTTGATATTGCCCGTTGACCTGCGCCTCGCGCAGCGTGTTGTCTTCCAGCGTCTCGATGCTGACGGGCAGACCTACCGCTTGCAGTTGATTCTGCATCACGCCCGCGTACTGCCGCACGACGATATTGCTTGCCGAGATTTTGAACGAGAGCGGCTTGGCGAGCCGCATGCGGGGGCCGTCGCCGTCGGGGTCGCGCAAGCCCGCTTGATCGAGTAGCTGTTTAGCGCGGGCCGGATCGTAGTTGTAGACCTGACCCTGCGCGTAAGCCCAAGACTCCGGCGGCACAATCGAGTGCGCCACGCGCGCCTGTCCTTGCAGCAGGTCGCGCACGATGCTCTCGCGGTCAATCGCGTAGGCGATAGCTTGGCGCACGCGCGCGTCGGTGAGCGGCGCGCTCTGCGTGTTGAAGCCGAGCCATTGGACGTTTGTGCCGGGGCTTTGCTCGACCTTGAGATTCGGGTCTTGCCCGAGTGAGACGTAAGCATCGGGCGAAAGCGCGGTGTTGATGGCCAGGTCAACGCGCCCGCTGCGCAACTCCGCCTGCTGCGTATTCGCATCGAGGATCACGCGCACGCGCAGTTGCTTGATGTTCGGCGCACCGTCCCAGTAATCGTTGTTGCCCTCCATGTCCACGACCTGCTGCGACTCGTTCCAACTGACGAACTTGAAGGGGCCTGAGCCGAGCGGGTGCTGCCCCTGCGTCTCGAACGTGCCGTCGGGGATGACGGGCACAGGGATCAGGTTGGCGTAGAGTTCCAGCCACGGGCGGCGCAGGCGGAAGATGAAGGTGCGCTGGTCGGGCGTTTCAATCGCGGTGATGTAACGCTGTTTCTCCGCGCCCGTGCCCTCGAAGAAAGAGGCGGCCTTAGGAGAGTCCGATGCCATCAACTTCTCAAAGGTATATTTCACGTCGGCGGACGTGAGCGGCCGGCCGTCGTGGAATTTGACGTTGTCGTGCAGCGTGAAGGTGACGGCCAAGCCATCAGGCGACACCTGCGGCGTGGCGAGTTCCGGCACGTAGTCCAGATGCTCGTCCTTGCGCATCAAAGTATTAAAGATCAACTGGCGGAAGCGTTCACTCGCCGCGTCCGTGCCCTTCATCGGATCGAGCGTCTTCGGGCTGGCTTCGAGCACCATCACAAAGGCGCTGCCGCGTTTATTACAGGCCGGCACGAAAAGCAGCAGGCTGTAGACCGTCAGCAGTAAGCAGAATGTTTTAGCGTGCGAGCGCGAGCGTGGCCGCGCTCTGTGCCGCTTTGGGCGCAGTAAATCATCAGCACTGCTGGGCCTCATGCTGCCTGCCGCCTGCTGCCCGTTGCCTGCTGCTGTACGCATCAAATTTTGCCTCCGTAGGTGTAATTAAGTTTGCGGTTGAGTTCGGCGACCTCGTCGGAGAGTTGCGTCAGCCGCGCGGGGTCGAAGGCAAGCGGCGGCCGGGTCAAAGCTTTGAACGCGGCGATCCGGCGCAGCGACGCGTCAATGCGCTCGACGGAGAGAATCTGATCGCGCGCCGCCTGCAAGAGCGAATGGTAGCCGCGCCGGATCAGTTCAGGGCGCGCACAGATGAGCAGCATGTCTTCGCCCGCCTCGATCCCCTGCCGCACGGCCTCTTCAATCTGGTAATGGCGCGCAATCGCGCCCATCTCCATATCGTCGGTCACGACCAGTCCTTGATAACCGAGTTCGTCGCGCAGCAGGCGTGTGACGATCTCGTGATTGATCGAGGCGGGCACGAGTCGCCCGCCGGCCGTGCCGCGATGTATGTCTATGTTCGGGAAGCCGCCATGACTGACCATCACGGCGCGCACCATGTTGTCCTCGCGCTGAAACAGTTCGATGTAGGGCGCGAGGTCTTGCGCGATCAGATCGTCGTGGTTGAGCTTGATGATCGGCATCTCTTCGTGCGAATCAACCTCGCCCGCGCCGATGCCGGGAAAATGCTTGGTACAACCCAGACAGCCCGTGCCTTGCAGCCCGCGCAGATAGACCATCGTGTAACCGAGCACCTCGCCCGGCGAGCGCCCGTATGAACGAGAATAAAGCCCGTTCGAGAGCAGATCGCGGTCGTCCGTCATGATGGACATGACGGGCGCGAAGTTCATATTGAAGCCCAAGAGGCGCAGGACTTCGCCCGTGATGCGACCGAGCGTGCGGGCCGCCGCCAGATCGCCGTGCTGGCGGATGGTGCGTGCCGACGGCATTGGCGTGCAGATTTTGCGCAGGCGATCAACCAGCCCGCCCTCCTGATCTATCCCGAAGAGCGGCGCGACGGGCACGACCTCGCGCACCCCGTCGAGTAGTTCGCGCAACTGCGTCGGCGCAACGACGTTGCGCCCGAAGATGATCACGCCGCCGGGCATGATCTCTTCGACGAGCGCGCGTGCGTCTGCGTCAAAGTCCGGGCCGGGCAGACCGATGTAGAGGAGTTGGCCGATCTTCTGTTCGAGCGGCAGCGCGAGCAGTTGTTCGAGCAAGGGCGCGGTGGTTGGCGTCTGTTGGTCGGGCGGGCCGTTGGTTTTCATGAGCTTAAACAGGTTGCGGGGCAGGGAGGCGTTTGGCGGCCCCGAACCATCTCGCGTCCAAATACTGAACGACGCGGGGACGACGCTTTGGTGGTGTGTCTGGTCAAACGATTCGCTTGCGTAAATTGATCAGGAGCGCACGTATCTCTTCGGGCGCAAGTTTTTCTACCTCAACGGCGCGAAGCTCGTCAAGCAAACTCTGATTGACGACATCAAAGAGCGTCGCCTGCGCCGCCAGCGCCTGTCTGCGCGCACGCCGCGCGGCCTGCGTCAGTGCGCCGCCGCCGTTGCGCTGTTGCGGTTCACTCAGTTCCGCCGCGCTGTCTGCGCGCGGTGTCACTTCGCGTCCGGCCTGCTCGGTGAACACGTCCAACTCGTAACGCTCAAGCCGCTGCAAGACCTCGCGTGCGCGCGCGAGTACGGCCGGCGGCAAGCCCGCGAGCCGCGCAACCTCGATGCCGTAAGACTTTGATGCGCGCCCGCGCTCAAGCTTATAGAGAAAGATGACTTCGCCCTCGCGCTCCGCCACGCGAATCTGATAGTTCTGCGCGCCGGGCAGGCGCTCGGCCAACTCCGTCAGTTCATGATAGTGCGTGGCAAAGAGCGTCTTAGCAGCGTGCGCGGGCGAATCGTGCAGGTGTTCCGCAACGGCCCAGGCGATAGATAGCCCGTCAAAGGTCGCCGTACCCCGGCCGATCTCGTCCAGCAGCACGAGCGAGCGCGGACTGGCGTTGTGCAGAATCGCGGCCGTCTCGGTCATCTCGACCATGAAGGTCGAACGCCCGCGCGAGAGATCGTCGGATGCACCGACGCGCGTCCAGATGCGATCCAGCAGCGGCAGACGCGCGCGCTCCGCCGGGACGAATGAGCCGATCTGCGCGAGGATGGCGATGAGCGCCGTCTGCCGCAGCATGGTGCTCTTGCCGCCCATGTTCGGCCCCGTGATGATGAGCAGCCGCTCCGTCGAGTTGTTCATGTAGAGGTCGTTCGGCACGAAGGGCGTCTGCGCGGTCGCTTCGATCACGGGATGGCGACCCGACACGATCTCGATCTCGTCGCCGTCGTGCAGGACAGGGCGTTGATAACGCTGGCGCACGGCCGTCGTCGCCAGCCCGGCCAGCGCATCGAGCATGGCCAGCGCCCGCGCCGTCGTCTGCAAACGCTTTGTCTGCGCCGCCACGCTTGCGCGCACTTCGGCAAAGAGCGTGGCCTCTAGCTCGCGGATGTGCCCCTCAGCGCCGAGCAGCCGCTGTTCTAGTTCTTTCAACTCCGGCGTCGTGTAGCGTTCGGCGTTGGCGAGCGTCTGGCGGCGCTCATAGTCGCCGGGCACGCGCGCGGCGCTGGCTTTCGAGACCTCTATGAAGTAGCCGAAGACGTTATTGAAGCGCACGCGCAGAGAGGCGATGCCTGAACGGGCGCGTTCACGCGCTTCGAGCGCCGCGATGGTCTGCTTGGCGTCGCGCGTGATGACGCGCAATTCGTCTAGTTCGCGCGCATAGCCATCGCGGATCGCGCCCGTCTCGCTCAGATTGAGCGGCGGATCGTCGCTGATGGCGCGTGCGATCAGATCGCGCACATCCGTCAATTCGTCCGCATTCTCCCGCAGAATTTGCAGTAGCGACGATTCCGCGTCCGATAACGTCTGACGGATTGGCGGGACTTGTTCCAGCGAGCGGCGGAGGGCGCAGAGGTCGCGGGGCGTGGCACTGTTCATGTTGATGCGCGCGCAGAGGCGTTCCAGATCGGCCACGTCCTTCAGGCGTGTCTGCACGCGGTCGCGCGTCATCTGCGAGCGGTGAAAGTGTTCTACGGCCCCCTGTCGCGCTTCGATCTCGCCGCGTTTGAGCGATGGGCGCAGCAGCCATGCGCGCAGCAGACGCGCGCCCATGCCCGTCACCGTCGCGTCGATCACGCCGAGCAGAGTATGACTGCGCCCCGCATTGTTTTGCGCTTCGACGAGTTCAAGATTGCGTACGCTCACGGCGTCCAGCACGAGATGGTCGTGCGGCTCGAAGTAGGTAATGTCGTTGACGTGCGCGGCCGACTCGCGTTGCGTCTCGCGCGCGTAGCGCAGGCAGGCCCCTGCGGCGCTGACCGCTTCGGTCTTCAACTGCAAGCCGTAACCTTCGAGCGTCCGCGTGCCGAACTGTTCAAGCAGCAAAGAGGCGCAACTGAGCGGCTCCCAGAGCCAGTCGTCGAGCGGCGTCAGGGCGATATTCTGCGTGGCAAAGGCGGACTGCTCGGCGGGCGTAATCCGCGCAAGCGGAGCGTTTTGTGCAGTTGCCGTTGCGGTCGTTGGTGTGTCCGACCCGGCCGTGAGTGGTAGCGGCGCGGTGCGTGCGCGGCCGGCGTATGCGTCTGTCACGAGCGGCGTGAGCGAGGCGGGGAAGAGGAGTTCGCGCGGGGCGTAGGATTCTATGTCGGCGCGTATGCGCGCCCAAGCCTCCGCGCCTGAAGTCTCCGTTGCGCGAAATTCGCCGGTCGAAAGATCAAGAAAGGCCGCGCCGTATTGCTCCCCCGCACCGCAAACTGCCGCTAAATAGACCGATTCGTGCGCCTCGACCAACTGCGGGTCAATGGCCGTCCCCGGCGTTATCACGCGCACGACCTCGCGGCGCACCAGCTTCTTTGTCTTCGTCGGGTCTTCCGTCTGCTCGCAGATGGCGACGCGATAGCCTTTGCGTATGAGCCGCGCGACGTAGCCGGCGACGGCATGGTGTGGGACGCCGCACATGGGGATCGGTGCGCCGCGCTCCTTCTGTCGGGCGGTCAGCGTGATCTCAAGCTCACGCGCGCCGGTGATGGCATCGTCGAAGAAAAGCTCGTAGAAGTCGCCGAGACGAAAGAAGAGTAGTGTGCCGGGATGCTGCTGCTTCAGTTCGTGGTACTGCCGCAGCATGGGCGTGAGCGTTGTTTCAGTCATTGTCGATTCAGCATGAGGCCGGCCCGAGCGAAAGGCATATTGTAGTGAAACGGCGAGGAAGGGCAAGTGCGGTTTTAACCCGGCGGCGAAATTGCTGTGAATAACGCCTCGTTACAGGCCAAAACCACCCAAGTTAAAGTTATGGTTTAACTTGGTCGTCGCGCCGACTCCTAAGGTTAAATGTTAAATTCAATCGAAGCGTTTTAAATAAGACACAATGAGCAGCTAATAGAACTTGTTGACGGCGCACGCCCGGTCGCGGCGCTTATGCTATGCTGGTTAAAAACCCGTTGGCTCGTTACCGGCTCTCGTTATGGACTTGAAAACACAGATCGTTACGCTTTTCGTCCTCGCGCTCCCGGTCGCCTGTGTGGCTTGGACGGTGACGCATGAAGAGGTCTTTCGTGAGCCGAGAGAGTATTGCGTGGAGCGCAGCAAATCCTGTCGTCGCTTGGTCGAGCGTAAATTCTTCTACCTGTTTACTTGCGAATACTGTTTCAGTCATTACATCGCGCTCATCTTCCTCTATATCGCCCAGTTCAAACTGCTCTTTACGGACTGGCGCGGTTATCTGCTCGCATGGTTCGCGCTCGTCTGGGTCGCCAACCAGTACATGAGTCTCTACAACCGTCTGCGGTTGGACATCAAGGGCGAAAAGATCGAGCACAAGCTGATGGAAGAGACAGGAGAGATCAAGGTTAAAGAGTCTATCTGACAGCTAGATAGCTGGCCGCGTCTAACGAATCACCTGAACGTCCCGCTCGCCGCTGATCCGCCAGCCCTGCGCCGTCTTTTGCCATTTCAACTCTTGCAGCACCTCGCCGCTGCGCTGCTGTTCGTTTGCGCCCAACACGAAGGGTTTATGAAAGACCATCGTCGCGCTACGACCATCGGCACTGAGACTGATCTGCGGCTCGCCCGTACGCCGGACTGCGACCGTGCCCGGTTGCCCGAGCATCTGCGCCTTGTCCGCGCGGACGGCGGCGCTTGAAGCGTTCCGGTCGCGGTAGTAGCCCTCCATGGCTGGCATGTAAAAACTCATCAGCCGCTCCAAATCGCGTGCGTTTGTGGCCGCCAGCCAGTCGTCGAGCGCCGTGCGGAGACTGGCGCGGTCGGCCTCGGCCAGTTTTTGGTTGACCTGCGACGGGGCGGCCGCTGCATTTTGCGGCGTGGCGGCGGGCGTGGGCGTGCTGGCCGCGACAGGCGCGTGGGTCGGCGTGACGTTTACCTGTGGGGCCGTCTGTTCCGCCGTCGAATGTCTTGAGACAAGCCAGACGGCGGCGATGGCACACAGGGCAAAGAAAGCAATGCTCGCGTAGAGCATCGGATGCAGCCCCCCGCGCTTCTGCGTCGGTGAAAGAATCGTCCGCGTGCTTTCGTCAACGGCGATAGTTTCGCGCGCGGCGGCGGCGGGATTGAAAGGAGCGGAAACGGCGCGCGCCGTTTGTGCAGACGCCGGGCGGGCGGGGGCGATCTGCGTGATGGTCTCGGTTTCTGCCGGTGCAGGGGCGCTGGCTGGCGCGGCAAGGGCGGTTGCTTCAGCTTCATTGGTGGGGCGTGACTCTTCTTCGCGCGTTGGCGTGCCGGTGCGCTCCGTGGAGTTTTCGCGCGGCGCTGCTCCGGTCAATGGCTGAGTTTCAAGGGGTGAAGTGTGAAAGTCGGCGGGCGTCCGTGTTGAAGCTGAAGCGCGCAGGTTTGCCTCCGATGACGTTTCCATCGGAGAGCGGGCCGGGGGCAGCGGGCCGGTGGTGCTGTGACCGTCGGCCTGCGTGAATGTGGCGACGCGGTCAACCAACTCGGCCGCAGTCTGCGGCCGGTCGTTGGGGTTTTTGGCGAGCAATTGCAGCAGGAGTGCCACGAGCGCGGGCGGCAGATCAGGGCGCAAGGCGCTTATATCGGGCGGCGGCTCGCGCACGTGTTTGAGGGCGACGGCGGTCGCAGAGGGCGCGTCGAAGGGCGGGCGGCCGGCGAGCATCTCGTAGAGAATAACGCCGAGCGTGTAGATGTCCGAACGCGCGTCGGCGTCGCTACCGGCGCATTGTTCAGGCGACATGTAGCGAGGCGTGCCAATGAGCGCGCCCGCCGCTGTGAGGTCGCTGTAGCCGCTCGTGGTGCTCAGTTCCTTGAGCTTGGCGATGCCGAAATCCACGACCTTCGGTTGCAGCGTGCCCTGATGCGAGCGCGCGAGGATGATGTTGGCGGGCTTCAGGTCGCGGTGGACGATGCCGTAGTGGTGCGCCGCGTCTATGCCGGCGGCGATGGCGCGGGCGATCTCGGCCGCTTCCGGCACGCCCAGCGGCCCCGTCGCATGCAGGTACTCGCGCAAGGTCTGGCCTTCGACGAGTTCCATCACGAGATACGCCTCGCCGTCTGGCAGCGCGCCGTAATCATAGGTGGCGGCGACGTTCGGATGATTGATCTTTGCGGCGGTGCGCGCCTCGCGGCGGAAGCGTTCGAGCGCCTGCGTGTCGGCGATCAGATCGGGCAGCAGCAGTTTGATGGCGACCGGACGATCAAGTTCGACGTGTGTGCCCGCATAGACCGCGCCCATGCCGCCGCGCCCAAGCAGGCGGTCGAGCCGGTACTTGTCTGCGATGAGACGCGGGCCCGGGCGCGCGTGCGCGAGCGGCCCGTGCTCGGGCACGATGCACGCAATGTCCGCGTCGTCGTAACAGCGCTGGCACGTGCGGCAGATTTTCATGGGCGGATTGTAACCTGAATACGTGGATGCGCGACGGTTAAATAGGCACGCAAGGAACGCGCGCGTGCGCCGGTCGCGCAGTCGTCAACCAAAGAAAATTTCGGCGACGTGATAAATCTCCTCGTCCAGCCGTTTGACTTCGCCGAGCGCATCGTCGAGCGGGACGCTGACCATAGAGTTGCCCTGCAAGGCGGCCATGTGCCCCCATTCACCGGCCCGCACCATCTCGTAAGCCTTGACGCCGAAGCGCGTGGCGAGCACGCGGTCGAAGGCGGAAGGCGTGCCGCCGCGCTGCACGTAGCCGAGCTTGGTCACGCGCGTCTGGATGCCGGTGCAGCGTTCGATCTCGCGCGCCAGCACGTTGCCGATGCCGCCAAACTGCCCCTTGCGATAAATGTCCGCCGCTTCATCCTCGCTGATGAAATTCTCCTCCTGTCGCGGGTGCGCAAACTCCGAGACGACAATAATGGAGAAGGGACGACCCTGCGCCGCCCTGTGCGTGACGAACTCGCAGACGCGCGAGACGCGAAACGGATGTTCGGGGACAAGCACCACGTCTGCGCCGCCCGCGATGCCGCCGTAGGCCGCGAGCCAGCCGGTGTGTCGCCCCATCACTTCAACGACCATGACGCGGTGATGCGACTCGGCCGTCGAGTGCAGACGATCTACGGCCTCCATCACGATGTTAACGGCCGTGTCGAAACCGAAGGTGAAATCCGTGCCCCCAACGTCGTTATCAATCGTCTTGGGCACGCCGACGATCTGGAAGCCGTGCGCGTGCCACATGTCGCGCGCCGTGCGCAGCGAACCGTCGCCGCCGATGAGGACGAGCGCGTCGAGCGCATAGTTCTCCCAGTTGCGCCGGATGCGGGCGACGTGATCAGGATGGTCGAAAGGGTTGATGCGCGAAGTGCCGAGGATCGTGCCGCCGCGTGGCAGGATGCCGGTCACGCTCGCGCGCGTCAGCGGTTCGACCTCGTCTTCGACGAGACCGCGCCAGCCGTTTTTGACGCCAATCACTTCCGCCTGTTCGTTCGTTGCCCGGCGAACGACGGCGCGGATGACAGCGTTGAGACCGGGGCAGTCGCCGCCCGCAGTCAGAATCCCGATGCGCACGCTCATGAGAAACAGATGAAGCGGCCCAATTCCAAGCTTCAGTTTGCGTTGATTATTTAGCCGCGCCTATAATCGCGCGACCTCCCGCAGGCTGTCAATCTTAGGGTGCAACTTGACGGCGCGCGCGTGCGCCGATGCTGTGCGAGACTTTGTGCGCCACTGTGCAGACAGATCGTGAGACACTGATCCTGAGCGTTGATACGACGACCGATGTGCGCAGCGTCGCGGTCGTCGCGGGCACACACGCGCGCGCGCAAGTGGCGGGCAGTCTGCGCGGCGCACAATCAGCGAACCTGCTCGGCGACGTTGACACAGCGCTCAAAGAGGCGGGCGTGCGACTCAAGGAGATAGACCTGTTCGCTGTCGCCACAGGCCCCGGCAGTTTCACGGGTCTGCGTGCGGGGCTGGCGACGATCAAAGCCTTCGCGGCGGCGCTCGACAAACCGGCCATCGGCGTCCCGACGCTGCATACAATCGCGCGCGCCGCCGGTCAATCGGGGCACGTCCTCGCCACACTTCCCGCAGGGCGCGGCGAATTGTTTGCGCAACTGCTCGAGGTCGCACCTGATGGTGCGGTCGCGGAATTGAATGAGCCGGCCCACGTGCCGCCCGCCGTTCTTGTCGAGCGCGCGTTGCAGTGGGCGCGCCCTTTAACGTGGGCCGGCGCGGGCGCACACGCGCACGTCGAGTTGCTCAAACAGACGGCGGCGCAAACCGGGCTTGCTCTGCAAGCTGAGTCCGATAAGGACATGGTGCAGGATTTTACCGCGCCGGATTTTACTGATAAGGATTTGACTGCTGCTGAAACGCACAAGGGCGATTGGCTGCTGGTCGCGCCGCCGGGCGCACTGGCTGTGTTCGTCGCGGAACTGGCCTTGCGCGCGTACCAGAGCGGCGGCCCGAACGGGGTGGCGGAACTACGCGCGCTCTACGTGCGCCTGTCGGATGCGGAGTTGAACGAGCGATGTCATGTGTAGAACGAGCAAGTAGGGCAGAGCGGCGCGACTTCCGCATTGATCTGACCACGCAGCACGACCTGCTGGAAGTCGTCGAGATCGAAGAGACGTGTGGCTTGAGTCTGTGGGGCTGGGAGGCGTATCAGGCGGAACTGTCGAAGCCTGAGTCGATCATGCTCGTTGCGCGCCGCGCTATGCCCGACTGGCAGACCGGCAAATCGCTCTACGGTTTCATCGCCGCCAGGGTCACGGCGGGCGAACTGCACATCAATAACATAGGCGTGCGCGCTGCGGCGCGCGGGCGCGGCATCGGCTCGGCCCTGTTGCGCGCAGGCATCGTCACGGGTCGCCGTTTGGGCGCAGAGACGGCGCTGCTGGAAGTCCGCGCCGGCAATCTGCCCGCGCAGGCGCTCTATCGTAACTGCGGCTTTGAGGTCGCGGGGCGGCGGCGCAACTACTACCGCGAGCCGGTGGAGGACGCATTGATTATGCGCCTCGAGCTTGACTGAAACAGGGGTTGGCCTTGATTCGTGTGGCGCAGTTGGGCTACCATTTTTTTCAATGTCAGCAAGAAATGCGCGCCGCAGTTTTTTCCTGAGCCTGCTGCGCGTGCGATATGTCAGCACCACCGCCTAGGCGCATCTGCAAAGGAGGCTTCCACGCATGGAGATGACCAACACGGACAGCTTGAAGGAACATCTGATGATGACCGACCCGGACTTTCGTGAACTGGCGCGCGAGCATGGCAAATATGACGCGCGGCTGCGCGAACTCTCGGCGCTCGCTTACCCGAATGATGAGGAGCAGTTGGAAGAGATCACGTTGAAGAAGAAGAAGCTGGCCGTGAAAGATCAGATGCAAGAGATCATGTTGCGCTACCAAAACCAGACCAGCGCCGCACACTGAAGCCGTGCGCGCAGCCGGCCTGCGACAATACAACTGAACAGGCAATACTTAACCGACGGGGACGCCGCAACACAGTCGTGCGCCCCCGTTTTTTGTTCGCCGCCGCACGGACGACCCCGACCTCTCTCTTTGCGGGCGAACCATTCGTTGACACTTTAATCTGTTATGGCGCGTGACGGTCTGCCCTTCGTCTTGATCCCGCTGCTGCTGGCGCTGCTGGCCGCCGCGTTCGGTTACTGGTGGCTGGCCCTGCCGCTGCTGCTGCTGGCGGCCTTCATGGCCTACTTCTTCCGCGATCCGCGCCGCCAGATGCCGGACGAGGCGGGCGTGGTAGTCGCTCCGGCCGATGGGCGCGTGACGCGCGTCGGCTCGGTTGCGCCCGAACAGACGGGCGCGCCCAACGTCGTCAGCATCTTTCTCAGCCCGCTCGACGTACACATCAATCGCGCCCCCATCGCCGGCGAGATCACTAACGTGACCCGCACGCCGGGTCGCTTCCTGATGGCCACCCGCGCCGAAGCCAGCCTGGTCAACGAGCAGAACGCGCTGACTATTCAGGGCGAACGCATCACGGTCGTCTGCCGCCAGATCGCGGGCGTGCTGGCGCGGCGGATCGTCTGCTGGAAACGCGCCGGCGACCGCGTCGCACTAGGCGAACGTTTCGGCTTGATCAAGTTCAGTTCGCGCACGGACGTTGTGCTGCCGCCAGAGGTCGAGATCGCCGTCAAGGTGGGCGAGCGCGTGCGCGGCGGCGTGACCATCATCGGGAGGATACGCGAATGAGCGCCACACAGATGCAGGCGGAGGATGCGCAGATGAACCGGCCCGAACGGCGCGGTTTGCGTAAAGGGCTTTACCTGATCCCTTCCGCCTTCACCGCCGCCAACATAGGCATGGGCTACTTCGCCGTCATGGGCGCTTTGCGCGGCTTCCAACTGGTCAAAGGCGGGACGGACGTAGAGCTAAACCTCGCCGCCGCGCATTTCAACAACGCCGCCCGCGCTATCGGCTGGGCCTGGGTCTTTGACATGCTCGACGGCCGCATCGCGCGCATGACCAAAACCACCACCGAGATCGGCGTCCAACTCGACTCGCTGGCGGACGTGCTGACCTTTGGCATCGCGCCGGCCGTGCTCGTCTACTCGTGGGGCTTCGGCGCGGCGCTCGCCGATGGCAGCGATGCGCTCAAACTCGGCTGGTTTCTCTCCTTCATGTTCCTCATCTGCGGCGCTTTTCGCCTCGCCCGCTTCAACGTGCAGTCCATGCGCCCGCGCGTGCTGGCTGAAGGCGCGGCCAAGTTGGACAAGAAAAATTTCGTCGGGTTGCCGATCCCGATGGCGGGCGGGCTGATCGCGGCCATCGTCCATTTTGCGCCTCAGCCGCTCTCGCGTTACGGCGTGGAATTGGGCGCTCTCTATAGCGGTTTGATGATGGCTTTAGTGGCGCTGCTGGCCGTCCTGATGGTGAGTACCGTGCGTTACAGCAGCTTCAAGACGGTCGGGACGGACAGGCGCAGCACACGCGTCGCCATCCTCGTCGCCGCCGCCATAGGTATGCTGGTCTGGCTCTACTCGCGCTACGTCGTGCTCACGCTCGTTGCGCTCTACGTCCTGCACGGCATGCTGCTCCGCCTCGCCTCCCTCTTCCGCTACGTCCGCGCCCGGTGACGGACGATAGAGAAGCGCAGCGTGATTGCGGCTGGGGCGTGTTTGGCACGTGGCGATGATGCCCCTATGCTTAGAGCGGTCTATTGGCGGTCACAGCCGGGGCAGCGAAAGCCTTTAGCCCGTGCCGCGTGGTTAGCAGCAGGACATTCTCCGTGAGAATCGGCGATGCCGCTGTGTTCCCGTCCGCCCCGACTTCCAGACTGTTCAAAATCTTTCCATCATGCAGCGCCAGCACAATCCCCGCATCGCCACCCAAAGGGACAAAGAGCGCACTATCGGCACTGGTCAAAGGCTGCGCCGCGATGCGCCCCACGAGTTGGTGCTTCCACACACGCTCGCCGCGCCCGTAGGAGAGTAAGTAAACGAAATTATCGAGCGAGGCGACGATCAAGCCGTACGTTGTGGCCGCGACGGACTGCACGCCTGCGCCCGTCCGCGTGTGCCAACGCGCCCGCCCCGTCCGTTCGTCCAGCGCATAGACGTAACCATCGGCCGAGCCAAACAGGACAAGCTGATTGGCTATCGCCACAGGGCCGCGCACGGCATCCCGTGTCTGATAACGCCAGAGCGTTTGGCCGCTCTGCGCGTCGAGGGCGATTAAAGCGCCGTCTTCGCTGCCCAGATACAGCCGGCCATCGTGCAGCACAGGCTGGGAGTTGAAGGGGGCATTGGACTGAGCCACCCATCTAACCTCACCAGACTCTGTACCGAAGGCATAAATGCGACCGTCTGAAGCGCCTGCGTAAATGGTGGTTGGGCTGACGGCGAGTGCGCCGCGAATGGGGCGGGGCAGCGTGTGCATCCAGAGCGTCACGCCGCTCTTGCGGCTCAAGGCGCGGAGCGCGCCGGTCGCTTGATAGAAAGTCTGATTATTCCCCGTCTCCGTAGTTTCCGTCGCCACGTAGACCCCACGCTCATCGGCTTCGGGCGCAGCCGAAAAAGTGCCCCCCATCTCTGATTTCCAAATCATCTGCCCATCGGCGGCCCGGAGCGAGACGAGTTCACCCGCCGCCAGCGGCAGATAGACGCTGTCGCCATGCGCGGCCGGGGTGAGATTAACCGTATTCTCCGTCGTATACTGCCACCGCTGCGTCAGCGGCTGAGAAAAAACGAGTTGCTGCGCGTGGGCAGGCAAGGGGAGGGCTAAAAGCGTCAGGGCGAAACTGAACAAATAATTCCACCTGCGCCCCCTCGGCAAGGGTATGCGCCAACCCTTAGGTCTT
This sequence comes from Pyrinomonadaceae bacterium, assembly GCA_036389375.1. Lineage (GTDB taxonomy): Bacteria > Acidobacteriota > Blastocatellia > Pyrinomonadales > Pyrinomonadaceae > QHXQ01. Next base: position 8,832 of record DASVQA010000109.1, on the reverse strand, counting down.
ACAGTGCTATACTTTTTTACGTGCTTCCACATAAAATGCTCGACTCATGGGTGCCGGCTGCGAGTTAAAAGCATAGCGCAACTCAGCCGAATCCGCATTCACATCAGACGTAGTAACGTCACTGGAGGTTGACTTAGAACTTGCCCGACCAGCAGCGCCACGACACGATTATTATTCTGGACTTCGGTTCGCAATATACGCAGCTAATTGCTCGGCGGATACGAGAGTTCGGCGTTTATTGCGAAATCTGGCCCTGTCACACCCCGGTGGCGAAAATACGTGCGGCGCGCGCGCGCGGGTTGATACTATCGGGCGGGCCATCCTCCGTCTATGACGACGACGCACCACAATTAGCGCCCGGCCTGGTGGAAAGCTTGGACTGTCCCGTGCTTGGCATCTGCTACGGGCTGCAACTTTTAACTGTCGCCCTGGGTGGTGAGGTGAGTCCTTCGCAGAACAGGGAATACGGCTACGCGCGTTTGCGCTTGTCAGCCGCTGACAGCCCCATCTTCGCAGGTCTGCCGGATGAACTCGATGTCTGGTTGAGTCACGGCGATTACGTCACGCAAATCCCGCCGGGTTTTCGCATAACAGCCCGCACGGACGGAGCGCTTAATGCATTTGAAGATTTAAGCAAATGCATATACGGCGTGCAGTTTCATCCTGAAGTGGCGCACACGCCGCTCGGCGCAGAGATTCTACGCAACTTCGTTTTCGGAGTCTGCCGTGCGCAGGGCGATTGGTCGGCCCGCTCAATTATCGCAGAGCAAATCGAGCATATTCGCGCTCAGGTGGGCGCAGGACGAGTTATCTGTGGTCTGTCCGGTGGTGTTGATTCAGCCGTCGCAGCGGCGCTTGTGCATGAAGCGATTGGCGCGCGCCAGACGTGTATCTTTGTAAATACCGGGCTATTACGGGAAGGGGAATTTGAGAGCACCTTGCGCCTGTTCGAGCAGCAAATGAACTTGAATGTGCGCGGAGTTGAGGCTGCAACGCGATTTTTAAGTGAGCTTAGCGGCGTGACCGATCCTGAGCAAAAGCGGCGCATCATCGGGCGCGTCTTCATAGAGGTTTTCGAGGCTGAGGCGAATCAAATCGGCGATGTTGATTATTTGGTGCAAGGGACGCTCTACCCTGACGTGATCGAATCCGTCTCTGTCCGTGGCCCCTCCGCTGTCATCAAGAGTCATCACAACGTCGGTGGTCTACCTGAAAAGATGCGCTTGCGTCTTATCGAGCCGCTGCGCGAGCTATTCAAGGACGAGGTGCGACAGATTGGGCGCGACCTGCATGTACCTGAGGAGATTCTCCGGCGGCACCCTTTCCCGGGTCCGGGCCTCGCTGTGCGTGTGTTAGGGGCCGTAACGGAAGATAATTTGCGGCTGCTGCGGGCGGCGGATCGCATCTTTGAAGAAGAGTTGCGCTTGGCGAACTTGTACGACGCGGTTTGGCAAGCCTTCCCGGTCTTGTTGCCCGTCTCATCCGTTGGCGTCATGGGCGATTTCCGTACCTATGAAAAGGTTGTCGCACTGCGCGCGGTCACTAGCGTCGATGGTATGACGGCCGATTGGGCGCGCTTGCCGCACGATACTCTGGCTCGCATCTCGACTCGGATCGTGGCCGAAGTGCGCGGGATAAATCGCGTTGTTTATGACATCAGTTCTAAGCCGCCCAGCACTATCGAATGGGAATAACAGCTCGCCCGCATGACGTCTCAAGCACTCAAGCATTTTCTCATCCCTGTTTATTAAAAGCTTATCTATCCTGAGCTTAAATTGCCTCTTGATGTATTACTTCAATATCTTGGGGCGCTAAAAGTCAAAAACTACGTGATATAGTGCCCACCGATTGATCACCCGGCAGCTTTTGTCTGCCGCTCCATATATTTCATCGCTTAGTCGAGTTGAGATGCCCAAGAATAATTTCGTCCACCTGCACTTACACACTGACTATAGCCTGTTAGACGGCGCGATCCAGATTAAGCCACTCTCCAAGCGCATAGCCGAACTGGGGATGCCGGCCTGCGCCATGACGGATCACGGCAATATGTATGGCGCGATCTCTTTCTACAACGCGATGAAGGCGCAAGAGGTCAAGCCGATTATCGGCTGCGAGGTTTACATCACACGTGGCAGTCGGTTTGATCGTGGAACAGCCAATGTCAGGCCGGGTGAAAAGGCCAATTTTCATCTGATACTGCTGGCCAAGAATTTAGAGGGCTATCATAATCTCGCCCGCCTGACCTCGAAGGCATACACGGAGGGTTTTTATTATAAACCGCGTATTGATAAGGAACTGCTGGCCAAACATAGCGGCGGCCTCATCGGTTTATCCGCTTGTATGTCCGGTGTGCCCTCGGCCCTGCTAGCGAAAGGCGCGTGCGACGAGGCGGCAACAGCCGCACACGAGTTTCAAGAGATATTGGGCAAGGGAAATTACTATCTCGAAATTCAGGAGCACGATTTAGACGCGCAGAAACGCATACGCAAAGACTTGGTGGCCCTGTCGAAGCGCACAGGCGTCCCGCTTGTGGCGACGAATGATTCACATTACCTAATGCCGGAGGATGCGCGGGCCCATGACGTGTTGCTCTGCATCGGTTCGGGCAAGAACGTGCAAGACCCAAATCGCCTACGTTACGGCTCGCCCTATTTCTACGTTCGTTCCGCCGACGAGATGTGGCGTATTTTCGGCGCTGAGATGCCTGAAGTATTAAATCGCACGGTCGAGATCGCGGAGATGTGCGACATCAAATTTCCGGCCGGCGTCAATCATCTGCCTGTCTATCCGATCCCTGCCGGCGAGTCAGACCTGTCCGTGGATGAATACTTTGAGAAAGTGGTCAGGGAAGGTTATGAGAAGCGCCGCGCGCAGGTCTGGGAACCCGCACAGCAGCGAGGTGAGTTACGCCATACGTTAGCTGAGTATCAGGAGCGGATCTCAAGTGAGATCGCTATGATTAAAAGAATGGGTTTCCCCAGCTACTTCCTGATTGTTTGGGACTTTATCCGTTATGCGAAAGAGCGCGTGATTCCTGTCGGCCCGGGGCGTGGCTCGGCCGCAGGCTCTCTGGTAGCCTATTGTCTGGAAATTACTGATATTGATCCCCTCCAGTACGATCTACTATTTGAAAGATTCCTTAATCCTGAACGCGTCTCGATGCCGGATATAGACGTGGACTTTTGTGTGCGCGGGCGGGATGAAGTGATCAAGCACGTGACAAATTTTTACGGGCGCGAATCCGTCTGTCAGATCATAACTTTCGGGACGCTCGCCTCCAAAGCTGCGATCAAGGATGTGGGCCGCGCGCTCAACATGCCTTACGCAGAGGTCGAACGGATTGCTAAGTTGATACCACCACCGGTGCGCGGCCGAAACGTCACGATCGCGCAAGCGCTTGAGCAGGTACCGGAACTGCGTAAGGCTATTGAGGATAATCCCAATGTTAAAGAATTGATGGATATTGCCCGGCGTCTAGAGGGATGCGCCCGGCACTCCTCAGTGCATGCCGCCGGCGTAGTTATCTCGCCGGCCCCGCTGGATGAGCTCGTGCCGGTCGCGGTCTCTTCACGCCAAGAGTTGACAACTCAGTATGCCATGACGGACTTGGAGAAAACCGGCATGCTGAAGATGGATTTCTTGGCCCTGACTACCTTGACCATAATAAACGATTGCTTAATATCGATTAAGCAATTGCTTGGGGAGGATGTTGACTGGGCAAAGATTCCGCTGGATGACACCTCCGCCATGCAACTCTTCGCCGAAGGGCGTACCGAGGCGGTTTTTCAATTTGAATCTCAGGGGATGCAGGAAATCTGTCGCCGTTTAAAACCAAAGGGGTTGGAAGATTTAGCCGCACTAAACGCGCTCTACCGTCCAGGCCCGCTCGACGGCGGGATGGTTGATGATTTTATTGAACGGCATCATGGTCATAAGGCCGTCCGCTACATCGTGCCCCAGATGAAAGACATTCTGGCAAACACCTATGGCATTATCGTCTACCAAGAACAGATCATGCAGTTGGCGCAGAAACTGGCTGGCTTCAGTCTCGGCGAAGCCGATTTGATGCGTCGAGCTATGGGTAAGAAGAAGCGCGAGGAGATGGCGCTGCACGAGCAGAAATTTGTTAAGGGGGCTGTTGATCGAGGGATAAAAAGGGAGAAGGCAGAACAGATCTTCTCCCTCATGGCGCAGTTTGCCGACTATGGTTTTAATCGAAGCCACAGCGTTGCCTATGCTTATCTCGCTTTCCAGACGGCTTATCTGAAGGCGCATTATCCAGAGCATTTCTATGCTGCGGTGCTATCCAATGAAATTGAAGATACGGCGAAGGTCTTCAAGTATTCTAACGAATTAAAGGGGCAGGGGATACAGTTGCTCCCGCCAGATGTTAATGAGAGCAGAGGCGGATTTACACCATTAAAAGGGGCCATTCGTTTTGGCTTGGCTGCTATTAAAGGCGTGGGCCAGTCGAGCGTTGACGCGATCCTTGAGGCGCGCACATTAGCAGGCCCTTTTAGCACAATTTTTGACTTTGCCGAACGGGTCGGCCAACGCGCGGTCAACAAGAGAGTGCTGGAAAGCCTAGTCTGCGCCGGCGCATTCGATTCACTTAATCTTGACGGTCGTTATAGCCGGCACGCTTGGCGCGCATCATTGCATGCCGTTGTAGATACAGCTTTGACGTGGGGGGCACGCGCACAGAGCGACCGCCAGAGCGGTCAAAACGGGCTGTTTAGCGATGCAAATGCTACAACTTCGAGTGTCACACCTGAGGTATTATCTGAAGTTGAGCCTTGGCCAAATACTGTTTTGCTGCAAGGAGAAAAGACTTCAATTGGTTTTTATATCACCGGCCACCCTTTAGAGAATTATCTTGAGGTTTTAGATGAATTAAAGTGCCAAAACTGCTTACATCTAAACGGTCTTGAGCATGGAGCTTCGGTTCGCCTTGGCGGGCTCATCACCGGGTTACAAAAGCGCACGACAAAAAAGGGAGATGCTTTTGCCCTGTTGCGCTTGGAAGATCAATCCGGGGGGGTAAAATGTGTTGTCTGGCCGGAGATTTTCAATAAATCCAAAAATATTCTGCTGGACGACGCGGCTGTACTTATATCCGGGAAGTTAGATACAGGTGACGAGGGTAGTATCTCGATTATTGCTGAAGAGGTGGTAAGCTTGGAAGACATTTTGCAGCGGCGGGCGCGCGCTGTCTTGCTACGGATGCCAGCCGATAAAGCTCCTGATCTCGTGTTAGAAAACTTATTTAAAGTGTTGGATAGATTTAGAGGCGATTGTGACGTGCTGATTGAAATGTATCTGGATGGTGGGGTATTGGTTCGTACACGCGCGCACGCGGCATTAAGAGTCCAGGGTAGTCTACAAATGGAAGCCGCAGTCAGAGAATTGGGTTGTGCCGTTGAATGGTTTAGCGGAGAACGTGCGCTGCCAAGTTTTGGCGCTTAAGTAGCTAAGAATAGGGCAGCGTTATGCCCTCAAACTATAGTATTATCTTTCTTGCTCAGATAAAACTAAACAGTAATGCAGCCGGCTGACGAAACTAAAAAAAGTCCGCAACCTTCGGCTTTCGAGCGAGTTAAACTTGCGCGTCATACGGATCGGCCCTATACGCTCGACTACATACAAAAGCTATTTGGCGATTTCGTTGAACTACACGGAGACCGCCGTTATGCTGAAGATGCCGCCATGGTTTGCGGATTCGCTACCTTCAACGGTGTCCCCGTCGCGGTGATAGGACAGCAAAAGGGACGTGATACAAAGCAGAGGCGACATCGAAATTTTGGCATGCCTAAGCCGGAAGGTTATCGCAAAGCCCTGCGTGTGATGCAGCTTGCGGAAAAATTCCGACGGCCCCTATTAACTTTCATTGATACGACAGGGGCCTATCCGGGTATTGATGCTGAGGAACGGGGACAGGCGGAAGCGATTGCGCGCAATCTTTTGATGATGGCGCGGCTGGACGTGCCGATCATCGTCACTATCATTGGCGAAGGCGGCTCCGGCGGTGCTTTGGCGATTGGGGTTGGGGATCAGATTTTAATGCTTGAGAATGCTACTTATTCGGTTATCTCGCCGGAAGGATGTGCCGCGATTCTATGGAAAGATGCGGCGCAGTCTGCGCGGGCGGCTGAATCGCTGCGGTTGACCGCAAGCGACCTACAACGGCTCGGAGTGGTTGATAAAATTGTAACCGAGCCGGGTGCGGGTGCGCATATAGATGCGGATGAATCCGCCCGCATATTAGAGGCTAGCCTCGCGCAAAGCCTCGAAGAAGTTAGAAAGCTATCGCCGGTAGAGCGCAGGGCTAGACGGTATCAGAAGCTACGAGTTTTGGGTGGGTAAATTACGTTCCGCCCTTGAGAGCGGTTAACTGGCCATGGTTCGCCTGAATGTCGGCACGCCGACATTGCTTAAAATGGAATGTCATCGTCGGAGATGTCCGGTTCAGGTGCTTCATTACGATTGCCCGCGCCCGGTTCACCTCTGCCGGATGATGTCTCCTCTCCGCGGCCGCCAATGAACTGCATGTCGGTCGCGTTTACTTCGAGCGTGTGGCGCTGTCGCCCGTCCCTGTCTGTCCATTCTTCCACGCGGAGCCGTCCTTCAATGTAAACTGGTCGTCCTTTGGCTAGATACTGCGAGGCTGTCTCTGCCTGCCGTCCCCAAAGCGTAACCTTGAACCACGTGGTGACATCCTGAGCTTCCCCGGCACGATCTTTCCGGCGTTCATTCGTGGCCAGCGTGAAACTACAGACGGGCGTGCCCTGCGGCGTATAACGCAGTTCAGGATCCCGACCGAGGTTGCCGACAAGAATAATTTTATTAAAAGACATCGGGAGATTCCTTTCATCTCGTGCTAGGGTGAAAGAACAGTGCGCCATACTACAGGCAGGGCAAATTCAGGTCAAGGGTGAAGTCCGCAGGCAATAATAGCTTAAAGTAAAACATCTAAAGTTATATCTGAATGAAAGGGAATGGTTTATGTTGAGGTTCCTCAGCATTGTGAATTTTGCTGTCATTCCGCAGCTAAGGGTTGAATTCCACGAAGGGCTGAATCTGCTGACCGGCGAGACCGGCGCGGGTAAATCTATTATCGTCGATGCGCTCAGCCTATTGCTCGGCGCGCGCGCTTCCTCGGAAATTATCAGAACCGGCGAGCGCGTTGCGCTGCTGGAAGGTACTTTTGAATTAGTGGGCCGACGAGGGGCGGCTGTGCGCGATCTGCTTGGCTCAATCGGGATTACGTTGGGGAGCACCGATGATTTGACTGTGCGGCGTGAATTGCAGTCAGGCGGGCGCGGCCGGATCTTTGTGAATGACCGGAATGTCACGGTCGCAACGCTCAGGGCATTGCAGCCATATCTCGTCGAGATACATGGGCAGGGCGAGCAACAGGCGCTCGCCGCGCCGCGCGCACAACTGCGTCTGCTGGATACTTTTGCGAACTGTCTGGGGCTGCAAAGTCGAGTAGCAGAGGCTTACGGGCGTTGGAAGGACGTGATGGAATCGTTGCGGGCATTTAACCGTGACGAGACGGAGCGGGCGCGCACGCTCGACCTCCTGCGTTATCAACTGGCGGAGTTTGAACGTATTGACCCAAAACCAGAGGAGGATGAGACGCTCGCTGCGGAAAAGTCCCTGCTGGCGCACGCAGAGCGAGCCGTAGAGTTAAATGCCAACGCTTTTGCTGCCCTTTATGAGAGTGATGAAAGCATTCTGGCCAGGCTTGCGTCCGTCCGACGTTGGCTGCAAGACCTGCAACTCATTGATGCCAGAGTGACGCCTATCATCGAGTCTGTCGACACGGCGACGGTGGCGCTAACGGATGCTTCGGACGGGCTGCGGCAGCATAGCGCGGGACTATCTTCGTCGCCGGAACGGCTGGCGGAGATTGAGCATAGACTGACGGAGTTGGAGCGGCTAAAGCGGAAATATGGGCGCACACTCAAGGGCTTGCAGGAAGTGAGCGAGGATTTGCGCGCTCGGCTGCATGAGTTGGAGCATTGGACTGAACGCGAAAATGAGTTGGAGACTGCACGCACGGTGGTTGAGAAAGAATATGAAGCAGCGGCAGGGCAGTTAACGGCTTGCCGGAGTGCATCTGCGCCACATTTGGAAGAGCGCGTCACGGCGGAATTGGGCAATGTGGCTTTAGAGCGCGCACGTTTCTATGTGCGCCTCGAAACTGCGCAGGCGCATTCCGGCTGGCCCGAAGAATTCAGCGCAGAAGAGGGTGAAAGCGCCAGTCTGCTCTATTGGACGCCGAGGGGCGCAGACCGTGTGCAGTTCTTATTCTCAGCAAACCCCGGTGAAGAAGCGCGGCCGCTCAATCGGGTCGCATCGGGCGGCGAACTGTCCCGTTTAATGCTCATCCTGCGCACGGTCGCGCATCAGGAAGCCGCCGGGGCAAAAGATTCGTCAGAAGGGGGCACGCTCGTTTTTGATGAGATCGATGCGGGCATTGGCGGGCGTGCCGCCGAGTCCGTGGGCCGGCGGCTTAAGGCGCTGGCGGATACGCAACAGGTGCTATGTGTCACGCATCAGTCGCAGATTGCGCGCTTCGCAGACCATCATTACGCGGTTGAGAAGCAGGTCTCTGAAGGTCGCACCGTAACTTTGGTCAGAGAGGTCGAAGCCGAGGCGCGCATCGGCGAACTAGCCCGGATGATCGGCGGGTCTGAAGAGATCGAAACGGCGCGTGAGACGGCGCGCTGGATGATCGAGAGCGCCGCACGCCAGCAGCATTCGCCCGGCAAAAAGAGGCCAGGCAAGCGTCAGGGGACTGAACAGGCGCGCGCGCGGCGTTCGACA
>DASVQA010000108.1:0-13058 GCA_036389375.1 Pyrinomonadaceae bacterium | reverse complement strand
CTTCGGGGCGACGCATCGCGCCGAGCCGCATTACGGCGTCGCGCCGCTCCTCCTTGTCAGCGGCGGACAGGCGCGCACGCTGTTTTTCGATCTCACGTTGCTGCGGCGTGAGCGTAGATTGAGCATGAATAACAACCGGCGAGATAGACAGCGGCAGACGGGCGGGCGCAAGCGAGACAGTCAGGCATAACGCGTAGCCGATGAGCAGGCGACGCACGAGCGCGTTGCGGCGCGCGCAAAGAGACGAGGAAGATGTCGTTCGCGTCATACGCGCGATGGGAGCGTGGCGGCGGCCCGGCGCTCGGCGCGGCGGCGCACAGATTCCCACTCGAACGCCTGACGCGCGCGTATGTTCTCCGGCGAGTCGGCGAGCAGCGTGACCAACTCATCCTCCCATAGCCCGGCCGGCATAGCGGCGCGGCGCATGGACTCCATGATCGAGATATAGTCCAGCACTTCTTTAACTTCCGTATCGGTGAGCGAGTCGAGTTTGAAGGCGAGGCGCTGTCGTTCGGTGATTCGCTTGGCCATCTTCGGTTACCTCCTGCCGGTGCAGACAGACGGCCCAAGCGCGTGAGCGCAGTCAACTCCTGAGGCGAGTCGGGCGGCGGCGTCTGCCGGGCCGGCATCTGCTTATGTGCGGCGCGTGCCTGCGCGCGAGAAGAATGCTGGGGGTTGTCACCTTATAGACTGTTGGTTCAATCAGCCGCCGCCCAATCGCGGTCGGGCAGACTATATTTACACGTTCAAACAGAGCGCGGGCGCAGGAGGCGGCGACCCCAATGGCGGCGAGGCTGGGTTCATTTGCGAGTCGCCTTGCGCGGCGCTTACGCTCCGGCTCAGTTGTATTGAAGTAATTTACGTGCGACCGTTCGCAGGCCGCCTGAGGCCGGAATATACACGAGACGTACATGACAGGCAAGACGAAGTTTTAGCGGGCGCGGCGAGTTTGCACGGGGCGGGTTGAGCTAGAAGCGGGCCCTGCGGCCCTTGCGCCGGCTAATCAATCTTGGCGGCGATGGTGTGGAGCGTGTCCACGATGAGCACGGCGATGGGTGGATAGAAGAGTAGTTCGGGCCGCACGTGCGGGTCGAAGAGACCGGGGATCGCGCTCAGGATCAGTTTGTACATGTGGCTACCGACGAAGAGTCCGGCGGCGAGGCTCGTCATGTAACCGCCGACGAGGAAGGTCGAGGCGGCGAAGCGCGTAAAGGGTTTGTCAGGCTTCTCCGTTTCGCGCATGATCGAGTCGTGGATGGATTTCGGCTGATAGGTGTAGCGGTCGTAGCCCGCGCGCAGGCGCGTGTAGAGTTGCCACAGACCCAACAGAAACAGCGTGACCATGACGGCGCGCACGGGGATGTTCATGCTGTCCCACAGGCGCGGCTTGAACATGCCGACGAAGAAGGTCGAAAGAAACAGCGAGACGATGGTAAAGACGGCCTGTTGCAGCGCGAAGGTCTCGCGCCGCTCGGCCTCGATCAGGTTGTCAACGATCCGGTCGAACCGTGCCTGCGTCGCTACCTGCCGCATGCGGCGTGCGTGCGGGTTGTTCGAGTTGAGCACCGACGAACCGGCACTGCTGCTGAAACCGCTGGCAAGGCGCGTCAGTTGGCCGTCGTAGTAGGCGCGCTCCTGCGGGTCGCTGAGCGTGCGGTAGGCCAGCGCGATCAGCGTAAACTCGCGTTGGGCCTGCTCTGAGCCGCCGTTTAAATCGGGATGGCGCTGGCGGGCCAGACGCCGATAGGCCGATTTCACCTCGGCCGCTGAAGCGTTCCGCTTGACGCCTAAAACTTTGTAATAGTCGAGCACTGCGCAAATACCCCGAACGCATCACGTGCCAGTGAGCGAGCGCGCCAAGTTGAGCGCGTTACGGGCGGGAAGGGTCAAACCCGTGCGCCCACTATAGCACTTTTAGCCGGATTCGTCTTGTCGGAATTGTTGGGAATTTTGCCGGAATGCGGACGAAATGAGTGCTAGTGAGGCGAGCCAAAGGGGCGGTGCGTCTGCCTCGGACGGCCACCGAGGAGGGGCAAGGACATTATTTTTAGTGCCCGCACCCTTTGGCTCTATGTCAAAGTCAGCAATGCTTATGCCAGCGTGAAAATAGCTCGAAATCCACAAAATAGCAAGATTACTTGCAAGTAAATTTCACTTTATTTGAATATGTGTCCACTTTTGTGGACACCGCTGTAGACAAAAGTGGACACTCTCGTAGCGACCCGACGTGCGGTTGCCTGTGCAAATCTAGCCGATTCCATTGATTATCAAGCAAAAGGGGCACGAAGCAGTAAGCTTCATGCCCTCAAGCGTGGCGTGACATAAGTTGCTTGACCTTAAGTTTGCCGGCCGTCCGAATTTACGGCGCGCTCGATCAAGCGTAGCAGCGTGCGGACGGCAACGCCGGTCGGCCCCTTTGCGCGAAACGGTTTCGGCTCGTCGCCCCAGGCCGTGCCGGCGATGTCCAGATGCGCCCACGAGATGCCGTCGGCAAACTCCTTGATGAAGGCGGCGGCGGTGATCGTGCCCGCCTTGCGCCCGCCGACGTTCTTGATGTCAGCGATGTCCGACTTGATCTGCCGCGTGTACTCCTTATCGAGCGGCAACTGCCAGAACTTCTCGCCCACCTCGCGCCCGGCCGTGATTAGCTCATCAATCAACGCCTGATCTGTGCCGAGGACGCCGGTGTTCACGTCGCCGAGCGCGATGGAGACCGCACCCGTGAGCGTCGCCATGTCAACCACGCGCGTCGCGCCGAGCTTCTTGGCGTAGCAGACGGCATCAGCCAAGATGAGCCGCCCTTCGGCGTCAGTGTTGATGACCTCAATGGTCTTGCCGTTCATGGCGCGCACCACGTCGCCGGGCTTCGTCGCCTTGCCGGACGGCATGTTCTCGGTCGAGGGCACGACGCCGAGGATCGGGATCGGCGGTTTAAGCTGCGCGATGGCGCGCATCACGCCGAGCACGGTTGCGCCGCCCGTCATATCGTACTTCATCAACTCCATGTTCTCGCCCGGCTTGAGCGAGATGCCGCCGGTGTCGAACGTAATGCCTTTGCCGACGAGCGCGAGCAGTTCGCCTTTGTGATCGCTTTGCTGCGCGCCGCTTTTCTGGCTCGCGCCTTCGGGCGTGTACTTCAAGATGATGAGTTTCGGCGGCTCGTCCGAGCCGCGCGCCACGCACAGGAGCGCGCCCATGCCCTCCTGCTCCATCTGCTCGCGTTCAAGGATGTGGCATTCAAGGCCGAACTGCTCCGCGATCTCCTGCGCCCGCTCGGCCATAATGGTCGGCGTCATGTGCGCGCCCGGCTCGTTCGCCAGATCACGCGTGAAATTGACCGACTCGCCGACGATGCGCCCGCGTTCCGCGCCGCGTTTGAGGGCGGCTTCATCACCGCCCGGTGCGATCAAAGTCAGACGCTCAATCTGCCGCTCCTCTTTCTCGACCGTCCGATATTTGTCCAGCTCAAACAGACCCAAGAGCGTGCCCTCGACCGCCGCCGCAGCCGCGCGCTCCGTCTCGCCTTCAGGCGTGCGCAGGATCAAACCGACCGTCTTTACGCTGCGCGCGCGCAGGGTACGAGCAGCCGTGCCTGCTGCTTGCGCGACCTGCGCGAGATTGAACGAGTCGCGGTCGCCCGCGCCGACGAGCAACAGGCGCTGCGCCTTCAACTCGCCGCGCCCCGCGCCGAGGTGCATGTAGACCGTCTCGCCCTCCTTACCCTTCAACTCCTCCGCTTCAATGACCGATGTAATCAACCCGCCGGTCGCCGCATCGAGTTCCTGTAACAGACCTTCGTCCGCCTTTTCGTCTTTGAAGACGACGGCCACAAGCGCCTGCACGTCGGCTTCTTTAAAGCCTTTGGTATTCGTTTGAATCTCCATCTGCCCTTTTCTCCTGCCGCTCTACGCTTTTATTCTCGATTACGTTCTTTGAGTTGCGCGCGCGTCTCGCGTTCGACCGTGCGGCGCATCGCCGTCTCGCGTTTGTCATAAAGCTTCTTGCCCCGCGCCACGCCGACCTCCAATTTGACGCGCCCGCGCTTAAGATAGATGCGCGTCACAACGAGCGTCATGCCCTTCGTCGTCGTCGCGTCTTCCAGCCGGTCAATCTCGCGCCGGTGCAGCAACAGCTTGCGTGTGCGCGTGGGGTCATGGTTCTCGCGGTTGCCGTAAGCATACGGCGAAATGTGCGCGTTGAACAACCACGCCTCGCCGCCCCGCACCGCCACGTAAGACTCCTTCAACTGCACGTGCCCGGCGCGCACGCTCTTAACCTCCGTGCCGGTCAGCGCCACGCCCGCCTCATACTTATCCTCGATGTGATACTCGTGAAAGGCTGCGCGATTGGTCAGCAGCGCCTTCTCTTCAGCAGCTTGCGTCATTGATTGCGCCTACTTGTTTTGCGACATCGAAGCGACGAACCGTTGACTCGACAACTCAATTCCCCGCCCCTTCAAACTCGCCCTTGAGCGGTCTGGCCATCAACTGTTCGACGGCCGCGCCCACGCCGCGCCCTTCGTACAAGACGGCGTGAACCTGCTCCGTGATCGGCATCTTGACACCCGCCCGTGCGGCCAACAACCTGACGGCGCGGGCCGTCCGCACGCCCTCGGCGACCTCTTGCATGCCAGCGAGAATGTCAGCCAGCGCCCGCCCGCGCCCCAGTTCCTGCCCGACGTAGCGGTTGCGCGAAAGACCGCCCGTGCAGGTCAGCACCAGATCGCCCAGGCCCGCCAGCCCCATCAGCGTCTCGACGCGCGCGCCCTGCGTTTGCGCCAGCCGGACTAATTCGGCCAAACCCCGCGTGATCAAGGCGGCGATGCTGTTTGCGCCTAATCCTAACCCGGCCACCATGCCTGCCGCCACCGCGATCACGTTCTTGACCGCGCCGCCCAACTCCGTGCCCGCCACATCATTGTTCGTATAGACGCGCAGGTTGCCATGACTGAGCGCGGCTTGCACGGCGAGGCTCAATGCGGCGTCGGCGCTCGCCGCGACCACTGCCGTCGGCTGACCGGCGGCCACTTCCTGCGCGAACGAAGGGCCCGACAGGCAGACGAAGCGCGCCGCGTAACGAGCGCCGAGCACTTCTGCGGACACTTCCGAGATGCGCCGCCCCGTCTCGATCTCAATCCCCTTCGTCGCGCTGACGATGATCATCTCCGGTCGCACGTCCGCCGCCATCTGCATGAGCAGAGCGCGCGTCGCATGCGAAGGCGCAGCCAGTATGACCAACTCCGCGCCTGCGAGCGCCGCGCCCGTGTCGGTCGTCGCACCCACGTCGCCGGTCAGACAATGCCCCGCGAGATACGTGCTGTTGACGCGCTCACGATTGATCGCCTCGACGACTGCGCCGTTGCGCGACCACAGGCGCACCGCATGCCCCGCCCGCCCGGCCACTAAGCCCAGCGCCGTGCCCCAACCGCCTGCGCCCATGATTGCGATCCGACGCATGATCTAAACGATGAATGATGAGCGCGAGCGCGCCGAATGCAGCAGACACGCCGACCGAGCCGCCCTTCACCGGGGCCCGCCTTCATCAGTTCAACCTGTTCTCCGTGCCGTTTAGTAGACGGCTGATATTGGCGCGGTGCATGAAGATGATCAATGCGCCACCGGCGAGCGCGACCGCGACGAGCGGTGCGCTCTGCGTGGTCGGCACTCCGATGCGCGCGAGCAGCCAGACGCACAGCGGCATCAGCGCCGCAGCCGTGATCGAGCCGAGCGAGACATAACGCGTGCGCCAGACGACGAGCAGAAAGACGACGCCGACGATGGCCACCGCCAACGGCACGAGCGCGAGGAAGACACCCAGCCCAGTCGCCACGCCCTTGCCGCCGCGAAACCTGAGCCAGACCGGAAAACAGTGCCCGACGATGGCGGCGAAGGCGGCGCTGACGACCCACCAGTTGCTGCCCCAAGTCGGCGGCAACGTCGTCAACAACCAGCGCGCCCCGACGACCGCGAGCGCACCCTTGAGCGCGTCCAGCACAAGCGTCAAAACTCCTGCGCCCTTGCCCGCGCGGCGCGTCACGTTGGTTGCGCCCGTCCCGCCTGAGCCGCTCGCGCGCACGTCGCCGCCGCCCACCAAACGCACGAGTAGATAACCAAACGGGATTGAGCCTAACAGGTAGGCGAGGAAGATGACGAGCGCAGGCGACATGCTAATCGTGTCAGATCAAGCGGCGGCGCAACAGATCGAGCGCGGCTTGCGATGCGCGCCAACGGATGAGTTGGCGGTCGCCGGGCAGGAGCAGCTTGCGATGCTCCGTGTGCGCGTCGTCGGCGAGAGCGATGTAGACAAGCCCGACGGGCTTATCTTCCGAGCCGCCGGAAGGGCCGGCGATGCCGGTGACGGCCAGCCCGAAATCCGTCTCGGCCCGCTCGCGCACACCTTCCGCCATCGCTTCGGCGACGGGCGCGCTGACCGCGCCGTACTCGCCAATCAGGTCGGCCGGGACGCCGAGCAGCCGCACCTTCGCATCGTTTGAATAAGTGACGACGCCCTCTCTGAAGTAGCTGGACGAGCCGGGCACTTCGGTCAGGCGTTGAGCGATTAAACCGCCCGTACAACTTTCGGCGACGGCGAGCGTGAAACCGTTGACGGCCAGCCGCAGCCCGACGATCTCTTCCATCTGTTCACCGCGAAAAGCGAAGACCGCGTCGCCGAGTCGTTCTTCAATTTGGCCGGCGAGACCGTCGAGCAACAGTTCCGCCTCCTGTTCGGTCTTGCCTTGCGCGGTCAGGTGTATCTCGATCTCGGAGCGGTTGAAGAGAATGGTCGTCTGCGGGTTTTTGTACTGCGTATAGACGGGTGCGATGCGCTCGTCCACCGCCGATTCGCCGAGACCAGAGACGCGCAGCAGGCGGCGCACGACGCGCACATCGCCGGCCTTCGCCGTGAGTTTCGGGCCGACGTGAGTGTCGTACATCGGGCGCATCTCGCGCGGCGGGCCCGGCAGCAACACAATCGAGCGCCCTTCGTGTTCGAGATACATGCCGGGCGCTGAACCGTGCGGATTGTCAAGCACCTCCGCGCCTTCGATGATCATGGCCTGGCGCGTGTTGATCTCCGGCATCTTGCGCCCCCAACGCATGAAGCGCGCGCGAATCTCTTCGAGCACGCGCTCGTCAAGCAGCAGGCGGCGACCGAGCGCGCGGGCGGCGATCTTGCGTGTGATGTCGTCTTCGGTGGGGCCCAGCCCGCCGGTCGTGACGATGACACGCGAGCGGCGCAAAGCATCGCGCAGCGTCTCTTCAAGCCGCGCGTCATCGTCGCCAACGATGGTCTTTTGTTTGACCTCGATGCCGATGCCGTTCAGCTTCTCGGTCAACCACAGGCTGTTTGTGTCCGTGTGCGCGGGCGTCAACAATTCCGACCCGATGGCGACGATCTCTGCTGTGAGCATCTTCTCTCGTGTCCTAAGCTCAACGGTCTTCGTTAGTGCCGAACAGTTTAACCTCGCGCACCCACATGACGAAGGGGCGACCGGGCGGCCCCTGCTGCGCGGGTTGCAGTAGGCGCAGGCGCGCGAGGCGGCGCGGCGCAAACTCGAAGGCCGTGCGGTCGTAATTATCGCCCGGCGTGAGCGTCGCAATCGTTTGCCAGTTGTCATGCTCGTCCGGCGCTTGCAACTCGATGTTGCGCGCGGGCATGAAATGATCGCGGTCGAAGCCCCAGTAGACGTAGACGGCCGTGAGGCGGGCGGGGTGCGCCAGTGTGAGTTCGATCCAGTGCGGCGCGGGCGTCTCGGCCGAAGCCCAGTTGCCCGCGTTGTAGCGCAACGCAGCGATGCGGCGCACGTCTTCGATGCCGTCGGTCAAAGGCTTCGTGCTGTAACCATCGTAGCTCGAATCGACACTGACGCGCGCCGGCTTAATCTCAAGCACGTTCGCGGGCAACGGCGTGCTAGTCGGGGCGATGTTGCCCGGCGTGGGCGACTGCGCCTGTGTATTTTCGACCTGCGCCCGGCGCGCCTGACGTGCGCGCCAAGTGCCGAAGGCCAGCCCGATGAGCGTCAGCGCGATGAAGCCCGCGACGACGAACAACCAGCCGCGCTCGGTCGCCGCCTCATGCCGCACGATGCGCGTGGTCGCGGACGAGGTGCGTGGGAGTTCCGCGCCGCACGCGCGACACTGCTGCGCGCCCTCGGGCGCTTCAGCGCCGCACGCCGCGCAGGTCGCGTGCCTGATGGATTGCGTGACGTAGCTCTGCCGCGCGGTGTCGGTCGCCTGCTGCTCGGTTAGTTCGTGCGTGCCGACGTAATGATAAGAACCGTAACTCGGTTCGTCGCGCAACAGGTGCTCGCCCGATTCCGTGTGGCGTGTGCGGCGCAGGGCGCGCAGGAAATCGGCCGCCGTTTGAAAACGGGCCGCCGGGTCTTTTTCCAGCGCGCGCAGTACGATGGCGGCAATCTCCGGCGGCACTTGCGGGTTTAGCTCGGTCGGCGGGCGGGGCGCGCGTTCGATGTGCGCGCGCAGGATTTCGGTGCGATGGAGCGGTTCTTCGACGCAGCCGAAGGGCGGGCGACCCGTTAGCATCTCGTAGAGGATGATGCCGAGCGAGTAGAGGTCGGCGCGTTGGTCAACGGGCAAGCCCTCGGCCTGTTCGGGCGAAGCGTACTGCGGCGTGCCGTAGTCCGCGCCCGAAGTGTCCGTGTACTCCGAGCCGACGAGTTTGACGATGCCGAAGTCCGTGATCTTGATCTGATCCTGCGGCGTGACAAGTATGTTGGGCGGCTTGAGGTCGCGGTGGACGATGCCGCGCCGCTCCGCGCCGTCCACGTCACGATAAGTGAAGGTGTGCGCGTAAGAGATGGCGGCGAGAATTTGGCCAAAGAGATGGAGCGCGCGCTCGACAGGGAGCGGGCGCGGCTCCTGCGCGAGCAGTTGCGCGAGCGAGCGCCCCTCGACGTACTCCATCACGATGTAGTAGGTCTGCTCGGCGACGACGTAGTCGTAGATTTTGACGATGCCTGGATGGTCTAGCTGCGACTGGATAAACGCCTCGCGCTCGAAGCGATGGCGCAGCCGGCGCAGGTCGTGTTCCTCCGTGCGCGGGTTGATCGATTTAATCGCCACCTCGCGCGGCAGCTTCGTATGCCGCCCGCGATAGACCACACCCATCCCGCCGCGCCCGATGCGCTCCGCGATGCTGTAACTACCGATGATGGTCTCGGACATAAGAGCAGCAGGCAGCAGGCGGTAGGGCCGCAAGGCAGAAAGCAGTTAATAGTAAGTCCCGGTGCGGCAGGTCACCAAACCGCCCGCGCACGTTTCATGTTAGAGATGCTGCGCTCGTAGCAGCCCAAGCTCTATTGCCTGCTTTGATGGCCGATTGCTTCACGCCGTCTTCTTCTCTTCGTAAACGTCGCGCAGGACTTCGGTGATGGGCGGAGGCATGGACGGCGGCGTGGAGGTGGCCGGCGCAGGCGACGCGCCGAACGGCAGCCGCACCGTCGCGTCCTGACGCGGCTTCGCGGGCGACTCGGCATGTGGCAGCGCGTGCGTCTGGCCGAGTTGGGCGCGAACTTCTGCGAGCAGCGCGGCGGCGCGCGTGCGGCGCGCGCGTTCGAGGCTGCGAATGGCCGTGAGCGTCTGCGGGCCGTCGGCCGGTTCGTGTTCGAGGCGGCGCAGGACGTTGACGTAGCGGCGCAGTTCGGGCGAGGGCGCAATCAGATGCCGCTCGTCGGTCTCTTCATGCTCGACGACGTAGGCGAGATGTTCGGCCGCTTCGGCGTGCGCTTCGATGTGATGATAAAGCGCGGCGAGCGCGAAATGGACGAGCGGCGGCGCGTCCTTCATCGTGTGCAGCACGGTCTCGCCCTGCTCGATGACTTCGCGGATCTCGAAGCCGAACCAGCGGCGCTCGTCTTCGCGCAGAATTTCGTTGGCGTTGAGGTAGAAGTCGAAGATGCGGCGCGTCTCGTGCTGTTCGGAGCGGTCAACCGCGCGCCAGATGAAATAGACGACGACGGCGAAGAAGAAGATGACCATCGGCGGCATGCCCATCAGGGCCAAGAGCGCCAGTATGACCATAATGGCCAGCGCCTTGTGGCCCGTATCTTTGCCCTTACTGCTCATAAACCTTGTCTGCCCCGTCAGTCCGCAAAAGATTAAACCACGAAATCACAGCAAACCACACGAAGCGAAATAAAATTCTGCTTGCTCTGCTTCGTGTCGTCCGTGTGCTTTCGTGGTTTCAAAGAGCGGCCACGAAAAATTCAAGTTTGTCCGAGGCCCAGCTCTCACGCCTGCGTTTCGATGCGCCGCACAATGGCCGCGGCGGCCGCGTCGGTGGATAGTTGCCCGCCGAGATCGCGCGTCGTCTCGCCCGCTGCGATGCTGGCGCTGACAGCCTGTTCGACCGCACGGCTCGCTGCTTCGTGTCCCAGATATTCTAACATCATCGCCGCAGTCAGAATAGCACCAACCGGATTGGCGACCGCCTTGCCCGCGAGCGGCGGCGCGCTGCCGTGCACCGGCTCAAAGAGCGAGACGCGACCGGGATGGATGTTGCCCGAAGCGGCAAGGCCCAGGCCGCCCTGTAGGGCCGCGCCCAGATCGGTCAGGATGTCGCCGAACAGGTTGTTCGTCACGATCACGTCGTACTGCGCCGGGTCGAGCACCATGAACATGGCCATGGCGTCCACGTATTGATGGTTCGCTTCGATGTCGGCGTAACCGGCTGCGACCTCGCGGAAGACGCGCTGCCACAGGTCGCCGCCGAAACGCTGCACGTTCGACTTGTCGGCCATCGTCACTTTCCGCCGCCCGTGCGCGCGCGCATACTCAAACGCGGCGACGATAATCCGTTCCACGCCCTGCCGCGTGTTCAATTCCTCCTGCGTGGCGATCTCGTCGGGCGTCCCGCGCTTCAAAAAGCCGCCCGCGCCGCAGTAAGCGCCCTCCGTATTCTCGCGGAAGACGACGAAATCAACGTCCTCGATCTGGCGCGCGCGCAAGGGCGTCAGATGCGCGGCCAAGAGCCGGATGGGGCGCAGGTTGATGTAGAGGTCAAGCCCGCGCCGCATGCCGAGCAGGATGTCTTCGGCGTGTTTGTTCGACGCCACGCGCGGGTCGCCGAACGCGCCCGCGAAGATCGCGTCGAACTCGCGGCGCAACAGATCGAGCGCGCCGTCGGGCAGCGTCACGCCTTCGCGCAAGTATTTGTCCGCGCTCCAATCGAAATGCTGTAACTCCAACTCGACGCCGTGCGTAGCGCGCACAGACTCAAGCACGCCGACGGCGGCCCGCGTCACTTCCGGCCCGATGCCGTCGCCGGGCACGACCGCGATCCGTTTCGCTCGCTCGGTCATCAACTCACCTGCATCAATTATTTCTGTAGACGTTGTTCGAGGCGCGGCAGGCTGGCGACCAGTGTCTCGCCGACGACTTGCAAACTGCGGGGCGAGATTTTGTCGAGCGTGTCCTCGGCCGTATGCCAGTAGGGATAACCGTTCAGCTGAATGATGTCCACCGCCTCTATGCCGGCTTTGAGAAAAGGCTCGTGGTCGTCGCCGCCGACGCCCTCCGCGCCCTCCACGAACACGTCGCCGTGGCCGATGTCGCGCGCCGCGCCCCAGATCACGTCTTCGATCCAGCGCGTGCCCATGTCGTCGCGCTGCAGCTGCAGATTTTTGTAGCCCATCATGTCGAGCAGGATCATGGCGCGTACGCGCGCGAGTTGATTCTGCTCCTTCAGATGTGCGACGTAGCGCCGACTGCCATAGGTGTTGTCGGGCGCATCGGGTTTGCTGCAATCGTCCCAGCCGGGGCAGAAAGCCTCTTCGCCATCGAAGAAGACGAACCAGTAGGTGAGGCGCGGCTTCTCGCCTTTGAGCGCGCGGGCGAGTTCGAGCAGCGCGCCCGTAGACGAACCGGCATCGTTTGCGCCGACGAAGCGAAACGTTTTGTAAGGTTTCGTGTCGTAGTGGCTGCCGATGATGATCGCGTCGGGCGATTGGCCCGGCAACTCGGCCGTTACGTTCACCATCTTCTTGTCGCCCTGCGGCGTCTTGGCCGTGAACTCGTCGGTCGTCACCTTCAAGCCATACGCTTGCAGCTCGCCGATGATGTACTGCCGCGTGCGGGCCAACTCGGCCGAGCCTGCGGGTCGCGGCCCCAGCGCAACCATTTTGCTGACGTGCGCGAAAGCGCGCTCGCCATCAAAGGCGGGCCGGGCGGTGACGGGCGAAGCAGACGACGCAGGCGACGCGGGCGCGGCCGGTGCGGCGGCGACCGGCGCGCTCGCCTGCTGCACGTTCGCGTCCGGCGTCGAACTGCCGGGACAGGCGATGAACGTGAGCGGCAACAGGAGCAGCAACGCGAGCGACGTGTGCGCCTGCGGCCCACTCGGGCGGGCAGATGTTTCGTTGAGTCGTGTCATATAAGGGCTGAGGGATACGGCTTGCGGGCTGCGAGACGAAGAAAAATCCATCCGACCTGAATGATCATTCTTTCAGCCCTTCAGCCCGCATCCCTTTTCTCCGCGACGTGTTCGGCCGGACGATGCGCGGCGCGTTGGCGCTGCTCGCGGGCGCGCCCGAAACTGGCCATCACGTCCAGCCCTTTCTGGAACAGCGAGCCGGGCAGATCGGCCACGGCTTTGAAGGTCTGCGCGGCGGCGATGGCTTCCAGTTCGACCAGCGTGGCGAGCTTCGCCTGAAGCGGCAACTCGCGGAACTCCGTGCTGAAATTCCGCTTCACCTCTTCCGTCGTCTCGGCCCGCTCCGTCACGGGCACGGCTTCGATGACCAGCGTGCCGTCGCGCTCAATTCTGGTCTGACACGCAAGCCGTTCGCCGGCTGCCAGCCGCTCAGGGCTGAGCCGCGTGCGCTCGGCATCCGTCAACTCGGACAGTAGCGTTGCGCCTTCGCGGACGATGACGGCGCACGTGTCGCACTCGCCGCGCCCTTCACACTCCGCCGGCAGACGCACGCCGAGCCGCTTCATCGCGTCCCACAGGTACGTCCCTTCCGCCACGATGCCCTGCCGACCTTCCGGCCTAATCTCGATGTTGACGCTCATCGCACACCCTCTCGCAAGACGTAAACA
>DASVQA010000107.1:0-63212 GCA_036389375.1 Pyrinomonadaceae bacterium | reverse complement strand
CATCATTCGGCAGGCGCGCGTCACGCCTGCCGGTCAGTGCCCGAAGTGCGCGACCGTGATCCCGGGCGTGTGGGCTTGAGACGAAGTGCGCTCGGGCGCGCTGAAATGTAAACAAGAGAAGCTTCGGCGCGACTGCTGACTAGCAGCAACAGTCGCGCCGAAGCTTTTGATCTTAACTTTGCCGGTTTGCCTTTAGACCGTTGCGCCTTCGCGTGTCGTGGTTGGCGCGGGGCGGGCGGGCGCGGCGGTGGTGGGCACGGCCGGCACAGGCTTGTGCTCTTTGCCGGACGCTGCTGTCTGCTGCGTGGCGGCGGTGCGGGTGGGCGCTTGGGCGCGTGGTCTGTCCGCCTGCGCGGGCTGCTCGGTCATGCGGCAGTTGCCCTCGAAGATCGCGCCCTGTTCGATGATGAGCGCGGGCGTGTGTATGTTGCCGTTGACGCGAGCGGTGCGGCCGAACTCGATCCGCCCGTGCGCCCTGATGTCGCCTTTGACCGTGCCGTTGATCTTGGCGACAGCCACTTCAATGTCCGCATCCACCTGTCCGCCCGCGCTGACGATGAGCGTGCCGTCCTGCGAGTTGATGCGCCCTGAGACGCGCCCGTCCACGCGCAGCATGCCTTTGAAATTCGCCTCGCCCGAGACGGCGCTGTGTACGCCGACGAAGCCGCCAACCAGACCGTCCTTGAGATCGCGCGCCAGTGCGTCCGTTTCGGTGACGGCGCGCGGCTGCGTGGGTGTGGCGAGCGCGGGGCTGACCGGCGTCTGCGGTGCGCGCGGCGGCGCGGCTTGAGCGGGCGCGCTCGGCGGCGTGTTTGCCGTAGCGACGCTCGTGGCGGCTGGTGTTGGCGGCGGCGTGGGTGCGACGGGCGCAGGGGTCGGCGGCGCGGCCTGCTCGCCAGCAGCGGGTTCGGGTTTATTATTGCGATTTGTTCTGAACATACGAAAAGCTCCTCTCGGTTGTCGGGCTTACAACGGCCCGCGATTTTGCGGGCGGTATGGTTCAAGCAAACACCGCGACGCGGGCACACTGACGCTTCCGGGCGCGCGGTCAACAAAATTGCGCTGGCAAGACTTAGGTGAGTGAGGAGCACGCGCCGCGGGGCGGCGACCCGGCGCGTCTGGCGAGCGTCATCATAGAGTGTACGCCCTGCGCCGATTATTGCAACGCGGTTGCAATGCCGTTATGTTCTCGCACGCCGGGCCGGTAAACAGAAGGGCCCGCGCCCGCTGTGACGTTTTTCCGCCACAGCGGGCGCGGGCCCCTTAAGTCTTCGTTCAGATCAGAGTTAGCGGGGCGCGGCGCTTGGCTTGGTCTGCGGCTGCGCGGCGGTCGCCGGTTTGGTGGGCGAGCCTTGATGGAAGACGGCGAGCCACTTGTCGCCCTTCTTCGTCCAGACGGTGCTGTGATGCCACGTCTCCTTGCGGCGCGGATTCTTCGAGACGTAGGTGACGAGCGTGGCGTCGTCGTCAATCTTCACCTGCTTGAAGTCGCTGAGCGTAGTGCCGCTGAAGTCGAACGCTTTGGCGCTCTCGACCGAGCCGGCCTTGTCATAGACTTTTTCCGGTTCGACCTCGATGGCGTTCGCCGCCAGATCGCTGGCGAAGGCGTCCCAGTTCTTATGCTTCAACTCCTCCCAAATCTGTTTCTCTTTGGCAATCGGCTCGGCCGCTTCCTGCGCGAGATTGCCGCCGCCCGGCTCCGTCGAGTTGGTGTTGGTGTTGGCGTTAGCGTTCGCCGGTTGCCCGGCTGCGCTGGCCGTAGCTGGCGGCGGCGCGGGGCTTTCGTCAACGTCCGTGTCCTGATGGAAGATGCCGAGCCACTTGCCGCCGCGTTTGACCCAGACGGAACTGCCGCGCACGGGCGTGTCGGGAATAGGCTGCCCCATGCTCGTACCCCTGGCCCGCAAGGTGTAGGTCACAACAGCCGCGTCGTCGTCAATCGGCACGACCTTCCAGTCCGAGAGCGTCACGTCGGTCGGGTTGAAATCTTTGACCCCCTTGAGCGTGCCCGCCCGGTTGTCTGTGCCATGACTGTCAACAAAGACGAAGTCTTCGGCCAGCAGATTGCCAAAGGCGTCGTAGTCCTTGTTCTTGATGGCATCCCAGATCTGTTTCTCGTGATCTATGATCGCCGTTTCGTTGGCGTTGGCAGAGGCGGCGGGCGTCGTGGGCGTCGTCGCCGTTGAAGCGTTCGCGTTGACGGTAGTGTTGGCTGGGGCGTTGGCGGGCGCTTCGGCCGGCTGCGCGCAACCCCAGAGGGGCAAGAGCAGCGCCGCGAGCGCGACGAGTCGTTTCATAAGCGAACTCCTTCAGGGGTCTGGCAGAGCGCCGCGTTTCTATGCCAAAACGCGCGGCGAGTCAAGGGAGAAAAGCAGTGCCGAGTGCCAAGTGATGAGTGCCGAGCAAGAGACGGGTTCTTACCCGTCAGTCGTCACCTGGCACTCGGCACTGCTCTTAAAAATTGGACGAGTGGCGTTCGCCGCCGCCGGCCGTCCCGTAGGGCGGGGCGTATTCGCCGGTGGTGTCGGCGGCTTCGAGGGCGGCTTTGAGCGTGACGATGGCGTGCGAAGCGGCAGCGAAATCGTCCGCGTCGAAGCCTTCGGCGTCGCCCGCAAGTTTAAGTATGCGTTCGATGCGGGCGCTCGCACTATCGAGCAGTTGCATGGCGACGCGGCCTTCACGCACGCCTGCGACGATCTGATCGCGCGCGGCGACGAAGTTGGCCTCCTGCTCGCAGATCAAGACCATGTCCGAGCCGGCCTCGACGGCGCGCAGGGAAGCTTCCGCGACCGAGAGCGTCTGCACGACCGCGCCCATCTCCATGTCGTCGGTGATGACGAGGCCATCGAACTTCAGGACGAGCCGCAGCAGCCGCATGACGACGTTGCCGCTGATGGTGGCGGGCAGTTGATGGAGCGCGTCGAGCGCAGGCAGTTCGGCCGTGCGGCGAAACCACGCCTGCAAAAATTCGGACACTTCGGGGAACGCGGCGTGACTGACCATCACGCTATGCAGGCGCTCGCCCGGCCGGTGAAACATCAAGTCCATGAAGGGCACGAGGTCGCGCTCGAAAATCTCTTCCCACGTGTGCGTCACGACGGGCAAGCGCCGGTGCGAGTCCACTTGCGAGCCGCCGAGACCGGGAAAATGTTTGCCGCAAGCGATGATCTTGCCCGCCTGCAACCCGTCGAGATACGCGCCCGCGAGCCGCGAGACTTCCGCCGGTTGCCGGCCGAAGGTGCGCGCACGCAGCCCGTTGCCTTCGTTCTCGCCGCCGAGGTCGAGCACGGGCGCAAAGTTGATGTTGAAGCCGAGCAGGCGCAAGACGCGCGCCGAGACTGCGCCGAACTGGCGTGCTAGTTCGCTGCGTGCCGCGTCGCGCACGTGGCGGGCGGCGGGCATCGGCTCGCAGATGTCGCGGAAGCGATCAACTAAGCCGCCCTCCTGATCCACGCCGATGAGGACGCGGTGATCGAGCGCGTCGCGGATTTGCGCCGTCAACAGTGCGACCTGTTCGGCCGTCTCGATGTTGCGCCCAAACAGGATGACGCCGCCCGGTCGCACCTCGCGCAGCAGTTCGCGCAAACGCTTGTCGAGCCGCGTGCCGGGCAGCCCGATAAAGAGCAGGCGGCCGGCCTTTTGGCGCAGGGCGTCCGTGTCTGATTCGCTTGTTACGTCGCGCATCGTTTCTGCTGCACAGCTTAAGCGTTCGGCGCGCGCCGTAGCAAGCGGTTATACTCTGAAGCTGCAACTTACGATGATCGTCCACGAAGAATTACAAGCGACCGAGCAGCGCGCCGCTATGTCCGCGCGGATTAAGGAGCGCGCCCGCGCCGAAGGCTTCCACAAGGTCGGCATCGTGCCGGCCGAAGCGTTGACGACGGAGCGCACGCGGCTCGAAGAATGGCTCAGGCGCGGTTATCACGGCGCGATGGGTTGGCTTGCGCGCGACCCGGCTGAGCGCACAGACCCGCGCCTCGTCATGCCGGCGGCGCGCTCCGTGCTGGTCGTCGCGCTCAACTACTACACGCCGCACGAGCACGGCGCGCAAGCCGCGACCGGCAAGATCTCGCGCTACGCATGGGGCGACGATTATCATGACGTGGTCGGCGGCAAGTTGAAAAGTCTGCTCGCGTGGATCAAAGAGCAATGGCCGGGGGCGGAAGGCAAGGCGTGCGTGGACATTCAGCCGATGCTCGACAAGGCTTGGGCGGCCCGCGCCGGGCTTGGCTGGCTCGGCAAGCACACCAACCTGATCACGCAGGAGTACGGCTCGTGGGTCTTCATCGGCGAGTTGTTATTAAATCTCGAACTCGCTTACGACACGGAGCCGGTCGCAGACCACTGCGGCTCGTGTACGCTCTGCCTCGAAGCCTGTCCGACACAGGCGCTCACCGAGCCTTACGTCTTAGATTCGACGCGCTGCATCTCGTACGCGACCATCGAACTGCGCGCCGACGAACTGCCCCGCGAGGTTG
Organism: Pyrinomonadaceae bacterium; assembly: GCA_036389375.1. Lineage (GTDB taxonomy): Bacteria > Acidobacteriota > Blastocatellia > Pyrinomonadales > Pyrinomonadaceae > QHXQ01. The sequence continues at coordinate 58,734 of DASVQA010000107.1, read as the reverse complement.
CACCGAAGCTCGACGGCTGGCTCTACGGCTGCGACATCTGTCAGGACGTGTGCCCCTGGAATCGCTTCCAACAGCCGACGGACGAGCGACGCTTCGAGCCGCGCCCCGACAGCGTCGCGCCTGAACTCGCAGACATACTCGCGCTCACGCCCGACACCTACGCCGCGCGCTTCCGCCGCAGCGCCATCAAACGCGCCAAGCTCGCGGGGCTGCAACGCAACGCCCGCACGCTCCTCGAACATACGCCGAAAGAGGAAACGGAAGATGACACTATTTAGCCGGTCGCTGCTCGCCAGCCTGTTGCTGCTCTGTGCCACCGTGACCAGCCACGCGCAGCAGCGCACGCCGTCCGGTAAAGCGTCGTCGCCCGCCGCGCTCAGGCGCATGGCCGATGATTATTACCACTGGCGCGACGAGCAGTATCCCGTCAGCAGCAGCGATCAGGGCCTGCACAAGTGGGACGACCGGCTGACGGACTACTCTGCCACAGCCATCGCCGCGCGCCGCCGGCACGTCGCCCAACTGGTCGCGGAAGTGCGCGCCATGCGGACTGACAAATGGGCGAAAGACGACCGCATTGACTGGCTGCTCTTTCGCGCGCAACTCGAAGGCGCAGAGTTTGGCGACCGCGTGCTCCGCTTCGAGGAGACCAACCCGCAGACCTACGTGAACGAATGCGGCAACGCCATCTTCTCGCTCTTGAAGAAGGACTACGACGCGCCGCGCAGACGCGCGCTCGCCGCCACCGCGCGCCTCAAACAGATGCCCGCCCTGATGACGCAGGGCGAGCGCAATCTGGCGCGCCCCGTCAAACTCTACGCGCAGCTTGCGATTGACGCCGCGCGCTCGATTGACAGTCTCTTCACCGATAGCTTGATGACGCTGGCGCGCGACCTCTCGGCAGCGGAGCGCGCCGACTTGGTCAAAGCGCGCGATGCCGCGCTGGCGAGCATTCATGCTTATGCGGATCACCTTGAACGCGGCTTGCCCACGATGGTCGCGTTTGCGCCGATGGGCACGGCCAACTACAACTACATGCTCAAGCACCTCTATCTGCTGCCGCTCAACGCGGAACAGGTCGAGATGCTTGGACAAGCGGAACTCGCGCGCTATCGTGCGCTCGAATCGCTCCTGCCTGATCCGTCGCTCGCCGATCCGAATCCGGCGCGCGCCGCCCATGTCCCCGCAGATCAGGGCGCGTTCCTCAAAGCTTACGAGAGCCGCGAGCAGGAGATGATCGACTTTCTCAAGACGAACAAACTGGTCACGCTGCCCGCCTATCTCGGCCCGTTCCAGATACGCCAACTCCCCGATGCCTTCAAGCCGACCAGCCCCGGCGGCTTTATGAATCCGCCCGGCCTCTACGACCGCGATCCGAGCGGCTTCTACTTCATCCCGACCTACAACCCGCAGTCCAAAAACTTCTACATTCGCGCCGCCATCGAAGACCCGCGCCCCATCCTCGGCCACGAAGGCATTCCGGGCCACTTCCTGCAAATTTCGATTGCGAACCAACTCAAGAACGAGATCCGCCGCCAACACGGCGACGGCGTCTTCATCGAAGGCTGGGCGCTCTACGGCGAAGAGATGCTCATGCGCACGGGCCTCTATCCCGCCAACTCGGCCGCGCAGGCGCAGATACTCAGGCTCTCGCGTTACCGCTCCGCGCGCATCGGCGTGGACGTGAACCTGCACACGGGGCGCTGGACGTTTGAAGAGGCCGTCAAATACTTCATGGAAGCGGGCGGGCTTGATCGTGAGGCGGCGGAAGGCGAAGCGGCCGGCGCGGCGTCCAGCCCGACGCAGAAGATCACCTACATCACCGGCAAGTGGCAGATCATGCGGCTGCTCGGCAAGTACCGCGACCGGCAGGGCGCACAGTTTCGCTTGGGTCAGTTCCACGACGACCTGTTGAAGAACGGCAGCCTGCCGCTCTCGGTCGTCGAATGGCTGCTGCTCGACGACGAGTCAACACTCGCGCAGGCGCTTCGCTGAGCGCCCGCACATAAGCTAAGCTGTCGGACTTTGCGCGAACCGAAGGTTAAGGCGAACGATGGACATTCAGTTAAAACCTCTTTCCGAAGGCCCCATCTACCTGCAAGTGCGCACGCAGATCGAAGCGCAGATACGCGACAAGCAACTCGCCGCCGGCACACCTCTGCCCGCGCCCGCCGCGCTTGCCCAACAACTCGGCGTGGACAAAGGCGAGATTCAGCGCGCCTACTACGAACTCGAACACGGCGGGCTGGTGACGAAAACGACCAACAAAGGCTTTCTCGGCGGCAAAGACACGGTCAAATATCACATCAAATAACCGCGCCGCCCGCGCAGGCGAACGGCGACTTGGAGCGCGCTTCCCGGCAGCGTATCATTACGTTTGCAGCAAACCTGCGCGGCGGCAAACCGGCGGCGCATGACCATGCAAGTGAAAGCCTTGACGACTCTGCTCAAAGATTCATACGGACGTGTGATCCGCGACCTGCGCGTGTCGCTGACGGACAGGTGCAACTTCCGTTGCTTCTACTGCCTGCCGCACGGCGAGCCGCCCGCCGCACCCAAAGAGCAGATGCTCACGTATGAAGAGATCGAATATGCGTGCGACATCTTCGTCGCGCTCGGCATCGAGAAGATCAGGCTGACCGGCGGCGAGCCGATGCTGCGCCGCGACATCGAGACGCTCATCGCTAAACTGGCCGCGCTCAAAACCAGCGGCTTGCAAGACCTCGCGCTCACCACCAACGGCTACTTCCTGCCCGGTCGTGCCGAAGGCTTGAAGCGAGCGGGGCTTGACCGCATCACCATTAGCCTCGACAGTCTGCGGCGCGAAGAGTTTCAGCGCAGCACGGGCGTAGACGCGCTCGCACGCGTCCTCGGCGGCATCGCGGCGGCGCAAGCGGCGGGGCTGACGCCCATCAAAGTCAACGCCGTCATCGTGCGCGGGCACAACGACGAAGAGGTGGCGGACTTTGCCGCCTTCGCGCGTGAGCACGGGGTGGCGATGCGCTTTATCGAGTTTATGCCGCTCGATTCCGGTCACGAATGGGCGCGCGCGGACGTGGTGTCAGGCCGCGAGATTCTGGCGCGCATCGAACGACGTTTTCCGCTTGTGCCCGCACCCGTCGCGCGCGGCGCGGAGACCTCTTCGCGCTGGCTCTTTGCCGACGGCGTGCCCGGCGAGATCGGCATCATCGCGCCCGTCACCGAACCCTTCTGCGGCGCGTGTTCGCGCATCCGGCTCACCGCCGACGGGCAGATCAGAACCTGTCTCTTCTCGACGGTCGAACACTCGTTGCGCGACGTGCTCCGCAGCAATGCCGGGCGCGCTGAAATTATTGACTACATCTCAGGCGTCGTCTTAAAGAAAGAGCCGCGCCATTACATCAACGAGCCGGGCTTCCGCCAGCCCGCGCGCACCATGAGCTTTATCGGCGGTTGAAAGGAACTACCTCGATGCACAGTAAACGTATCCCGCGCACAGCGCGCAGCACACGAACGACCTGTGCGCTGCTGCTACTACTGCTCGGCTTAACTGCCAGCGCAAACGTCTCGGCTCAGACAGTGCCGTTGCCACCGCCACCGCAGGGCGGGCCGCCTGCGCCGCCGCGTCCGCGCGGCACGCGTTCAAATTCCAGCACGATGAGCGTCGAACTGCCGACGCCCGTCGCGGAGACGCCCGTGCCACTCATGGGTGGCGGCGGCAGCCAGATACAGACGCTCAGTTTCATCACGCCCGACACGAGCTTTGACCGCAACCTCGTCAAGCACGCGCCTTTCTCGGCCGAATCTGTGACGGAGCATGTGCAGACGCTCGGCGACGGCAATCGCATGGTGCGCAAATCGAGCGCGCGCCTGTTCCGCGACGACGCCGGGCGCACACGCCGCGAACACTTGCTGACGCGCGGCGGCGCAAGCAGCACGCTCGCGCCCGACGGCGAACCGCCGCGCCTCATCGTCATCAACGATCCGGTCGGCGCAGTCAACTACATGATCGAGACGCAGACGGGGGTTGCGCGCAGAATGATGCTGCCGCCCGGTCTGATGCAGGCGCGCCAGCGCGCGCTCGGCGGCGAGACGAAATTCAGCGTCCTGATCCCTACGAGCACCGCGCATCGCCGCATGGCCGAAGGCGACAACGCACCTGAGCCGCCCAAGCCGCAGAAGGAGCGTTTGGAGCCGCAAGTGATCGAAGGCGTCACGGCCGAAGGCACGCGCACGACGCTGACCATCCCGGCCGGCGAGTTCGACAACGAGCAGCCGCTCGTTATCACACACGAAGAATGGTACGCCCCCGAATTGCAGATGATCGTGCTGATGAAGCACAACGATCCGCGTTTCGGCGTGACCGAGTTTCGACTGACCAACATCACGCGCGGCGAGCCGTCGCCGGAACTTTTCCAAGCCCCACAGGGCTACAAGATCGTGGACGGCCCCGAACGCAGCCGGCCCTTCCCGCCCGGCGAAGCACCCACGCTGCGCCGGCCCGAAGTGATTAGAAATTGACAAACGCGCGCAGGCGACCCACGGAGACGCTGTTATGAGCACGAAGACCGAGGCGACCATCGAAGACCTCTGCCAAGTCAAAGGCAAGGCGGAGATCGTCAACGGGGAGATCGTATACATGTCACCAACCGGTGGGTGGCCTAACAGCGCGGCCAGTGAAATCTTCATCGCCTTGCGCACCTACGCAAAACAATTTAAGACCGGTCGGGCCGTGAACGACAACGCGGCCTTCACCGTCACCTTGCCAAACCGTAAATCGTTTAGCCCCGACGCAGCCTTTTACATCGGCCCCGATCCAGGCATGAAGTTTTACGACCGCGCGCCCGTCTTTGCCGTCGAAGTGCGTAGCGAAGGAGATTACGGGCCGCAGGCCGAGCGCGAGATGGCTAAGAAGCGGGCGGACTACTTCGCGGCCGGGACGCAGGTTGTGTGGGACGTTGACCTGTTGAGCGATGACGTGGTGCGCGTCTATCGTGCCGCCGCGCCGGAGCAGCCGACGATCTACCGGCGCGGTGCGACGGCTGAAGCCGAGCCGGCCGTGCCCGGTTGGACGATGCCGGTGGATGATCTGTTTGCCGCGTAAGGCGCGGCCGACGACGATCAGCTTTTTGACAAGCGGGTAGTTTTCAGGGGAGCCGCGGCCTGCCGGTGCGCGGCTGAGAGTCACGACTAACGTGAGACCCTTTGAACCTGACGCGGTTAGTACCGCCGTAGGGAGGCAGCGAAAGACCGTTCCAGTCCTGCCTGTGGGTGGAACGGTCTTTCTTTTCGGGCCGCAAGTGGCGGCCGAAAGGTGAAGGCTATGAGTAAGACGAAAGAGCCGAACGAGCAGCAGAGTGCCGAGGTGCGCTGGCCCCGTTCGCAAAAGATTTATGTCGCGGGGCAGACGCCGGGCGTGCGCGTGCCCGTGCGCGAGGTGACGCTGAACGTGACGCGCCGCACCGACGGCGCATTGGAAGAGAACCCGCCCGTGCGCGTCTATGATGCGAGCGGGCCTTGGGGCGACCCAGACATCAAGTGCGACGAGCGCGCGGGCCTCATGCCGCTCAGGCGCGAATGGATCGTCGGGCGCGCAGACGTGGAAGAGTACACGGGGCGCGAGGTCAAACCCGAAGATGACGGCTATCTGACGGCCGGCGCGGTCGAATACGCTCAGACGAAGCATAAGGGGCGACTGGAATACTTTCCCGGTCTGCGTCGCGCCCCGTTGCGCGCAAAGGCCGGGCGGCGCGTCACGCAGATGCACTACGCGCGGCGCGGCATTGTGACGCCGGAGATGGAGTTTGTCGCGCTGCGCGAGAACATGGGGCGCGAGTTGGCGCTCCACGCAATGCGCGAGCACGAACGCGATGATCGCAGCGCGCTCTATCATCAACATCGCGGCGAACGCTTTGGCGCGCAGCTACCTGAATTCGTCACGCCGGAGTTTGTGCGGGCTGAAGTGGCGCGCGGGCGCGCGATCATTCCGGCGAACGTCAATCATCCGGAAAGCGAGCCGATGATCATCGGGCGCAACTTCCTCGTCAAGATCAACGCCAACATCGGCAACTCGGCCGTCGCTTCTTCGATTGAAGAAGAGGTCGAGAAGATGCGCTGGGCGACGAAGTGGGGCGCGGACACCGTGATGGACTTGTCAACGGGCAAGAACATACACGCCACGCGCGAATGGATTCTGCGCAACTCGCCCGTGCCCATCGGCACTGTGCCGATCTATCAGGCGCTCGAAAAGGTCGGCGGCCGGGCCGAAGAGATGACGTGGGAGATTTACCGCGACACGCTCATCGAGCAGGCCGAGCAAGGCGTTGACTATTTCACGATCCACGCGGGCGTGCGCCTGCCTTATATTCCTTTGACCGCACGGCGCACGACCGGCATCGTCTCGCGCGGCGGCTCGATCATGGCCAAGTGGTGTCTCGCGCACCATGAAGAGAGTTTTCTCTACACGCATTTCCGCGACATCTGCGAGATCATGGCGGCGTATGATGTCGCCTTCTCGCTTGGCGATGGGCTGCGCCCCGGCTCTATCGCCGACGCAAACGACGAGGCCCAGTTTGCCGAACTCGACACGCTCGGCGAACTGACGCGCATCGCGTGGGAGTACGATTGCCAAGTGATGATCGAAGGGCCGGGTCACGTCCCCATGCACCTGATCAAGGAGAACGTGGACAGGCAACTCGAAATCTGTCAGGAAGCGCCGTTCTACACTTTGGGGCCGCTCGTAACCGACATTGCGCCCGGCTACGATCACATCACCAGCGCTATCGGCGCGGCCATGATCGGTTGGTACGGCACGGCCATGCTCTGCTACGTCACGCCGAAGGAGCATCTGGGGCTGCCTGACAAGCAGGACGTAAAAGACGGCGTCATCGCCTACAAGCTGGCGGCGCACGCCGCCGACCTTGCCAAAGGTCATCCCGGCGCGCAACTCAGGGACAACGCGCTCTCGAAAGCGCGCTTCGAGTTTCGCTGGGAGGATCAGTTCAACCTCGCGCTCGACCCCGAGGTGGCGCGCGAATACCACGACGAGACGTTGCCGCAGGAGGGCGCAAAGCTCGCGCACTTCTGTTCCATGTGCGGCCCGCACTTCTGCTCCATGAAGATCACGCAGGAGGTACGCGATTTCGCCGCGCAGAAAGCGTTGGACGAACAGGCGGCGCTGCATGCCGGCATGCAGGAGAAAGCGGCGGAGTTTGTCGCAAGCGGCGCAGAGATTTATCAGGGCGCACGCCCGGCCGACGCACACCACGAACACTAAACCGCGTGCGCCGGGGCGCATGGCCCGCGCCGCGGTGCAAAGACGAGCAGACGTAAGTTTTACAGTTCGGACACGACTAACAAGGGGAGCGGCGAAAATTTTCGCTTAGCTCCCCTTCGTCAAGCAGCGCTGAGCGTGGCCGCGCAAGCGTTCTTTGTGTGGCCGCGCGCAGCGCAAAGGTTAACGTCAGGGCAGCGCAAACAACCGGGACGCAAACTAAAAACTTATGACAGAGACGTGTGAGATCGGCGCGGAGCAGCGGCGGCTGGTGGAAGATGCCACGCGGGTGGCCAACTGGAAGCGTTGGGGGCCTTATCTGAGCGAGCGCCAGTGGGGCACTGTGCGCGAGGACTATTCAGAGTACGGCTCGTGCTGGGACTATTTTCCGCACGACCATGCGCGCAGTCGCGCCTATCGCTGGGGCGAGGATGGACTGCTCGGCATCAGCGACCGCGAGGGCCGACTCTGTTTTGCGCTCGCGCTGTGGAACGAGCGCGATCCGATCTTGAAGGAGCGCCTGTTCGGTCTGACCAACAGCGAGGGCAATCACGGCGAGGACTGTAAGGAGTGCTACTTCTATCTCGACTCGACGCCGACGCACTCCTACATGAAGGCGCTCTACAAGTATCCGCAGCGCGCGTATCCTTACTCGCAGTTGATCGAAGAGAACCGGCGGCGCGGCAAAGATGAGCCAGAGTTCGAGTTGCAGGACACGGGCGTCTTTGCTGACGACCGCTATTTCGACGTGTTCATCGAGTATGCGAAGGGCGCGCCGAACGATCTGCTGATCCGCATCACGGTCGCAAATCGCGCGCCTGAAGCCGCGCGCCTGCATCTGCTCCCGACGCTCTGGTTTCGCAACACGTGGACGTGGGGCCGCACGGGCGAAGGGTACTGGCCGCGCCCCGACATCAGGCTCGACAACGAGACGGGTCTGCTCGTCGCGGAGCACGCTTCGTCGTTCGGCACGTTCTGTCTCGCGGCCGAGGCGAGCACGGATGGCGCTCAGCCGGAATTTCTCTTTACCGAGAACGAGACGAACGTGGCGCGGCTGTTCGGCGGGCAGAACCCGCAGCCCTATGTGAAGGATGCGTTCCACGAGTACGTTGTGGGCCAACGCGCGGACGCCGTCAATCCAGCGCAGCAGGGCACGAAGGCCGCCGCCTATTACGTACTCGACATCCCTGCACGCGGCGAGATGCACATCAACCTGCGCCTGTGCGCTACGACGGAAGCGCCGGCCGAACTGTTCGGCCAGAGTTTTGCTGACACGTTCGCCGCGCGCATCCGTGAAGCGGAAGAGTTTTACGCGCCGCTCGTCCCGGTCGCGCGGCTGCGCGCGACGGGCGCGCGCGTGATGCGGCAGGCGTTCGCCAGCCTCTTATGGTCGAAGCAGTTTTATCACTACATCGTGCGCGACTGGCTGGAAGGCGACCCGGCGTGCCCAGCGCCGCCGGCCGCGCGGCGGCAGGGCCGCAACGCGGAGTGGCTGACGCTCTACAACCGCGATGTGATCTCGATGCCCGACACGTGGGAGTATCCGTGGTATGCGTCGTGGGACTTGGCGTTTCACACGCTCGTCTTCGCCATGATCGATCCCGATTTTGCCAAGGAGCAACTCGTGCTGCTCTTACGCGAATGGTACATGCATCCGAACGGGCAGATACCCGCTTACGAGTTCGCCTTCTCGGATGCCAACCCGCCCGTGCATGCGTGGGCCTGCTGGCGCATCTACAAGATGGCGACGACCGACGGCACGCGCGACCGGCTCTTTCTGGAGCGCGTCTTTTATAAACTGCTCGTCAATTTTACGTGGTGGGTCAACCGCAAGGACGTGCAGGGCAAACAGCTTTTCTCCGGCGGCTTCCTCGGCCTCGATAACATCGGCGTGTTTGATCGATCAAAACCGCTCCCGACCGGCGGCGCGCTCGAACAGGCGGACGGCACGGCCTGGATGGCCTTCTATTGCGGCACGATGCTCTCGATGGCGTTGGAGTTGGCGGTCGAAGAACCGGAGTACGAAGACATCGCGTCGAAGTTCTTCGAGCACTTCGTCGCCATCGTGGATGCGATGAACGCCATCGGCGAAGGCTCGGACGGGCTGTGGGACGAAACTGATGGCTTCTACTACGACGAGATCAAGATCGAGGGGCGCGAGATCCCCTTGCGCATACGCTCGATGGTCGGACTCATCCCGTTGTTTGCCGTCGAAATTTTAGACGCCGACCTGATCGACCGCCTGCCCGGCTTCTCGAAACGGATGAACTGGTTTCTCGAAAATCGCAAAGACCTCGCGCGCCACATCTCCTACATGCAGGCGTGCCACGATGGCAAGCAGACGCGCCAACGCCTGCTCGCTATGCCTTCGCGCGAGCGCCTGACGCGCGTGCTGCGCTACCTGTTGGACGAAGCCGAGTTCTTATCGCCCTACGGTGTGCGCTCGCTCTCGCGCGTGCATCTCGAACACCCTTACGTGCTAAGCGTGGACGGCGCGGACTATCAGGTGCGCTACGACCCCGGCGACTCCGCGACGACCGCGTTTGGCGGCAACTCGAACTGGCGCGGCCCCGTCTGGTTTCCTGTCAACTACCTGCTCATCGAGGCGCTGCAACGTTATCATCACTTCTACGGCGACGACTTCAAGGTTGAATGCCCGACCGGCTCAGGGCAAATGCTGACGCTCGCAGAGGTCGCGCAGGAGTTGAACCGCCGCCTCGCCGCGCTGTTCATCCCCGACGGAGAGGGGCACGCGCCTTGGCACGGCGGCGACGAACGCTTCGCCGCCGACCCGCACTGGCGCGAACTTGTCCTCTTCCACGAATACTTTCATGGCGACAACGGGCGCGGCCTCGGCGCGTCGCACCAGACCGGCTGGACGGCGCTCATCGCCCGCTGCTTCGACGACCTCGCCCGCCAGAACGTCGAAGCGCACCTGCAAACGGGAGGATAAAAGCAGTGCCGAGTGGCGAGTGACAAGTGTTGAGCTAGAGACAGGTCTTTAACTTGTCACCCGTCACTTGTCACTCGGCATTGCTTTTGGAGTTTTCTGATGTCTGTTGTCATCGTCATCTTAAGTATCGCGCTCATCGTGGCCGTGTTGTGGGACGCGTTTGAGACGATTGTGTTGCCGCGCCGTGTGACGCGGCGGGTGCGGCTGACTTCAATGTATTACCGCATCATCTGGCGGCCATGGCGGACGTTGTGTCTGAGCATCAAAACGCGCAAACGGCGCGAGGCGCTGTTGAGCGTGTTCGGGCCGCTCTCCATGCTGGCGCTGTTGAGTCTGTGGGCGGTGGCGCTCGTCTTTGCCTTCGCCTTGCTCCACTGGGCACTCGGCACAAGTCTGAACCTGACGGACGGGCCCGGCCGCTTCGGCACTTATCTGTACATGAGCGGTGTCATCTTCTTCACGCTCGGCTTTGGCGACGTGATCCCGCTCATGCATCTGGGGCGCATGCTCGCCGTTTTGGAAGCGGGCGTCGGCTTCGGTTTCCTCGCGCTCATCATCGGCTACCTGCCGGTGATCTATCAGGGTTTTTCGGCCCGCGAGGTCAACATCTCGCTGCTCGACGCACGCGCCGGCACACCGCCGACGGCCGCTGAACTGTTGCGCCGCCATGGCCGCAACGGCACGATGACCGAGTTGAACGAGCTACTGAAAGATTGGGAGCGTTGGGGCGCTGAGTTGATGGAGAGCCACCTGTCGTACCCCGTGCTCTGCTACTTTCGTTCGCAGCACGACAATCAATCATGGCTCGCCGCGCTCGTGACGATCCTCGATACCTGTGCGCTCGTAATGGTCGGCATTGACGGCGCACCCACTTGGCAGGCGCAACTCACGTTCGCCCTGGCCCGGCATGCCGTCGTAGACATCTCGCAAATCTTCAGCGCAGCGCCGCGCACGCATGATGCCGCACGCCTCAAAGATGAAGACATGGCCCGCTTGCGCGCGGGCCTCGCCGCCGACCGCGTGCCACTGCGCGACGGCGCAGATGCAGATGCGCGCCTCGCCGAACTGCGCCGCATGTACGAGCCTTACGTGATGGCGCTCTCAGACTTTTTAGCGATGCCGCTGTCGCCGTGGATTCAGGCGAAGGAGGCGGTGGACAACTGGCAGACGAGCGCGTGGGAGCGCAACCCGCAGAAGCTGGCGACGACCTTTGAAGGCGTCTGCAAAGTCGGGCGCGTAAGAGAGAAAGAAGCGCCGGGCCGTTAGCGCAAGCAACAGAAGGCAGCGCGAGCCGAAAGAAACGCCGCCGCCGATGAACAAGCAACTGTTCATCGGCGGCGGCGTTTCGTTTGTTTAGCCAGTGCTGCTCTCGCTTGCGCTTCAGGGCGTCATGTTCGTGTCTTTATCCCTCGGCTTGCGCACGTAGGCTTCGCCGCGCTGCACCATGTCGGCTTTTTGCGCGACGGTGGCGACCATTGATTCGAGCAGTTCCTTCGTGCCGAGTTTGAAGCTGGTCACGCCGGAGACGCGCGTGTCCGGGTCGTTGAACTGCAAGGTCAGGTAACGATACTTCGACCGGATGAGCAGCGCGGGCAGCGTGTAGATGCTGGCGCTGCCGATGATGGTGGCCGAAGTCGGCCGGCGCGAGCGCGTGTCGCCATAGACGGCGGCGATGGAATCGTAAGGGATCGAGATGTACTCTTTCCCCTGCTTGTCGCGGAAAACGAGCCGGCGGTTCGGATCGTCGAAGGTGAGCGTGCCCGTCTGTTTCTTCATGTAACCAAAGATGCCGCCCTCGTATTTCGCTTTGACGGTGGCGGGCGCGGGCGCAGGTGCGGGCGTGGTGGGTTGCGGCTTGGCGTTGGCGGCCTGCGGCGGGTCGCTGACGGTGCGCGCGCGTTGCGCCAGCACGTCGCTACCGCCGGCCGCGACGAGCACGACGAGCGTGCCGGCTGCGGCGAGCAGTCGAGTTAATGCCTTCATTTTAGGTGGTCTCCCCTCTTAAACTTCCGATCCGTGCAGTTAAAGACGCACACCGCCGAGCGTACGTTGCCAGACCAGCGATTTCTTTAGCACGCACAGGCGCTGCCGCTCCTCTGCGGCGCAGCCCGCCTCAAGCTGTGCGATGATCGCTTCGACGAGCGCAACGGCAAACGCCCCGGCATGCGCCACGACCTGCGAGTAATAGTGCAACTGCACACGCCCCACCCCGTCCCGGTGAAACGCCTGCACCGCTTCCGCCCCCAGACTATGAATCTCCTGCCCGACCGGCAGCACGCGCCGGGGCACACCATGTTGGACGCGCCCGCCCGTCCGCCAGCCCAGCAACAAGAGCCTGACGAGCACGCCCTGCTCGTGCAACACGTCGGGACTCAATACGGACAACTCTGCGGGCGGCGACAGGCGCGGCCCCAACTGCCCGTAATCAGGATTAACAAGCTGCGTATCGAAGATGACGCCGACCACGTCCGCGTCCGCGCCGAGCGGCAGCGACACGAACTGCGCGAACCCGTAATCATCTGCCCCCGGCGGCTCGTCCGCATCCAGCACGTCAATCACGCGCCCGACGTAATCGACGTGCGAATTCGATCCGATGATCTTGGCAATTTTCATAAGCCAGTAGCGAGTTGCCAGTAACCAGTAGTCAGTATGCTTTTTCTACCGACTACCGACTACCGTTTCATCTGCGCGCCCATGCAGGGATTTGCAGGAGCACCCACCAGAGAAAGAGTTGCGCGCTGAAGATGACGAGGCCGAGCAGGATGCAGCGCGCGGGCGTGCGCCGGCCGGCACGCCAGGGCGTGCGCGCCGCGCGCAGCAGACCGAGGCCGCCGAGCAGCACTGCGCCCGGACAGAACAGGATGCCGAGATAGGGCACTAGCGCGTAGGTGACGAAGGCGAGCGCCAGCCGCGTCGCCCCGTCGCGCCGCATGTGCCAGTGGCGCATGTGCCAGCGCGGCTGCGCCGGGGCGGGCGGCGCGTGGTGCAGCACGCACGAAGGATGTGGCGCGTGGCCGGGCATCATGGGCGGGTGATAATACTGTTGATGATAAGAGGCGCGGAGCGTGTCCGTCGGCAGGTAATCGGCTTCGCGCAGCGTCCGGCCGCACGTCGCGCAGAAATGCGCGTCCGGCCGGCGCGCCCGCGCGCTACAGGCGGGACAAGCGGGCAGCACACGCGGGGCGGCCGTTTGCGTTGGCGCTGCTGTGTGCATGCTGCTCATAAAAGTTTCCGCGTTAGCGGCGGTGCGCTTTGCTGACGGCCTTGCGTGCGACGCGGAAGCCGACCTGCTCGCGTTCGGCGAACTCCTGCAAGGCGCGCATAAACTGTGCGCGGTCGCGCCCCGAAATGTAAGCCGCCTCGTCCGCCGTCTCAAGCGCGTAAGGGTAGCCGTTACCGACCACACACTCGGCGCGCACGGCGTCAACGACCTCTGCGAGCAGCCCCGCTTCGTAAACCCACGTTGGCACGTCGAGCCGCGCGGGCGTGCCTTCGCCTGTGGTCTGCAAGTATAGAAAGCCGACGAGCGGTTTGTCATGCTCGTCGTGGAACTCGGCCGTCAGCCCCTCGCGCTGACAATAACAGAAGACGGTGCGGTCGCCCCACGCGGCCAGAAGCGGCGTGTCGTCTGCGTCGCCACTCGCGGCGCGCAAGACCTGCGCGTCGTAGACGAGCGACGAGCGGCGCGCATCGCCCGCCAGTACGTCAAGCAGGCTGACGAGGTCGCGCGCGTAAGATTGATCCACGAAGCCGACAAGCGGCACTTCCGTCTCGCGCGAAAGCCGCACGGCGCGGGCGATGGCTTCGATGTACTTGAGCGGAAAATTACTCTCCGTGCGAATCTGCGCGGCGGAGATAAGGAGCGTACCGTCGAACAGCGCGACGGGCACGCGTTCGCCGCGCGCCTGCCAGCCGCGCCTGCGCTCCATGAACTCGCCGAGTACGCGCAACTCCAACGCGAAGCGGCGCAAGCCCACGATGTCGGCGGCCGTGATCTTCCCGCCGTCCGTGGCCAGCAACTCGTCCGGCGTGACCAACTCGAAGTGCGCCGCTTTGCGATAGCCGCGCCCGTCCGCCGTGTGCGGATTCTCAAACGCGGCGACCTGCACGGCCGCGACCGGCAGACTGATCTCGCGCCCCGGTAAAAGCTGGCTGCCGTCTGCCGCGCACGTCGCCCGCCCCGCGAGCGCGGCGAGCGCCCAGCGCCGCGCCTCTTCGTGCGAGCGCCACGTCGCGCCAAATGGCACGACGCACGCGCCCACGCGATCAAGCTCATCCGCCGGCAACGCGTTCGGCCCGTGCCGCATGGCTAATCCTTCGGCTGTCTGCTTGATCTCGACTGCGCTCCGGCCCGCCAGCCCCGCCAAGCGCCGCGCGTAGCCGCGCACCTCCGCGCTCCACGCCCGCTCAAACGTCACGAACGCCTCGCGCCGCGCGTGCAACTCCGAGATTAAATGCTGACGATAGAGCATTGAAGAACAGTGACAAATGCCGAGTGCCGGGTGACGAGCAGGCGACAAGTCTTTAACTCGGTACTTGTCACTTGTCTCGCGGCGCTGCTTTTATCTGACCTGCGCGTGGGCCAGTTGTTCCGCGCCGGGTGCGTAACGGGTCGTGCGCAGATGACCGTTGACGAAGGTGTAGGCGATGCCGTCTTTGAGATTGCGATAGACGAGCACAGCGCCTTGAGCGTCGCGTTGGAAGTCGCCGTTTTTGCCGAGATTCATTGATTCCGGCGTGTCGGCGGCGCTGTCGTGTTGCAGCACGATCTCCAAGACCGTGCCCTCGTAAGCGGCGTTCAGTTTTTTCGTCGCCACAAACTTGGCCGTCACAAACGTGACCGTCACCGTCCCGCCCGCGACCTTGAAGCGGAGCGCGCCGTTGGCGTTCGGCACGTCGTCAAAGGCCTTGCCCAACTCGCGCTCCACGTCGCCGCGCCGCGACTTCAACGGCTCAAGCCCGTGCCACGCCGCAGCCTGCGCCGCGTGGCAGCACAGAGCAATGATGAATGCACTTAAGACAAACTGCGGCAGGCGTGCGCGCAAACGGCGGGCGGGCGCTTTGTTCATGCCGAGGATGCTACTTCAGGCCAGTGCAAAGTTCAATGTGCAAAATTTAAGACATCAGGCGCGCGGCGCTTCTAAGCTTTGCGCCGACGCTTATTTGGCAAACGGGCGGACGCGCTCGACCGACTCTTTGAAGTCGGCGTCGTCCGGCGCGAGTTGCACGCCTTTTTGATAGGCGGCGAGCGCCTTACTGTATTGCTTGGAGACTTCGTAGGCGTAGCCGAGTTCGCGGTAGATGTTCGCGTCGTCTGCGGTCTTCGCGGCGGCGCGTTCGAGCGTGGCGATGGCCTTGGGGAAATTCTTCGTGCGCGAATAGGCGAGACCGAGCAGGTAGAGCGTGGGCCCTTGCGCGGTCGGCGCGGCGGCGAAGCGTTCGAGCGCCGTGACGGCGCGGGCGAACTGCTGCGCGCTGATGAGCGCCTGCCCGCTCAAACGCGCCGCCGCTTCGTCATTACGCAAACGCACGAGCGCATCGCTCGCGCGGATGGCATTAGTGTAGTCGGCGTCGGCTTTCGCGCCCGCGCCGGCCGCATTAGCGCGGCGCAGATAAGCGTAGGTCAGGATCGTCCACGCTTCGGCGAAGCGCGCGTCGGCGGCCGTGGCGCGATTGAGGAACGCGATGGCCGCGTCCGTGTCGCCGCGCTCGTAGTTGATGCGGCCGAGATAGAACAGCGCGGCGGCGTTCTTGGGGTCGGCCTTGATGGCGGCGTTGAAGGAGCGCTCGGCGTCGGTCTGTTTGCCGGTGCGAAACTCGGCGAGGCCGCGATAGTAGAGCATGCCGGCGTCGGGCTGCGCGCCCGCGCGCGTCGTGGCTGAGACTAAGAGCGGCAGCGCGCGGTCGAACTGTTCCGTGCGCGCCAGCGCCTGCGCGAGCGCGTCCACCGTGTTCGCGTCTTCCGTGCCGGCCTTGCGTTGCAGCTCGAGCGCACGCTGCAAATCGGCCGTCGCCTCCGCGTACTGCTTCAGATTAAACTCGGCGAAGCCGGCGATCTTCCACGCCTCTTCATTCGTGGGATTCGCCTCGGCGATCTGTTTGGCCTCGCGCGCCGCCGCGTCGTACTGCTTCTGTTGCAGCAACGCGTAGGCGTGCGTCGTATCGCCGTTGGCGGCCGTGTTGGTTGGCGTCACGACTGTGCCAGTGCCGCGCGGCGGCGCGGGCGACTGCGGCGGCGGCACTTCGGACGGCTGCGCCGGTGGGACGCGGCGCGGGCGCGTCGCGCCGGACTGAGCGGACGCCACGCCGGTTAACACGGCGAGCAGGAGACTGACGAAAGCGGTGGCGCGAAAGTGTCTGCGTTCCATGAGCCTATCAATTATGCCTTCTGAGTTGATTTGCCGTCGAGGAGAGTATGCGGACGGCGGCGCGCAGTTTCAAGTGTGCCGCGAGTCCGATGCGCGCCGCGTGCGAGAAGTTCGCCACAAACGTCCTGAGTTGGCAACAGTGCTGCTCAGTGCAAAATCGATCTCACCCTTGAGTTTTGACTAACAGCAGATGTGCAGGTTAGCCCGGCGCAGAGATGCTACATGTTACTGGCGGGGGTTTCTTTTATCGGCAGGGGGCAGCCGCTTCTTCGGCGGCTTGACGGGCGGGATGTCCTCAGGCTGCGGCGCGAGGTGGGCCGGCTGAGCGTTGGGCGTGCCGCGCCGCCGTCCCGTGCGGGCGGAGACAACAGCCGCCGCTGCGCGCCGTTTGCGGGCACGGGCACGACGGGCATCTCCGGCCCTGACACGACTGATGCCGCGCCGGCCAACGCCAGTCGCCGCAGCGCGGCCGTCCAAGGGCAGCATGGCTGTATTGCCGTGCGCGCTGAGCACGGCGATAATGATTAAAATGCTGCCTAGTTTACCCATTGAATTTGCGTCTTCCGCCCGCGCGAGTTTTCGGCTGCGCGATGAGTTGCAGACCTGCGCCAAAATGTCTGAAGTTCGGCGCGGCCCTGCCCATAGAGCGGCGCACAAACATAACTTATATGCGCCGGCTTGTATAGGAACGCCCGCACCCGCGTCACCGCCGACGAACCGGCCGTGCGCGCGGCGACTAAGGGTCAGCATGCATGGCCGGGCCGGTTCTGGCGGACGATTGAGCGGCGCGCCGCAGGCTTTGCCGGCGAGGAGTCTTTCATGATCGAGCGCGTGGCCGGCGGCAATGCACCTGACGCCAACGTGGCAGCGACGGCGACCGAGTCGTTGGACTACCGGATGGTCTGCTTGATGCGGCTGGTGCTGTCGCTCTCGGCGCTGGTCGTCATCTACATCGACCCGGCCGAGCCTGATCGCTTCGTCGTAGCCAACTACGTGGCGCTCGCCCTCTACATCTTTTACAGCGCGGCGCTCTATCTCCTACCTGCGCTGCACGAGGCGGCGGCGTGGGAGGGGCTAGTCCCATGGCTCGACGTGGGCTGCTATCTTGTTCTCATCTCGCTCAGCAGCGGCTCGAACAGCATCTTCTTCTTCTTCTTCTTCTTCGCCATTCTAGCGGCGTCCTTCCGGCAAGGCTTCAAAGCGGGGCTGAGCGTCGCCGTCGTCTCCGCGCTCTGCTTCACCCTCGTCGGCTTCATCACGGCTCCGCCGCAACCGCAATTCGAGTGGAACCGTTTTCTTCTGCGCCCCATCTACCTGCTCGTGCTCGGCTACATGATGGCTTACTGGGGCGGGAAAGAGATCAGTTTCAAGCGGCAACTGAATCTGCTCAGGGAAGTGCCGGGGCTGGCGAACCCGCGCTTCGGCGTCGCGCACACGCTCGGCTCGGTCATGCGGCGGCTGCGCGCCTTTTACGACGCGGACGGCTGTCTGCTCGTCTGGTCGGAGGCGCGGGCCGACCAACACTACCTGATTACGAGCCGGCGCAACGACGAACAGCCGCCGCGTGTGGAGCAGATTCCCACGCCGCTGGCCCACTTGCTCAACTCGCTGCCCGAAAATCTGTCGGTCGTTTACAATGGCCGGCGCACCGCCCGTTACTTTAGAGAGAAGGGCTACTACGCCTCTGCGCCTGCACCGGCCGGGGATGGACGGTCTGAAGCTGCGGCACTCGCCGAGCGTTTGGCAGCAGAGTCGTTCGTCTCTATCCCGGCGCGCTTCCGGGGGCGCGTCACGGGACGACTTTATCTGACGGGGCGGCGCGGGATTTTCGTCAAGTCGGATGTTGAGTTTCTACAGCAGATCGTTGAGCAGGTTGCACCCGTGCTCGATAACATCCGGCTCTTGGAGCGGCTCGCATCGAACGCGGCCGAACAGGAGCGCCAGCGGCTGGCGCGCGACATCCACGACAGCGTCATCCAGCCCTATCTGGGGCTACAGTACAGGCTGGCCGCCATCAGGAATAAGCTCGCGGCCGGCGGCGCTGATGTCGCAGCGGACTTAGAGCGCCTGTACCAAAGCACCGCCGATGAGGTCAACGGGCTGCGCGGCTTCGTGCGCGGGCTGAAAGACTCTGACGAGCGCCGGGGCGACCTTGCGGCCGCCGTGCAGCGCTTCGCCGCGCAGTTTGGCGACGACTACGGCATTGAGGTGCAAGTCGAGTGCGCGGGCCGCCTGAACGTCAACGACCGCCTCGCCGCCGAGGTAATCCGCTTCGTCCACGAGGGGCTGAGCAACGTCAGGAAGCACACGCGCGCCGCGCGCGTCACGCTCAGCCTCGGGTGCGGCGAGCGCGACTGCATTCTCCGCATCGAGAATGACGGTGCGCCTGAGGATGTTGAGGTGCGGCCCCGTTTTACGCCGAGGTCAATTACTGAGCGTGCGCGCGAGTTGGGCGGGCACGTGCGCGTCGAGCGCGCCGGGCCGGATCGCACGGTGGTGACGATTGAGATTCCGCTCTAGTTGCGTAGAAGGAACTGCCATGTCAGACAGCCAAACGCCCCCCATCCGGATCGTCCTGATTGACGACCATCGGATCATCCGCGACGGGCTGCGCGAGTTCATCGAGAGCCGGCCCGGCATGCTCGTCGTCGGCGATGCGGGCGAGCGCGCCGCCGCGCTTGAGTTGGTCACACGCGCGCAGCCCGACGTGGTCGTGCTCGACCTAGACCTCGGCGGGGTCAGCGGACTCGACCTGCTGCCCGAACTCCTGCGCGCCGCCCCCGCCGCAAGCGTCATTATTCTGACCGGCATGCGCGACCCGGAGCGGCGCGACCGCGCGATGGAACTCGGCGCGAAGGGCGTCGTGCTCAAAGAGAACGGCGTCACGGAGTTGCTCAACGCCATCGAAAAAGTCCACCGCACGGGCGACTACTGGTTCGAGCCGGGCGCGGCCAAGCGGCTCATGGAGAGCAGGCGGCAAGGTGAGGCGCAAGCCGACCCGGAAGCCGCCAAGCTCGCCACGCTGACGCCCACCGAGCGCGCGCTGATCACCTATCTCGGCAAGGGGCTGGATAACCGGCAGATCGCCGAGCAGATGCACATGGCCGAATCCACCGTGCGCAACAGCCTGACGAGAATCTACGACAAGCTCGACATCAAAGGTGGTCGCCTTGCGCTGCTCGTCTATGCCTACCAGCACGGATTAGTTAAACCCTCCGCCTGACATTCCTGCGCCGCTTCACCAAGCCGCGCAACCGGATTTCGCCTGACGGACGATGCCCGCCGGGACAAATGTACTTCCATCCCTAGAGCATCGTACCTGTCCGCCCCGCTGCATTTAGAGAAATTTGTACCGGGAAAAAGAGACAAACGGTAGATGCGCCCATGCGCCCGCCCGCGTATCCTGCGCAGGTCTTACTTTAGAGGGAGCGCAACCGTTTGAGTCAACACCTGGAGCAGATCGATTTCAGCACCGCCGCCGCGCCTGAGCCGCACGCGGGCCACGTTGCGGAGCCGCGCATCTACGGACTCTTCCCCGCGCAGGTGCGCGGCGTGGATTCGACCGGCACGCCGTTTCACACAGAGACATTGCTGGACAACTTCGGCGCGGCGGAGTTTGACCTGCGGCTGACCGTGCGCGTCGAATCCGGCAGCCAACTCCTCATCATCGCAGACATTCACGATGCTACGGTCGCGCTGCACGGCAAAGTCCTGCGGGCTGAGCCGCAGGCGGACGGCGCTTACCGGCTCACGGTCGCCGTCACGCACCACCGCTTTCTGTAAGTAGTTCGCCCCGGTCGTCACGCTGATGCCGGGGCGTTTGCATTAAATTTTTACCGCTAACCTCAACATTCACCGAAAACTGAATCATTGCTACGAAAGGAATTTCTTCCCAGATGAGTAAAGCCCGTCCCGTCTTCGCCTACGCTCGCCTGCTCGCCCTCAAGGCGCGCGCGACGAAAAGCAGCGTTCGTCTATTCGCCATCTTAGCCATCGTCGCGCTCGCGTCGGCGGTTGTCGCCTCTGTGCCGTCCTCCGCGAAACTGATCGAGCACCTGCTCACCGCCCCCGTCGCGCGCACGACCGCGCCGGCCAGCGCTGCCGGGTCGGACGCCGAAGCGAGGCCGGCCATCAGCACGGACAAAAATGTCTATGAGCCGGGCGAGACCGTCACCTTCAGCGGCATCAACTGGACGCCGGGCGAGACTGTGACCATCGTCCTCAGCGCAAACCCGGCCGCGGGCGCGAACGTTACGCTTCAGGCGACGGCCGACGAGAACGGCTCGTTCGTCGCTCAGACCACCTTGCCGGATGACGACGGGGCAGACGCCGAAGCCAACGAGCGCGCGGGTCAGTCCGGGGCGGCGCGGGCCAACGACATCATGTACACGGCGGTCGCAATCAGCGCGGGCGCGCTTCAAGGCGGGCGAACGGACTGAGCAGGAGGGCGACGACGATGCGGACTTGCCCGCCTTCATGATCGGGAAGATCAGTAAGGAAGACTACTTCGCGCGGCGCGCGGAACATATCAACCGCCTGCGCGGCGTCGAGCGCGGCCGGCCCTTCGATCCCGGCGCGCGCGGTCGCGCCGTCGGCCAGATGGAACGGCAGGAAGGCAAAGCCGCGAAGAAGTCGGGCGCGAGCAACAACGCCGCGTCCGCTACGGACACACAGAGCGTCGGCTCCGGCGTGAGCGCGGCGTCGGTCGGCCTGACCGCAACGGCGGAGAATGCGCCCGTCTGGACAGCAATCGGGCCCGCGCCGCTCCTGAACGGACAGACCTTCGGCGTGACGCAGCCCGTCAGCGGTCGCGTCAGCGCCATCGCCATCCACCCCACGAACTCCGACATCGCCTACGTCGGCACGGCGCAGGGCGGCGTCTATCGCACTCTGGACGGCGGCGCAACATGGACGGCCATCTTCGACAACGCGCAGACGCTGGCCATCGGCTCTATCGCCATTGCGCCCTCCCAACCTTCGACCATCTACGTCGGCACGGGCGAGGGCAACTTTAGCTGCGACTCCTACTTCGGCCTCGGCGTCTATCGCATCGACAATGCCGACGGCGTAAGCCCCACGCTTTCGGGCCCCTTCAACAAGAACGGCGCTAACGCCGACGTGCTCACCGGGCGCGCCATCTCGAAGGTGCTCGTCCACCCGACCAACCCCGACATCATCTTCATCGCCGCCAATTCCGGCGGCATCGGCGGCATCGGCTGCGATGCCGGCACGGCGACTTCGAGTCGCGGTCTCTACCGCTCAACCAACGCCACCTCGTCGAACGCGACCTTCCAGAAGCTGACGACGACCACCGCCAACAGCGGCAACCGCAGCGTCTCCGACATCGAGTTTGAGCCGGGCAACCCCAACACGATGCTCGCCACGGTCGTCGGCTTCAGCACGGCGGGCGACGGCGGCGTCTACCGCTCGACGAACGCGCAGGCCGCCAACCCGACCTTCACCCAGACGCTCTCGGC
Organism: Pyrinomonadaceae bacterium; assembly: GCA_036389375.1. Taxonomy (GTDB): domain Bacteria; phylum Acidobacteriota; class Blastocatellia; order Pyrinomonadales; family Pyrinomonadaceae; genus QHXQ01. The sequence goes on along the minus strand of DASVQA010000107.1, from coordinate 36,684 downwards.
CGGCACGCCCACTGTCACCGCCCGCGTCGAACTCGCCATCAACAAGGTCGGCGGCATCACGACCGTCTATGCAGCGACCAGTGACGCGAACGGCACGGTGAAGCGTTCCGTGGACGGCGGCGTGACGTGGTCGGCGGCGCTTGCGAACGCGACCGGCTTCTGCGGCACGCAATGCACCTACGACATGCCCATCGGGATCGATCCAACCAACGCCGCTGTCCTCTACATCGGCGGCAACGCCGACGGCACGTCCTCGGCGATCCTCAAGAAGTCCACCAACGCCACGGCCGCGACGCCGACCTTCAGCAAGGTGCAGACGGGGCTACACTCCGATAGCCACGCTATCGAGATCGATCCGTCGAACAACAATACCGTCTGGTTCGGCAGCGACGGCGGCGTCTGGAAGTCGGCCAACGCGGCGGCGACATGGACGAGCCTCAACAACGTCGGCTTCAACGCCACGCAGTTCCAGTCCATCGCCCTGCACCCGACCGACCCGAACTACACCATCGGCGGCACGCAGGACAACGGCACGGAACGGATGCGCCCCGACGGTACGTGGACGCGCACCGACTTTGGCGACGGCGGCTTCGCCCTCATTGACCAGAACGCAACGAACACGACGACCGTGCGCCAGTACCACACCTACTTCAATCAGGTCGGCACGGGCGGCCTCGTCGGCTTTGCCACGAGCACCAGTTCGACCGCCTTCGAGAACTGGACTTTGCTGGGCTGCGGCGGCACGGCCAACGGTCTCACCTGTAACGACACGGCGGTTGCCTTCTACGCGCCGATGGCGCTCGGGCCCGGCAACCCCAACACGCTCTATTTCGGCACTGACAAACTCTACCGCTCGACCAACAACGGCACGACGATGACGGCGGTCAGCCAGACCCTCGTCTCCGGCGTCTACGTCTCCGCCATCGGCATCTCGCCGCAGAACGACAACGTGCGGATCGTCGGTCTCAGAAGCGGCAAGGTGTTTCGCACCGCGACCGGCTCCGCGACGTTGAACGACGTGACCGGCACGATCCCTGCGCGCTACATCGCGCGCGCCGTCATCGACCCGAACAACCAGAACACGGCCTACGTGACGCTGGCAACCTACTTCGGCGGCTCGACCGCGCACATCTACAAGACGACGAACTTCAGCAGCGCCGCCCCGACATGGACGGGCCTCGACGGCGGCCAGATTCCCGACGTGCCGGTGAACGCCTTCGTCGTTGACCCGGCCAACTCGAACGCGCTCTACGCGGGCACGGACATCGGCGTCTATCGCTCGACGGACGGCGGCGCGACGTGGTCGCCCTTCAGCAACGGTCTGCCGCGCGTCGCGGTCTTCGACATGGCCGTGCAGGGCGTGAGCCGCACGCTGCGCATCGCCACGCACGGGCGCGGCATGTGGGAGCTTTCCATCGCCGTCAGCCCCGCCATCCTTCAGGGCACGATCACGGATGCGGTCACGCATGAAGCAGTCGCCAACGCGACCGTCACGGCGGGCAGCAACGTGGCGACTACGGACGAGAACGGCGTCTACCGATTCCCTTACATTCCGGCCGGCACTTACGCCATGACCGTCTCGGCCATCGGCTACAACAACGTCACGGCGAGCGGCGTCGTGGCGGCGAACGGCAGCGTCACGACGAAGGACTTCACGCTGAGCGCCGCGCCTTCGGCCGCCTGCCCCGCCGATACGAACCAGTCGGACTTCCTGACCGGCATGGCGAGCAATGTGGACGTAACGACCTCGCCCGGCGACGTGACGCTTGCGCTACCCGCAGCCACCACCATCGAGCAGGCCACGATCCAAATCTTCTCCAACAACATCACGGCGACCACGTGGCAGGCGCAGACCTTTACGCCCACCGCGACGGGCAGGCTCACGCAGATGGACTTCCAAGCGGCACTGGGCACGACCGGCGTGACCGGGACGCTCGTCGTGGAAATCCGCAACACCGTCTCCGGCGCGCCCGCCACAACCGTGCTCGCAACCACTAACCTGACGAGCATCAACTCCGCTAGCAACGCGTGGTACACAGTCAACTTCGCTAACCCGCCCAGCCTCAGCGCTGGCACGGTCTATGCCCTTGTGCTGCGGACGGGCACCGGCGGCCCCTACCGGGCCGTGAGTTCGAGCACCAATGTTTACGCGGGCGGCTCGTGGCAGCAGTCGTCTAACAGCGGCGGAAGCTGGGCGAGCGTCACGTCGGCCGGTCAAACCCTCGATCTCGTCTTCCGCGCCTACATCGTCCCGCAGGTTTATGCCACGAGCGGCAACCTCGTCTCCGCGCCGAAGGACGCCAATCAGGCCGACGGCACGATGGCCGGGTGGAGCACGCTCTCATGGAACGCGACCACACCCGCCGGCACGACCGTCAAGTTCCAAGCGGCGGCGAACAACAACGCGGGCGGTCTCTACACCTTTGTCGGCCCCGACGGCACGCCCAACTCCTTCTTCACCAACGGCGCGTCGCTCGCGCAGTTCAATGGCTTCCGCTACCTCAAGTACAAGGCGTACCTGAGCACCACGAACACGGCCGTGACGCCGACGATCAGCGACGTGACGGTCTGCAACAGCAACACGCCGCTGCCGGCGACGAGCCTGAACGTCGCACCGGCGACCGGCTCTTACGGCGGCACGACGACGCTCACGGCGACGCTCACCTCGGCAGGTAGCCCGCTCGTTGGCAAGCCCGTCACCTTCAAGCTCAACGGCAGCAACTTCCCCGGCAACACCGCGCCGACCGACGCGAACGGTGTGGCGACGATCCAGAACGTCAGCCTTGCAGGGCTTAACGCGGGCGCGTACGCGAACTACGTCTCGGCGAAATTCGCGTCCGACGCGGCTTACGCGGGCACGAGCGGCTCGAACAGCCTGACCGTCGAGAAGGTGACGCCCACGATCAACTGGGCGAACCCGGCTGCGATCACCTACGGCACGCCGCTCGGCGCAACGCAACTCAACGCGACCGCATCCGTCGCGGGCAGCTTCATCTACACCCCCGCGGCCGGCACGGTGCTGAACGCGGGCGACAACCAGACGCTCCACGCGGAGTTCAATCCGACGGACGCGACCAACTACAACAAAGCCCTGGCCGACGTTTCGATCAACGTCCGCAAGGCGCAGGCGACGATCTCGCTCGCCGACCTGAATCAGAACTACAGCGGCACGCCGAAAGCGGCGACGGCAACGACCACGCCGGCGGGTCTCTCCGGCGTCGTCGTCAGATACGACGGCGTGACCACCCCGCCCACGGGCGCGGGCAGCTACGCGGTCGTCGCCACGCTCACCAACGACAACTATCAGGCGGACGACGCGACCGGCACGCTGGTCATCAACAAGGTCGCGCCCGTCCTCGTGGTCAACGGCAACACCTGCACCTACAGCGGCTCGCCCTGCGCGGCGAACGGCACGGCAACGGGCGTTGACGGCACAGACCTCGGCGCGGTGACGCTCACCTACACGCCCGGCGGTTCGTCCGCGCCGGTCAATGCGGGCGACTACACCGTCGTGGCCTCCATCGGTGAGACGGCCAATCACACTGCCGGCAGCAGCGCCCCGGCGGACATCAAGGTGAACAAAGCCACGCCCACGATCAACTGGACGAACCCGGCTGCGATCACCTACGGCACGCCGCTCGGCACGGCGCAACTCAACGCGACCGCCACGCGCGGCGCAGGCGGCCCGCTAGTTGATGGTGGCTTCGTCTATGCGCCCGCCGCCGGCACGATCCTCAACGTGGGGAACGCGCAGACGCTCCACGCGGACTTCACGCCTGCGGACACCGCTAACTACACGAACGCTGCGCAAGAGGTGAGCATCAACGTCGTCAGGGCGACACTCACGATCAAGACTGTGGACGCGGCGAAGGTTTACGGCACGCCGAACCCGGCGTTCACCGTCAGCTACGCCGGCTTCCTGAACGGCGACACCCCGGCGGCCCTCGCCGGCGCGCTCTCCTTCACGACCGCTGCAACGCAGACGAGCAACGCGGGCGTTTACTCGGTCACGCCCGGCGGCCTGACCTCGCCCAACTACGTCATCAACTTCGTTGCGGGCAGCCTGACGATCAACAAGGCGGCGCTGACCGTGACGGCGGACAACAAGGTGAAGATACTCGGCGCGGCGAACCCCGCCTTCACCGCCAGCTACACCGGCTTCGTCCTCAGCGACGGGCCGGGCGCGCTCGGCGGCACGCTCTCCTTCACGACGACGGCGACGGCGGCGAGCAGCGTCGGCAACTACCCGGTTCAGCCGGGCGGGCTGACCTCGCCCAACTACAACATCACCTTCACGGACGGCACGCTGACCATCACCTACGGCATCTGCGCGCTGTACGACCCGGAGAAGGCGGCCCAGTCCAACAGCACGATCCCGATCAAGCTGCAACTCTGCAACGCCAGCTTCGCGGACGTGTCCGCGTCCTCAATCGTCGTCCAAGCGGTCGGCGTCACGCAGGTCTCTTCGAGTGTGCCGCCGCAACTCGCCGACGCGGGCAACGCGAACCCTGATTTCAACTTCCGCTACACGGGGCCCGGCACCGCAGGCGGGTACATCTTCAACCTGAGCACCAAGGGCTATCCGACCGGCACATTCCTCTTGAGCTTCACCGTGACGGGTGACCCCGCCCCGCACACGGCGCAGTTCTCCGTGCGGTAGCGAGCGCCAGTTAGCTCAAAGCAGAAATAAGCCTACTCTGCCTTACCGCAGACGCAACAAAGCGACAGGTCGCCAAATTGGCGACCTGTCGCTTTATTATTCGCGGCCACTCCTAAAGTGGAGTTTAGAGCCTAATCAAAAGTTTAGTTTCAAGCCGAACTGGAACCGGTTCGGCTCGGTGCAAAGGCGATCTGGCCCTTGAGTTTACGCTTGCTTGAATTCACGCGCGAACACGAGTGTTGAAATGTGTCATGGAAGGTATCGCCCTCACGCGTACTCTCGAACAACGTGGTGGATTCGCACGCCGCGCCGGGTGGCGCAGCGCGGGCGGCTTGCCTGTACCGTCTCGGCCTGATCGTCTCAACTTGCCAGCCCGACGCGCGCGATCAGTTGCTGTAGGGCCGACGTGTCACGCAGGTCGTCGAGCCGGCGGTCAACTTTGACGAGCGGGAGATTGCCGTCGCGCTCCTCATAGGCTTTTTCGAGGCAGGCGAGGGCCTCTTCGCGCTCGCCGAGGGCCGTATGGATGAGCGCCAGATAATAGGGCGGGACGTAGGCTCCGGCCGACGCCTGCTTCAACTCGGAGAGCATCGCCTGCGCCTCTTCCGTCCTGCCGGCGAGGGCTTGCGCGTGCGCGAGCGCGCCCTTGATGAGCGGCGAAGCGTCCAACTCGTTGGCGCGGCGATAAGCCGCGACGGCGGCGGTGAAATCTCCCCGGTACGTGTGGGCGGTACCGAGCGCCCAATGGCCCGACCAGAAGTTCGGCTCAAGGTCGATCAAGGCGCGCGCCTGCTCGACTGATTCGTCGTAGCGCCCGGCGAGGCAGAGCGCGGCCGACAGAAACCAGTTGATGCCGAGGGAGAAGGGATCGAGTTGTTTGGCCCACTGAAGCTCGGCGATGGCTTCGTCGTGGCGGCCCATGATCGTCAGATACCAGCCGTACCAGTGGCGCGCGGGCGCGTAGGCGTGATTGAGTTCGAGCGCGCGCCTGAAGTGGCGCTCGGCCTCCGCCCAATCCCAGTCGTAATTCATGCGCGTGGCGGCCAGGAAGGTGTGCGCCTCGGCGAGCGTGTCGTCCAGCTTCAGCGCCCTGATGGAAGCGGCTTGCGCCTGCGCGACGGCATCTCTCGGGTTGAGGTAGAGGTCTGCGGCGATCCAGTAGGACTCACTGATGCCGGCGTAGGCAAGCGCGTAGTCGGGAGCGATGTCGAGCGCGCGTTGGAAGCACTCGATGCCTTTGTGGAAACTTTCAAGCGTGAACTTGTTCGCGTAATAGCGCCCCTTCAAGTAGAACTCGTGCGCCTCGACGTTGTCTGTGTAGCGCCGCCCGAGCCGGGCGCGCTCCTCGCCGCTCAGCTTGAGCGCCAGCGCCGTCGCGACCCGCTCCGCGACCGAGTCTTCGACCTTGAAGATGTCCGTGAACTCTTCGTCGAACTTGTCGGCCCACAGCGCCCGCCCATCCGCGACGCTCACTAGCTGCACCGTCGCGCGCAGGCGCGCGCCCGCGCGGCGCACGCTCCCTTCGAGCACCAGCCCGACTTGCAACTCCCGCCCGGCCGCCACCGGGTCGCGCTCGGGTTGGGCGTAGCGCAGGACGGCGCTCGTCGGGCGCACGAAGAGTTGCCGGACGGTCGAGAGGCGCGTGATGAGCGCGTCGGCGAGACCGAGACCGAGATACTCGTCTCCGGCGCTCGGCGCGAGGAGTTTGAAGGGCAGGACGGCCAGCGACGGGGCCGCCTCCGGCGTGACGCCCGCAGTCGGATTGCTCACGCTGCGCGTGGTCATCAGACCCTCGCTCGCGTCCGCCGGCCGACGCACCTGCGCGACGAAGCGGTAGCCGACGCGCGGCACGGTCACGATGTATTGATGCGCGCCGGGGCGCTCGCCCAGCGCCTTCCTCAGCACCGAGACGTTCTGCGTCAGGTTCCCTTCCTCGACGAAGCTGTCGGGCCAGACGCGCCTCATCAACTCTTCCTTCTCGACAACCTCACCGCCACTTTCGACCAAGGCGAGCAGCGTGTCGAAGACTTTGGTCGTGAGCGCCACGGGCTGGCCCGCGCGCAGCAGGCGGCGCTTCACCCTGTCCACGCGAAAGTCGTCGAACTCGATGAAGCGCGACTCGTCGGCCATATCGGTTTGAGAGTTTTTGAGAGTTTCTGAGCGTCCCTCGAAGGACTTTCACCCGCCGGCGGAAGCATCATCCGCGCGCGCACTGAAGCGAGAACTTCGGAGCGCAACGCAGTCTAACACCGGGTTAAAAATCCCGGCAACGAATGGAACAAACTACGGAATAAGGAGAGGACAGATGAAGAAGGTCTATCACATCTTGGCGGGCGGCGCGCTCGTCATCGCGCTCGCGCTCGGCGCGGCGGCGCAGACGGCGGCGGCAGACAAAGGCGGGCAGGCGAAGGACGCGGGGCGGCCCGACATCACCGGCACATGGCTCGTCAACATCAACTTCAACGCGGGCGCGGCCAACGCCGCGGCGCAGACTGCTCCGCCCGCCCCCGGCGTCAGAACGCAGGCGTCGTTCGTCGCCGTCGAGACGTTCCACGCCGACGGGACGTTCCTTGAGACTTCGCTGACCGACTACCAGCCGCCCGCCGGCCCGCCCGGCCAAGGCGTTTGGGAGTGGGCGGGCAACCGCGAGTTCGCGCTCACGTTCTACGGCGTCAGCGTCGGCGATCTGCTCAACCCCCAACTGCTCGGCACTTACAAGGTGCGCTCGAAGCTGACGCTCTCCCGCGCGGGCGGCGAGTTCAGCGGCCCCTTCGTCGTCGAGATATACGACGCGGCGGGAAACCTCGTCACCACCTTTGACGGCACGGCGCAGGGCCGGCGAGCACACTCCGACCGGCTGCCGTAGCGGGCCGGCGGGGCGCAGCCGATGTGGACGGGCGCATCCCGTCTTTCTCTTATTTCATTCGGGCAAAATGAGGAGGATTGCCATGTCGAGAGAGTTTCTGCTGTCCGCGCTCTTCGTCGCCGCGTGCGCCCTGCCGGCGGCGGCGCAGGCGACGGCCGATTACCCCAAGGTCGAAATCTACGGCGGCTACTCGCACGCACGCGTCGAGTCGAACGCCGGCACCAACACGTTCAGCTTCGGCGGCTCGCCCGCGACGACCGTTGATCCCTGCGCCGCCTCGTCCGCCACGGTCATCGGCGCGAACTTTCAACGCTTCTTCTGCGACCGCCGCGGCTTCAACGGCTTCGACGCGTCGGCCGCCTACAACGTCAGCCGCTACGTCGGTCTGAAGGCCGACGTGACGGGACACTTCAAGACCGAGAGCTTTCTCGACGGCACTGAGACGAACGAGCCGCGCGAGCGCCTCTACCAATTCCTCTTCGGCGTGCAGGTCAAGAACAACGCGCGCGACGCGCGCCTCAAGCCCTTCGCCCACGCGCTCGCCGGGGCCGCGCGCTACAGCGACCGCAATCACGAATCCGGGCCGGGCTTCGACGCCGTCATCCGCGACACGACGACGAGCTTCGCCCTGAAGGTGGGCGGCGGGCTCGACGTGCGTGCGGGTCGCCGCGTGGACGTGCGCCTGTTCGAGTTCGACTTCAACCCAATCTTCGCACGCGCGCGGACGCTCGACGTGACGGGACTGCCCCTGACCATCAGGCTCGGAGGGCGGACGGCCAAGAACTTCACGTTCGGAGTCGGGCTGGTGTTCCACTAAATCCGTAGCCCGTCGCCTAGCACAGACAGAAAAGAAGAGAGCGGGCGAGGCCCGCTCTCTTCTTTCTTTACGCCTCAATGTCGCCCGACCTAAATGGGACTTCACACATTTATTGATACTCTAACTAACCACGCCTCTCACCAATATCCTAGCAAAAAAGCATTCTGTAGCAGAAAAATTCAACTCAATAAGTGGCACTTAATTTAAATTTAACCCAATTAGTGTGTTGTCAGTCTAGAACAACAAATAGATCCACATTGGAGAAGCTTAAGTATAAGAAATCGGCTCATCCAGCAGCCCCCTCAACCAAAGGAGAGCCGATGAAACCTTCCAAGTTCAATGAGGAATAATTTGCCTACTCACTATGTCAGGTCGCAGACGGCATAGGTGGAGATATTTGCTCTTGGCTGGCATCTACGATGAGACCACCTACCATTCTCTGCGGACTTTTTGCCAGTGTGGTTTTATGTTGATTAGATCATACCCCTCTATAAACACTCCATACAAGAGGCAATATGGATTACACTATCATTGAAAGTAGCAGAACTCAGGAGCGCATATCAATGAGAGGGCTTCGTATTGCGGACAATCTGCTCTTACCAGCAGATGCAGTCACACAAACCTTTGCAATCCTTGCCAAAAGAGGAGTCGGCAAGACCTATACAGCTCTAGTTTTAGTTGAGGAACTCCTTAAAAGCCATTTGCAGGTAGTAGTAGCAGATCCAGTTGGTGTTTGTTGGGGGCTTCGAGCTTCCGCCAATGGAAGAGGCCCTGGACTACCTATTGTTGTTCTTGGTGGTGATCATGGTGACATTCCCTTGGAGGTGGGTGCAGGAGAAACAATTGCGAATTTAGTAGTCGAAGAACGTCTATCCGTTGTACTAGACCTCTCACGATTTCGAAAGGGTGAACAAGTCCGCTTTATGACTGATTTCTGTGAGCGGTTGTATCACAAAAACCGTACGCCATTACACATGGTACTAGATGAAGCTGATGCTTTCGCTCCACAACGGCCAATGAAGGGCCAAGAGCGACTGCTCGGTGCAGTTGAAGACCTCGTGCGCAGAGGCCGGGCGCGCGGCCTTGGTATTACCCTTGTGACTCAGCGCAGTGCGGTACTGAATAAAGATGTCCTTACTCAAGTTGAAGTGTTAGTTGCTTTACGCACAATTGCGCCGCAGGACCGCAGTGCAATTGATGAGTGGATAAAAGTTCATGGTACTCCAGATCAACGGGAAGAACTTATGAAGTCCTTACCAAGTCTTCCGATTGGTGAGGCATGGTTCTGGAGCCCTGGCTGGTTAGATATTTTTAAGCGCGTGCGCGTGCGCCAACGTGAGACATTCGACAGCTCTGCCACGCCTAAAGTTGGTCAGAAACTACAGCCTCCCAAAAAACTTGCCGAGGTTGATTTAACCTATCTGCGCGAGAGGATTGCAGCAACTATTGAAAAAGCTAAAGCAGACGATCCTAGAGAACTGCGTAAGCAGATAACAGAATTACAGAAGCAACTCAATGAGAAAAACGAAAAAATAGTCGTCAAATCAGAGATTCAGCGTATTGAAGTCCCGATTCTAAAGGATGTGGATCTGAAGCGATTGGAGTCTATTCTAACAAGACTGAGTGGGATGAGCCGCTCCCTACAAGAGATCGGTCATGAAATTGCCCTTGCATTAGGGAAAGTTAATGGTCATCAACAGCCCTTAGTCAAACCAACTGATAGCATCTTATCTAAACCACCGCGACTGGTAGCGCAACACCATAGAATAAGAGCGGTCGCAAATGGCCAGAAGGAAAAAACGGAGAGCAGGCTTTCATCCGCCCAGCAGCGTATTCTTGATAAACTGGCGTGGCTGGAAAGTATTGGAATAAGTCCAGCGACAAAAACTCAACTAGCTATTATGTCTGGATATAGCCCAACTAGCGGCGGATATTTCAATAATCTTGGAGCATTACGCTCTAGTGGGTTTATTGACTACCCTCGTCCTGGAATGGTTAGTTTAACACATGTTGGTAAGGCAGAAGCTAACGCACCAGATGTGCCACCTACTGATGAAGTTTTACACCAACAGATTGCTTCAATTTTGCCGGCTTCCCAAAGTGCTATTCTTAGTGAACTGCTTAAGGAGTACCCAAACCCTATTACAAAAGAGGATCTAGCCCTGAGATTGGGGGTTTCGCCCACCTCTGGTGGATATTTTAATAATCTTGGGCGGCTACGTTCTCTTGGTTTAATCGACTATCCTACCCCAGGACGCGTGGTAGCTCTGCCCGTCTTATTTCTTCATTAAAGAGTTAGCCACTTTGGTCTTTTACTAACGTAGCTTCTTTGAAGATATTCTATTTAACGAAACAATTCAGGTACTGAAGTGTTAATTATAATCTCATCTCAATACCTATACCTATAACTATATCTATCATTAGCTAATGGACTGAGGAATCGAATTGTGGCTACCTCAAGGCGGTGAGCAGCCGCCGTGAGTTTACATGGGACGATCAAATTTCCCTAACTAAATCTATTTATTCTAACCTTTAACGAAACTCGTCGTTTCACATCAACTCACAGCGGCTGCTCACCGCCATGGGAAGTCCGCAAAACAAACTTCGCAGACGCATTGGTGCCTTTCGGGATTGACAGCAAACCCTTATACAACTAATTTATTGAAACTGTTGGGTTAATACCGTTCAGAAGCTAATCCCCAAAACAAACAAAACAGCCGTTAGTACCTGTAGCGGCAAATTTGCGGCTCACCTGCGGCGGCGAGCAGCCGCCCTGAATTGATCAAGGCAGCAAATTGCTGATAATAATAGATTTGGACTGCCATTTTTAAAAACTCAGGGCGGCTGCTCGCTGCCGCAGGCAGGGCGGAAAAAATATTGCATCTCCACTAACTCAACATATGGCAACAGGAGCCCTGTTATTTTAAGTTTAAGCATCAAAAATTTGTATTGCCAGAACTTATTTTTATGCTAGACTTGCGGCGAGGTGATGAAGATGGAGACTTACAAGCTCAACATAAAAATTGGCCCGCACGAATTTAACGGTGAAGGTGCTGAAGAGTCGGTAAGGCGTGACTTCGAGGAATGGAAAGCTCTAATATCCTCTCTTCCCGTTGTCCCTTCCCAGAATACTTCATCTAACTTTCAGTCAAATGGTGGAGTAGATGGTAATGAAGCATCCGTTGCTGGCCTAGAACGGATCTTCCTCTTCGATGAGAAGAAAAAAGAAGCTAGCCTGAGAGTCTTTCCCCGTACTGAGAGCCGCGACGCTGATGCGATTCTTCTAATCGTACTTGGATATAGGATGAAGTTTAACCAACATGATGTTTCAGTTGGTCAAATCAAGTCGGCGTTGAAGCAAACGGGGATTAAAGTAGACCGCGTAGATAAAACAGTGGCTAAGTATGTCCGAGAGGGCTATCTAAATAAAGGTGGCACGGGCAGAGGTGGGCGCTACAGCTTAACTAACGCAGGGGTTATGAAGGGTAACGAAGTGCTAAATACACTTATGAAGTAGAAAAGGGCTAGTTGGGGTCGCATCCCATTCTAGCCCAGTGAAACCAACAACTCTTCTTGAAGGTGATAGAGATGTACGCCGCTTTCGCGGTGCGCGGCTTCGTGTACATTTTACAAAGGCCGCCACCATATTTCAACAGCTAAATTGCTGAGGGTTGAGTGTTTGGTGCACTCCTCAGCAATATTTATCAGCTTGTCTTTGGCTAAAGGAACGGTATTACCTCATAGGTATACCAGCTCTGCCTTTCTACGATCAATAAGTCTGTTAATGGGATTGTAAATATATGAGTGAAAATACGGTCGGTGTTCGCGTACAGCGAATGACTGCACAGGACAAAGTGCTTATTCTCTCTCAACTTGCGGTAGCCAGGTCTAACAAGCCTGGTAACTTCGCTGCTCGTGATATTACAAATTTATTCGTAGACCTCTCGCTTCCAGCACCAGGGAATCTCTACGATGTTTTAAAGATATTGAAGCGCAAAGAATATATAACCACTGGCAATTCAAAGGGTAACTGGAAGCTGACCCCTTTAGGTCGGCAGCGATGTAGATCGCTTCTTTCAGAAATGGACTTGGTTGCACTTGCTGCTGAAGCAGCGTCTAGCCCCGGGCCTGTATTGGGTAGCGCCATTCACTCTGTCATTCCCCCTACGCTGGCACCTCCATCTTTGCTCTCAGGTTTACGTCGCTTCTTGGACTTACATCCCTTCGAGACTAACGTATTCGGAATGACACGCTTTCCTGATGAGGGTGATGAAGTTCGTGGGCCTGATCCCGTTGGACCTGCTCTGGAGATTGCACGTGAGGTCTGCCAGCTGCACGGTCTAGAGTTTCATCTTGCTTCTGACAGAGCTATTGATGACGACCTATGGACGAATGTTGCTGCGCATATGTGGGCAAGTCATTACGGAATTGCCTTCTTCGAAGACCGCCGCAAGCGGGGAATGAACTATAATCTCGCAATTGAAGTAGGGGGCATGCTAACTAGCGGGCGGCGATGTGCACTTCTTAAAGACAAGTCAATTGACCGAATGCCTACTGACCTTGTTGGCCGCATATATAAGTCAGTTGATCTGGACGATGAGGATTCCATTAGGTCTGCGTTACATGCTTGGATACGAGAGGATATTGCTCTGGGTCCATGCTCTCGATGCTCTTAGTACAACCAGTTGAACTCGACGCCTTGAAAGGATTTGTGCCTTTTCCTATGAATTGCTCTTTTTACTTGCAGCATCAGATTTACCTAAAGTTGCAAGATGCTCCTCACCTTTACTCATAATTCGGAAGTAGAGCTTACCGCCAAGGGTCACTCTATCAACTTTATCCCCTGCCCTGTCTAATGCCATACGCACAGCATTATCCTTCGTTGGAATACGAAATTTCTCTTTAAGAATAAGCGCAACATCTTTCGAAGTAAGTCCATCAATACCAAGGTCTTGTTTAGCAGCATGAAGAGCTATGAGAGCGCGATCAAACACTCGTTTTGTCTTCTGAATTTCAGGATAGGCCGTTCGATCAATCTTATGCAGCTGTTGCTTTAGTTGTTCGTCAGAACTTTCCGAAGTTTCCTTGTCTTTCCGTGGGCTAGTAGAAGATACCCGCACGCTGGATTTACTTGCACCTCTATCCCGATTCCCTGAAATATTTAGAAGAGCATCTACAGCACGATTGAATGCAGCTTCACGTAACGGCTCTGGAACAGACTCAGATAATTCAGCGGCTCGGCGAAATATTTCTCTAAGTTGAACATCATCCATGTGCTGAACTCCCTTGTGCTCATCTCCTACAGTGAACTGTTATGAAAAGGAAGTTAACTTCCTTTCTTTGTCCCCTCAGCCCCCGGCAAATCATGTTCTACAAACATTCGTCCTCGGTGAGGTATAGATAACTCTGATTCTTCATTTATATCTAAATAGCCAAGTTTATTTTTTGTATCTATGAAGCTCTGTCTAAAATGCTCAGGTGGACGCCTCCCAGCCTCTCGGTAACAGGTATACACCTGATTCAAATTAACCTTGTCAAGGCCAAGTAATTCTTGAAGGTAATATACGGCAACAGTATTGAAGTGCTGATGCGATTTGGGCTTCTTCTCTTCAACGAAAGCTGTGAACGAGGGGACAGTATCGCCTCCCCTAAGATTAAGATTGCGATCTATTGAATAAGATTCTTTAGATTTACTTCCTGCCTTACCTCTTCTAGCCTGCCTAGCTGTTGAATGCTGATCTGTTTCCGACTTACTTTCTTTAGCCGTTGATTTACCCCCATCCTTATCGGGAATGGCTGAAGTATTCAGAAAAACATCTAAAAGATGACTGAACGCTACTTCACGTAAAGTATCTGGAACGGATGTAGAAAGTTCCGCTGCTCTACGAAGAACTTCTTTAATTTGTTCATCGTCCATGGGTCACGACCTGATTCAATTATCTCCAACTTAGAAGGTCGAAGACTGATGAAGTTAAGCTTACGCTACCGAGAGGCTAGCGTAGAGCGCTGGATTGCACATCTTCTACCTTTTTAGCCGAAAATAACGGGGAGCGTCAAGAATATTTAACTTTGGGCTGATGTTCTATAGTGGTTTAATTTCTCAAGCTCCGATGGGGGCGGCGTTTCCCCAGGACGGCGGATGGCTCTTCGAGATTCCTCAGCCGCCTTTGCCTGCGCTATGGCGCTCGGACGCCGGACCTGAAGCTGCGTATTTTCTTAAGTCCGAGGAAACATCGGCTGATATTCAGGGGGATTCGATTGCCTATGTTTTTAACATTAAAGGGAATGCCCATGCTTGATTTCCAGCACACACGGCGGCACTCGGCGGCGTTCCTATGCTCCCGCGACTCATACATCGTCTTTCGAATTGCCGCCCGTTGGAGACTATTTCTGCCCGGTTTTTGAAATGAGTAGATAATGAGAGGGCGTGAGGTTGCTTGAAAATAATCTGCTACGATTTTGTTTTACGGGGTAGCTTCTCTGGCAACTCGATTTTGTCGTCAACCAAGTCATCTATACTTAAACCTGCTACGTGCGTACTTCAGTAATGTGAGCAGCGATGGAACACGCAGACCACGCTCGTATTTAGATACCTCCTCACGACTGAGGTGCGACTTAAGAGCTAACACCTCTATCAAATTATCTTGCGAAAGGTTAAGCGCCTTACGGAGGTGAATCAGCTTTTCTGCTAGGCGCAAAGGTTTCTCTCTTGGGCTGCGTCCCATCAGGAATGTCCTCCCGATGAGACGTACTTAAACGTATGGTGACCACTATCGGGGCAACTTGCCCCTATGAGGCATTCAAGTATAGACTTCGCTAGGGACCAGAGCCATGATGCTCCCCTAGCGACGCCCATCATCCATGTCGTCGCTCAACTGTATTCATCACACCAGAGAACTAGTTATGGCACAAAAGGAACTCGCCGCACTTGAGCATATAGCTGAACCGTATCTCGTCTCAGGTTATCGTGTTTTTAGCCAGACGGACACATCGTTAACTCTCAGCATGGAGCCTTTCCTTCAATGAATCTGGTTTTGGAGTTGTTCCATTCAACTTATCTGAAGCGGCCGGAGTTGTGGGCTACTATCCTACAAGCTAGGGAAGAATTCGGCCACCCTTTATAGACGAATAGAAGGCTACAAAGCGTTAAACAGAGAACCGGGTCGGTAATTGCTCAAGGAGCAATTACCGACCCGGTTCTTGGCTAAAGAGAGTTGATTTTATGGGCGTTTAGCGCAATAAGTTGCCGCTTCGGCAACTTATTGCGCTAAATCCCACTAAAAGTTTAGTTTCAGGCCGAACTGGAACTGGCGCGGGTCGAAGGCGGCGGTCGGGCGGCCGAAGTAGCGCCCGTTGCTGTCGCGCTGGTTGAAGGCGTTCACGTCCTGGAAGAAGGGCGATGCGGCGGCCTGATTGAAGCGGTTGAAGAGGTTGAAGCCTTCGGCGATCACGTCGAGGCTGAGGCGCTCGCCGAGCCGCACCTTGCGGGTCACGCGCATGTCGAGCGAGGCGTAGCTGTGCGTGATGCCGGTGTTGCGCCCAAGTGTGCCGTTCTGGAAGGCGGCGGGCAGCACGAGCGAGCCGTCGGCGCCGACGCTCGGCCGGTCGGTCTGCGTCGATTCGTCGTTGTTGGTGTCGGTGTTGGTGATGATGTTGAAGGGCCGGCCGGAACTGATCTCGAAGATCGGCGCAACGACAAAGCCGGACATGAAGCGGTGGAGCGTGTCGCCGCTGCGCCATGCGTCGGGCGCGGTCAGCACACCGCTGAAGACGAAGCGGTGGCGTTGATCAAAGAGCGAGTTGGCGCGTTCGGCGCGCAGGTTGAAGACGTTCTGCGGGAGCAGCAAAGTCTGCAAGTCGGACGAGTCGTCGATCGCGTGCGACCACGTGTAAGAGGCGAGGAACTGGAAGTTGTTTGCGAAGCGGCGCTTCAGTTCCAGATTCAGCGCGTTGTAGTTTGAGTTGCCGTCGGAGACCTGCGCGTTGACCGAGCCGAAGGGCGCGATGAGGCCGGGCGTGCGGAGCGTGCCGCCTAGTTGCGAATCGAGCAGGGCCTTTGAGACCAGACCGCCGGAAGAAGCGGCGGCGAGGAAGTAGTTCGGCCCGCTCGGCCGGAAGAAGTTGGCAATCGCCGGGACGATGACGCGGCTCGTCGGGTTCGTCAAGGGCGCGGCGATCATGCCGGGAATGACGATGACGAACGGCTGCCCCGCGTTCGGATAGGGCGTTGCGCCGACCGGCGTGGTGACGGTGAAGCACTGTAGGCTCGGCGCACCGGGACAGGGCGTGCCAGCGGTCGGGATCGTGATGCCGGTGAAGGTCGCTTCAGTGGTGCTCAAGGGCGCGCGGCCGGAGAAGCGCGTGAAGTTGGCGGCGATCAGATCGTTGCGCCGGGCGTTGCGGTCGGTCGGGTGCGGTAGATGGTGCGCGCCGACGAACAGGTAGCTCGCCGTGATCGACATGTCCTTCGTCAGTTGATGCTCGACCGTGAGGTTCGCCTGATTCGCGTAGGCGTACTCGAAGTCTTTGCTGACCGGCAAGGTGAAAGGCAGGATGGGGCCGAAGCCAGGGAAAGTTTGATCGTTGAAACGCTGGCGGCCCGTTTGATACTGCGCGCTGGCGGCGACGCCCGGCGTGACGCCGGGGATGACCGTGCCCTGAAAGATTTGCGTCGCGTTCAGGGTCGCAGTTGGGCTGGGGCTGCCGGGCGCGGCGACGAACTGTTGCTGCTGCGCGGCGTCGGCGATGTCGGAGTTGAAGGCGATGGCCAGGAGCGGGTGGTCGTAGAAGAGACCGTAGGCGGCGCGCAGCACGGTCTGCCCGTTATTGTGCAAGTCCCACGCGAAGCCGATGCGCGGGGCGAAGTTGTTCTTGTCGCGCGGGAAGCCCTGCTGCACGTTGAGCGCGTCCTGCGCCGCCTGTATGTCCGAGGCGGCGAGCGTGATGCCGGAGAGCGGGTCGCGGAAGGCGACGGGCGCGATCTGGTCGGTCTGTTCGTAGTCGTAGCGCACGCCGTAGTTCAAAGTGAAGTTGCGGCGCAGCTTCCAAGAGTCCTGCGCGAACCAGGCGAACGGGCGATTCTTCAGTTGGCTGACCGGGTTGCCGAAGCCCTGCACGTAGATCGAGGGGAAGCCCAAGCCGTACTGCTGCACGGGCGTGAAGTCGGGCACGCAGTTGGTCTGCGAAGTGTTCTGACAGGGCGTGCCGGGCACGGCCGTGTTTGACGGATTCGGGAAGGCCGCGTTAAGGGTCTGCGCGCCCAGCCCGCCGAAGTTGAAGAGACCGGCGAAGTTCAACTCGAAGACGGCGTTGATGCTGATGAAATTGGCGTCGCCGCCGAACTTGAAGGTGTGGTTGCCATGCACGAGGTTGACGTTATCGGTGAACTGATAACGATTCTCCGTGCGGATCACGGGCGAGAACAGTTCGCGGCCCGTAAAGGCGACGCCCGAAATGTTGGAGGCGACCGCTTGCCCGTTTTGCGAGCGGAAGGTGGCGCGGCGCTGCCCGAAGTTGAAACGGCCTTCGTTGACGATGCTCGTCGAGAGCGTCGAGTTGAGCGAGGTGACAAACGTGGAGTCGCGCAGGGTCTGGATGCCCGTGCGCGAAAAGTCGTTTTGGCCGAGCGACTGATTCTGCGACTCGACCTGTATGCCCGTGATGTCCGACGGGTTGTAGCCGAAGCGCATGGTCATCAAGTGGCGATCGGTGATCTTATGGTCGAGCCGGGCCGAAGAGAAGGTGGTGGCTTCTTTGATCGGGAAGACGCGCGCGAGTTGCAGGAGCGGCCGGAAGGCGATGTCGCTCACGGGCACGGGTGCGCCGGAGAGCAGGAAGCGCGAGCCGATGACCGGCGACGGCGCGGGCAGAATCGGACTGATCGCGGGACACAGGCTGCCGTCGTTCGGCGTCACGAGCGGGTTCGTGCCCGTCAGCCCGGTCGAGCCGCCGCTGGAAGCAAAGAACGCGTAGGCGCGCGCGTTGCACACGCCGGCCGGCGTGCCGCTCGCAAGCAAGCCGCCGATGTAGGCAACCTGCTGCGCGGTCAGATTATTAAAGGTGCGGGCGCTCGGATTGAGACCGGGAATGACCGGGATCGTGATGCTGTTGTTGAGTCCGGCGGCCACGTTGCTCGTGAAGAAGCCGGATTCCTGTCGGCGGCGCTGCTCGAAGGCGAAGAAGTAGAAGGTGCGATCTTTATCGAACGGCCCGCCGAAGGTCGCGCCGTACTGCGCGCGCGTGAAGGGCGGCTTTTTGTTCGGGTCGTTGTCAATGATCGGCGCGAAGGCGTTGCGCGACTGGATGGACTTATGCCGGATGAAGCCGAAGAGGTTGCCGCGCACTTCGTTTGTGCCCTGCTTGGTAACGACGTTGACGACGCCGCCCGAAGTGCGCCCGAACTCCGCCGCGTAAGAGTTGGTCACAACCTGAAACTCCTGCACCGCTTCCTGCGACACGGTGGAGCGCGCGGCGTTCACGGAGTTGTCCGTGTTGTCCGCGCCGTCAACCTGCACGAGGTTCGAGCGCCCGCGCTGCCCGCCGAAGTTGAGGCCGGACGTGGGCGCTGGCCCGATGGGGCGGCCGTTGTCGCGCGTGACGGTCGAAGTGGTGAGCGCGAAGTTGATGTAGTTGCGCTCGTTGATCGGCAGGTTCTCGATGCGCTGCTGGTCAATAGTGGTTGAGACCTGCGTGCGCGCCGTCTCGACGATCTGCGTGGTCGCGTCCGAGATGGTCACCACGTCGTTGATCTGCCCGATTTCGAGCGGCACGTCCAGATCGGCCGTCTGCCCGACGGTGAGCGTGACGGCTGGCACGCTGGCCTTTTTGAAGTTGGTCGCCTCGACCGTGACTTCGTAATCGCCGGGCGGCAGATTCGTGATGCGGTAGTAGCCTTCGTCGTTGGTCATGGCGCTGCGCTCGGCGGCGGTCGCTTTGTTGCGCGCCGTCACGGTCGCATTCTGCACGACCGCGCCCTGCGGATCGCGCACGTAGCCTTGCAGGTCGGAGGCATTTGATTGCGCTTGCGGGCGGGCACTAAGGGCGCACATGAACGCGAACAAGAGAACGAGCGCAGGCCGGGCGAGGCCGGCGCTCAAACGCAGACGGAATGAACGCATGATGATTCTTCTCCTCAGGCATGGAACGTTGAGCGTCAAAATTGTGACAGCAGGAGCGCGAGTGAATTATCGCCTTAAGGACTTGGCGCGGCCCGCACGGGAGCAGGAGCGGGGACGCAGCGCGCGCGCCGGTCGGAAGTGCGGGCCGCGCGCGTGTCGGGCATAACTCAAAAACCGCGCCACTTTGTACCGCAAAACACGGAGGCGTGGCAAGTGATAAATCCGCCGCGCGCAGACAGCCGACGACGCGGGCCCGAAACCATAAAGTTCTGCGCCCCAAGCTGCCGCCGGCTCATGTGCTAGGGCGCGAACTCGTACTCTAATGTCGTGTACATCGAGACGGGCCGGTCGCCGTGTACGGCCGGCTCAAATTTGATCTGGCGCGCGGCGCTGATGGCTTGCTCCGTCAGCCCGTTCGGCAGCCCGCGCTGCACCTCAATCGTCGTCACCTCGCCCGTCTTCGCCAGCACCACGCGCAGGACGACCGTGCCCCGCGTGCCCGCCCGGCGCGCTGCCTCCGTGTAAACGGGCTGCGGTTTCGAGAGGATGACGGCTTTGCGCGTCACGTCCGTGTCGTCGTAGATAATGTTGAAGTTGTATTCAATCGTGACGTATTGCGAGACCGTGCGGCCGTCCTTTTCGGCGGGCCGGAATTTGATCTTTTGCGCCGCCGCCTGCGCGCTCTCGGTCAAACCATAGGGTAAACCCTGTAGAGTCTCGGCGATCTGCACTTGCCCCCCGGCCGTCAGGATCAAGCGCAGGCGCACGATGCCTTCCAGATCGCGCCGTCTGGCCTCTTCCGTATAGATCGGCTCCGGTTTCGACAGCAGCACGGCGCTGCGCGTGACCTCTCGCTTCATGAAGGGTTTCGTGTAGTCGGGGCGCGGCGCATCAGGCCCGGGGCCGCCACCGCCCTGTGGCCCGTCGCCGCCGCCTGTGTTGCCGCTTGGCCGCGGCGTGAGGCCGAACATGATGGAGCTGCTCGCCTTGTCGAGCCGTGCGTGCGCGGTGGCGACGCGCGTGGGGAAAACATACTCGATTAAGTCCGGCTGATCGGCGTGCCGGATGGTGCGGCGCTCAACCGGCGTCTGCGCGGCCGGTGGCAGACGCAAGACTTCGCGCGCAAGAACGAGGACGAGCCACTCGTCGGGGTCTGTGTGCTTGCTGTTCGCCTCGCGCGTGACGGCGGCGACCAGTTCGGCCGGCAGATAGACCCACGCCACATGTTCACTGCTCTCCGGATGATATTCAAGGATCAAGCCGCGCTTTACGTCGTAGCCTTTCGGGGCAGGGATTTGATAGAGCAGCACGTGCTTCTGCTTGTCGTATGCGCCCTCCATGCCGTCGGTCGGATAGACCCAGTCGGGATGTCTCGTCTGTTGTTGTGCGCCGGCCGCTGCGCCGCCGAGCGCCGCCATCAATATGCAGAGCGCCGCCCACCTACGCGGCCACATGCTGCCGCCCATGCTCATCAAAACACCTCCGCGCGCGGTTTACTGTCAGTGCAGACCTTTTACTTGGAGAAGCGTCGCCAGCCCCTGCGTATCTTGCCAGAGGCGACCGGCAGAACTAAAGGCCCCGGCCGCAGCGTTACCACCTGCCGAGGCCCTCGCCGAGCGGTCGCCAGTGCGAGAGTTTGACGGCGACGACAATGATCGCCACGACTATCGCCGCGCCGATAGCGATGTTCACGCCCGTTAAATGATTCTTACCCTTGATCTGTTTGACCTGCGGGTAAGCGACGACGGTCGCCACGCCGGTCTTTGGATCGGTGACGGTGAAAGAGTCGGCGCTTGCGGCGCTCACGTAGCCTTTAAGCTTCGTCTTGTCGCGCAGCCGGAGTTCGACGCGCGCGCCCGCGCCCGTACCGAGTTTCAAGATGGCCGCGCGCACGTGCGCCGCCCTTTGCGCCTCTTCCTCGGCCTTCGACTTCGCCTGTGCAGGCAGACCCGCGCTCAACGTCGCCAGCACCCAAACAAGCGTCAACGATAGCATCCTGCGCCACATAATTTGCTCCCTCCATTTTTCGGTTGGTTGGCCTGATCGCGGCAGACACCTTTCTTGTCTCGGACGGCGCGGGCGCTTACAATCGGGCGCGTCGCAGCAAGCCGTCCTCAGTCGTCCGCCAAAGTGTTGCGGCTGAAGATACCTACCGCACGCGCGCGCAGTCTTTTGAGATCGCTGAAATAGTTCTTAAAAAGTGCTGAAACTGATGGCGCACGACGAGGAGAGATACTGTTATGAATTCGGCCCCTTCTGCCTGGACGCGGGGCAGAAGCTGCTGCTGCGCGCCGCCCGCATCGTGCCGCTCACGTTGAAAGCCTACGAGACGCTGCTCGTGTTGGTGCGCAACGCGGGTCAGTTCGTCAGCAAGGAAAGGTTGTTGGCCGAGGTCTGGGCCGACAGCAACGTGGAAGAGAACGTGGTGGCCGTCAACATCTCGACGCTCCGGCGCGCGCTCGGCGAACAGACGGACGCGCGCCCCTACATCGAAAACTCACCCAAGCGTGGCTATCGCGTCAGCGCCGACGTGCGCAAGGTGCGCTGCGCGGAGGCGGCGGACGCGGCCGTGTCGCTCGCCATCCTGCCGTTTGCGAACGCGAGCGACGACCCGCAGGCCGAGTACCTGTCGGACGGCATCACCGAATCGATCATCAACATCCTCTCGCCGCTCCGGCGTTTGCGCGTCATCGCGCGCAGCGTCGTCTTTCGCTACAAGGGGCAGCCCGTTGATCCGCAGCAGGCGGGGCGCGAACTGGCCGTGCAGACGGTGCTTATGGGTCAGGTCTTACGCCTCGGCGCGCGGCTCGTCATCAGGACGGAATTGGTGGACGTGGCGGACGGCCGGCAGTTGTGGGGCGCGCAGTACGACCGGCAGGCGGCCGATCTATTGGCCGTGCAGGAAGAGATCGCGATGGAGATCGCCAATCGGCTCAAGCTGCAACTGAGTCTTGCCGAGCGGCAACAGTTGAGCAAACGCTACACCGAAGACACGGTGGCGCACGACCGTTATCTTCTGGGGCGCTTCTTCTGGAACAAGCGCACGCCGGAATCGCTTGCGAAGGCCATCGACTATTTCCAACAGGCAAGCACGCGCGATCCGAATTACAGCGTCGCCTATTCTGGTCTGGCGGACTGCTACACGCTGCTCAACTACTACAGCGCCCTCCGGCCCACCGACGCGATGCCGCAGGCGCAGGCGGCGGCCGAGCAGGCGCTGCGCATCGAGCCGACGCTCGCCGAAGCCTATGCCTCGCGCGGCATCGTCAGGTTCTGGTATGAGTGGGACTGGGTGGGCGCTGAAAGCGATTTCAAACAATCGCTCGCGCTCAATCCGGCTTACGCGACGGCGCATCAATGGTACTGCTGGTACTTGGTCGCGCTGCGCCGCTTCGACGAGGCGCTCGCGGTGGGTGCGCGCAGCCTGCAACTCGACCCGCTGGCGCTCCCCGTCAACGCCGCGCTCGGCAAGGCTTACTTCTTCGCGGGGCGCTACGACGAGGCGCTGGCGCAATGTCAAAAGACCCTGGAGATGGACGCGCATTTTATCCCCGCGCTCCACTTTGGCGGACGCGCCTACGAGCAGAAAGGTCTGCACCGCGAAGCCCTGCGCCTGCACACACAGGCCGGCAAACTCTCCGGCGACCTGCCCCTAGCCACCGCGATCTTAGCCCACACACACGCGCGCGCCGGACACACGGACGAAGCGCGCCGGCTTCTAGATTCTCTGCTGACACTACACGCACAGTCACGCCGCTACGTGCCCGCCTACGGTCTTGCGCTCGCCTACGCGGCGCTCGACGACGACGATCAGGCGTTCGCGTGGCTTGAGCGCGCCTGCGCCGAGCGTTTCTTCTGGTTGGTTTACCTCGACGTTGATCCGAGCTTCGACCGCCTGCGCCGAGACCCACGCTTCGCCGCCCTGCGCCGCCGTATCGGTCTGCCCGACTAATTAACGCGTCACGGCCGCCTGTCTCGTCGCACGTGCCAGCGCGCGGCGCAGGCCGGTGCTCGTGTTGAGCGCGAGCGCGGCGGCCGTGGTGATGGCGGGCGGGGCGAAGGCGGCGCGGCGCAGGAGCGAACAGACGCGCAGGCGCGCGGCGAAGCGTGCGCGATAGCGCGCGTGATAATCGGCGGCCAGCGGCGTGAAGTCGCCCGCGCCGCGCAAGGACGGCAACGCGCGCGCGACTACATCGGCGGCGAGCGCGCCGCTTTCCAAAGCCATCAACATGCCGCTCCCCGTGAACGGGTCAATGAATGCGGCCGCGTCGCCGACCGTTAATAGCCCCGCCGCCGGCACGAGTTGGCTGCGCCCGAAACTTTCCAGCGCGACCGCGAGCCAGGCGGAACGCACGGACGCCCCTCTGAGCGCCCACGCCGCGCGCCGGTTCGTCATCAACACCTCGCGCATCACCCGCGCCGCATCGCTCGCACGCGCCCGCACGTCCGCCGCCGCCACGATGAAGCACAGGTTACTCAACCCGCCTTCGATGCGACTGAGGCCACCGTAGCCGCCGCGATAAAAATAGATTTCGCACGCGCCGTCCGCCAGTTCCGCATCAGCCAGATGCGCTTTGAACGCGACGAGCCGCGCACGCGCGCCGTGCACGCCGCCGCCACC
Source organism: Pyrinomonadaceae bacterium (assembly GCA_036389375.1). Lineage (GTDB taxonomy): Bacteria > Acidobacteriota > Blastocatellia > Pyrinomonadales > Pyrinomonadaceae > QHXQ01. The sequence goes on along the minus strand of DASVQA010000107.1, from coordinate 12,603 downwards.
GCCCGCGTCCGCCCGCTGCTGCTCACGCGCAACCCGACGCGCCAGCGCCCGCGCACGCCCCGTCGCATCAATCGTCACGTCTGCGCGCACCACGCGCACCGCGCCTTCGTACTGCAACTCCACACCACCGACGCGCCCCGTCGCCAGCAACAATCCGCACGCCTGCGCCTCCGCCCAAACCTCAACGCCCACCGCGCGCGCACGCTGAAGCAGACGCTCATCCATCTCAGCGCGACTCAGACCGAGCGCGTAAGCCATGCGTTGGTTGTCGCCGTCGGCGGCGTCGCCGAACCACGCGCTCGGCACGGAGACTTTGCGCCCGCCGCGCGTGTAGAAGTCGGTCGTGCTAACGCGCGCCGCGCCCGCGCTGTGCATCTCTGCGAGCACGCCGAGCGCGACAAAGTGCGCGGCACATTCCGGCGAGATGAACTCGCCGCACAACTTGGCGCGCGGAAACTTCTTCTGCTCCGCCAGCAACACGCGCGCACCCGCCAAGCCCAACCTGATCGCAGCCGACGCGCCCGCCGGCCCGCCGCCGACGATCACCACGTCGTAGTCGCTCATTTTGCCTGCGCGCTTGCTCATCCTTGATCAGTCCAATTCGCGGCGGCCGCTAACCTGTGCTGCCGCTCAGCACCAGTCTGTATGGAAAATGCCGGCGCACCTCGACCTGCCGCATACCGGCCTGTTCGGCCAAGCGCCGCAGTTCGGCCGGCTTGAAGCTGCGCAGGATGGAGAGCGCGCCGTCTTCGCGGATCAGGCGGTTGTGCAGAAACAGCCGGCCGACGGTTGTGTAAAAATAGTAGGCCACCGGATGACGATGCAGATCGATGACGAAGACGCGGCGGCGCGCAACGCGCAGGAACTCGCGCAGGATGCGGACGACGCCCTCATCGCGGAAGTGGTGCGTGAAGAGTGAACAGAAGACGTAGTCGAACGCGTCGTCGGCAAACGGCAGATGAAACGCATCGCCGCGCACCGCCGCGATCTCTCCATACGCGCGCGACTCTTCGCAGATCGCACGCGCCGAGCGTTCGTTCAATTCCAACCCGACGAGCCGCGCCTGCCAACCGCGCGCACGCGCCGCGCCCGCCAGCACGCGCAGCAACTCGCCTGAGCCTGCGCCCACGTCCAACACCGAAAACTCGCGCAACGCCGCACGCGCGATCTCCGCGACGAGCGAAGCCCTGAGCGCCCGCGCGTCGCCCAGCCACTCGTTGACGCGCCGCAACTCGACCAGACAGCCCTCATACTCTGCGGGCGTGTAATCGCCCTTGTCCAGATGTTCGAGTTCATAGCTGCGTTGCGCAAACATAGGTTTCGCGGCCGCAAGGCTCAAATTTAAACAACCGCCCCGGCCAACGTCGGCCGCGAGCCGCTTCAGTCGGCTTTGAGCCTTCAGACTTTTTCTATCACGAGGGCGCTGTTCTTCGAGCCGAAGCCGATGCAGTTGCAGAGGGCGACGCGGACGCGCGCCTCGCGCGCCTCGTTGGGCACGTAGTCGAGATCACATTCGGGGTCTGGTTCGTCCAGATTGATCGTGGGCGGGATGATGTTGGTGTTGATGGCGCAGAGGGCGGCAGCGACGCCGGCCGCGCCTGACGCGCCCTGCGGGTGACCGACCTGCGACTTGGTGGCCGACATCGGGACGCGGTGCGCATGTGCGCCGAGCGCGCGTTTTAAGGCGCGCGTCTCGATGCGATCATTCAAGACGGTGGACGTGCCGTGCAGGTTGACGTAGTCAACATCTGCGCTCGTCCGCCCGGCATCGGCGAGCGCAAGCTGCATGGCGCGCGCCGGTTCTTCGCCGTCATCCGCAAGCCGCACGCGATGATAAGCGTCGCACGTCGCGCCGTAGCCCGTGATCTCTGCGTAGATGTGCGCCTCACGTCTGCGCGCGCGCTCGTACTCTTCGAGCACGAAGACCCACGCGCCTTCGCCCAAGACTATGCCGGAGCGATTGCGCGAGAACGGGCGCGAGGCGCGCTCAGGCTCGTCGTTCCACTCGTTCGTCAGCACCGTCATCAGGTTGAAGCCGGCGAGTATGCCGGGCGCAATCGGCGCGTCCGAGCCACCGGCGAGCATGGCGTCCTGCCGGTTGAGCGCGATGTGTTGGGCGGCATAGGCGATGGCATCGGTCGAAGAGGTGCAGCCGGTCGAGACGATGTGCGAGAGACCGCGCAGGCCGAAGGCCATTGAGAGTTCGGACGAGAGACCGCCGTGCGTCGAAGCGGGGATCGTATAGACGCTCGCCTTCGCCTCCTCGCCGTTGAAGTAGTAGCTGTACTGCTTTTCGGTAAAGGCCAGCCCGCCGCCGCCCGTGCCGAGCATGACGCCGGTGGCGCGGCGCGTGGCGAGGTCAAAATCGGCCGGTTGCAGCCGCGCGTCGTCCAACGCTTCGCGTGCGGCGGCGAGCGCGAGCGGCACGGTGCGCGCGACGTGCCGACGATCCTTCGGATTGAGTTGCGCCTCCCAGTCGAAGTCGCGCACTTCGGCGGCGATCTTGACGGGCACGGCCGCCACGTCGAAGCTTTCGATGCGGCGCACACCGCTTGCGCCCGTCTGCAAACCCCGCCAGTAGGCCGCGCGCCCCACGCCCAACGGCGTCACACAACCCAACCCCGTGATCACAACGCGTCGAGGTCGTTGCAAACTGCTCAGCATAGCAAAGCTTCAAACTTTCACTTGAAAACGAACCGCTAAGTCAAAGGGAAGACGCGCTCAGGATAACACCGCCCGTCGCGCTCTGACCAACGAACACAAAAGCGCGTGGCCGTGAACTTTGTCGCCCGCCCGCACGCCTCGTGTGGTATCGTCGGCGACCGAAATGAACAGGCACATCCGCGCAACTATTTGCTGGCTTCTATCCGCATTATTGCTCGCGGCGACGGCGGCGCGCGTGCCCGCCGTCCGACGTGCAGCGCAGGCACGCGCGCCGCGTGTGCAAGTTGATTTGCTGTTGCGGCGCGGCAAGGTCGTTGACGGGTCGGGCGCGCGGGCGCGCGTGGCGGATGTCGGCATCACAGGCGACCGCATCGTCTTCGTCGGCGATGCGGCGCGCGCAGGCGTTCAGGCAGCGCGCACGATTGACGTGCGTGGGCTGGTCGTCGCGCCGGGCTTCATCGATCCGCACACGCACACGCTCGAAGACCTCTCAAGTCCTGAGCGCAAGAGTAATGTGAATTACCTGACGCAGGGGGTGACGACGGTCGTGACCGGCAACGACGGTTCGAGCGCCCTGTCCATCGCGGGCGCGCTCAGCCGTTGGGAACAGCAGGGCATCGGCACGAACGCCGCGCTGCTCGCCGGGCACGCGACCATTCGCCGGCAGGTCTTGGGCGATGCGGACGCGCAGCCAACCGCCGTCCAACTCGCGCAGATGAAAGAACTGCTGGCGCAGGCGATGTACGACGGCGCGTTCGGCCTCTCTACAGGGCTGTACTACGCGCCCGGCAGCTATGCGCGGACGGAAGAGGTCGTTGCACTGGCGCAGGTCGCCGCAGCGCGCGGCGGCATCTACGACACGCACATGCGCGACGAGAACTCTTACTCCATCGGTCTGCTCGGTTCGATCCGCGAGACGATCCGCATCGGGCGTGAAGCACACATCCCCGTCCACATCTCGCACATCAAGGCGCTCGGCCCCGAAGTCTGGGGGCAGAGCCGGGAGGCCATTCGCATCATCCGTCAGGCGCAACGCGCAGGCGTGGCCGTGACGGCGAACCAGTATCCTTATCTCGCTTCGGGCACGGGGCTGGTCGCCGCGCTCGTGCCGCGCTGGGCTGAAGCGGGCGGGCGCGCGGAGATGCTCAAGCGGTTCGACGACCCGCAGGTGCGCCCGCGCCTCGTCGCGGACATGGAGGCGAACCTGAAACGGCGCGGCGGCGCAGAATCTCTGTTGCTGACGACGGCGCGCGACCCGCAACTCGTCGGGCAGACGCTCGGCGCGATTGCTAAGGCACGGCAAAAGTCGCCCGTCGAAGCGGCCATAGAGATCATCAAGGTCAGCGCGCCGAACGTCGCCTCATTCAACATGAGCGAGCCGGACGTGGAGCGTTTCATGCGCCAACGCTGGGTCATGACCGGCTCGGACGGCTCGACCGGCCACCCGCGCAAGTACGGCACGTTCACACACAAGCTGCGCGAGTACGTCTACCAGCGCCGGCTCATCACGCTGCCCTTCTTCGTGCGCCAGAGCAGCGCGCTCACCGCCGCCACTTTCCACATCCCTGCGCGCGGCCTGCTGCGCGTCGGCTACTACGCCGACGTGATCGTGTTCGACGAACAGACCGTCACAGACCGCGCCACCTACGTGCAGCCCGAACTGCTCTCCGTCGGCATGCGCTACGTCATCGTCAACGGTCAACTCGCCATCGCCGACGGCCAACCAACCGGCACACTCGCCGGCCGCGCCTTGCGCCGCAACCGCCCGTGATGCTTCAGCGCCCGCCGCGCTCCGGCGCTTTCGGCAAGCTCAATAGATTTGCGAACAGGCGATATGCGCCGGGCACACCGGCGGGCAATTGTCTGAACCACGCGTAGGACGTGTAGACGTAGTGCCCGCGCCCGACGCGCGCGTAGACTTCGCCGCCGTTGTTCGCCGCTTCGTCTGCGTCGTGCGCTTCGAGGAGCGGCACGTAACGCGGGTCGAACGTGGTGAAGTTATAGAGATTGCGCTCCTGCACCCAGTCGCGCCAGTCGGCGGCGTTGATGCGGTTCGGGAAGTTGAACGCAGGATGCGCGGGTTGCAAGACGGTGACGGGCGCTGTCTCGTCCACGACGCGCGCGATGGTGGGGCTGGCATTCTTGTTCGCCACTTCCTGCTGCGCGGGGAAGGGCGGCAGATTTTGGCGCGCATAGTCGGGGCGCTGATATTGCACGATGAGCGCGCCCCCCTGTTGCATGAACTCAAGCAGGCGCGGATTGTTGGCGACGAAATCGGGGCGGGCCTGCGAGGCGCGTATGCCGACGACGATGGTATCGAAGCGCGTGAGATCGCCCGACGCTAAATCCTGCTCCGTCAGCATCGTCACTTTCAGCCCCATGCGTTCGATGGCCTGCGGCACTTCGTCGCCGCTGCCCATGATGTAGCCGACGCGCACCGGCGCGACTTGCAGATCAAAGACGCGCACGGTCGCGTCCGCGTCCGTGTAGAGACGATGCGTCTGGATGTGCGGGTAACTGATGATGCGTTGCGCGTAGCCGAACCCCGCATCGCGCAGGCCGCGCGCCGCGTAAGTGGCAAAGGCTGCGCCGTCCAACTCGTACGTGCCCGGCTGGCTCGCGGCCGGCACGCTCAGGTCGAAACGCAGGGTCGCGCGCTCGCCCTTGGCGTTGAGCGTGAACGCGCCCGACTTCGGCGCGAGCGTCCAGCCATCGGGCACACGTGCGCCGGCCGTGCCCGTCACCACCGGCACGCCCGCCTGCTCGTTCGTGCGCGGGACGTAATTCGTGACCTGCACGACGAACGGCTGCGTGCGCGGCCCCGCCTGTGTGGGCTGGATGAGCAACTGCGGTTCAAGCGCCACCGTCAGCGCCGGCACGACGTTCAACTCGCGGCGCACCTCGCCGCGCACCGCGTCGAGCGTGCGATACTCGACCGGCTGCGTGAAGCCGAGTTCACCGACCGCGACGTGCGCTTGCAGCAGCGCGGGCGCGAAGGGGAGCGTCTGCGGATCGTCCTGCACCCACTCGTACATGTCGCCCCGGCGCGGGTGCCGCAACCAGTAAGGCTCTGTCACGCGCGCGTTCGGCGGCACGGTCACGCGAAAGTAGGCGCTGCTTTGTGCCTGCTCGCGCTCGCCTGCGGGCTTTTGACTCGGTTCGACGCGCCAGCCTGCGGGCGCGCTTAGCGACAACTCACCGATGGGCGCGCGGCCGTCAGCAGGGGCGTAAGCGCGCACGGCGACTGTGAACGACTCGCCGGGCGTGACCGTCTCTGTGTCAGCGAGCGCATCCACGCGCACGCCGGAGGCGAGCCGGAGGGCGTTAACGAACTCGCGCTCCTTCTGCGCCAGCAAGATGACGACATCTTCGCGCGCACGCACAACTTTAGGGTCTTGCACGGCCGTCTGCTGTAGCCGGCTCACAAGTTGGTTGTACAGAGCGCCCAAATGAGCGCGCCCGGCCGTGAGCGGTTCGATGACCGCGCGCGGATTGTAAGGGTTGAACTTTTCGAGCGCCGCAGCCGCGTCCCGGTCAATCGCGGCGAGCGCATCCGCTATGCCCTCGTCCGGCAAACCTGATAATCGGGCCATGCCTTTGATTGAAGTGTCCAGACCGTCGAAGATGCTCTGCTCGCGCGTCTCCGCCTGCGCCGCCGGCACGCGTTCAACCAGACGCACGCGCGACGTTTGCGAGCCGCGCAGTTCCAGCGCGCCCTCGCCCTGCGACTTGTGCTGGCTGCGCCCCTCCATCGCCAACTCGTAATAGCTGCGCCCCAACAGCGGATCGAACTGCCCCGTGTCGATCTCTACGACCGGCGCGGCGTCCGACTTTTGCGCCGCCTGACCAAGCACACTGACGTAGAGTTTGCGTGCTTGCCACGGCCGCAAACCTTCGGCCAGTTGTTCTGGAAACTGCGCGGGGTCGGCGGCGGCATGGAAAGCGAGCGGCGTGAGATAACCGGCGTACTGATGCTGCCCGTGATCGTCGGCGGGCGTGCCCGTCCAGCGCGAGATGACGACGAGCGGGCGGTAGGTGCGAATCACACGCACCATGTCCGCGAGCAACTCGCGTTCGCGCCAACGCGCGGCCGTCTCCGCGCGCGTCTTGGTGAAACCGAAATCAAACGCGCGGGCAAAGAACTGATCGCCGCCGTCGAGCCTGCGCGCCTGCAACAACTCTTCGGTGCGAATGACGCCGAGCGCATCGAACAACTCCGGCCCGATCCGGTTCTGCCCGCCCTCGCCACGATTGAGCGACAGATAAGCAACCCGCGCCCCGTCGCCCCGCGCCAGCCGCGCAATGAGCGCCGAATCCTCGTCGTCCGGGTGCGCGCCCGTGTGCAACACGCTCGCCGTCGTCTGCAAACGCCTGAGCGCCATGCCGAGCGCCACCGCGCCCTCGTCCGTATGCGCGCGCACCTGCGCGTGCTGCGGCGCGTAGGCAGCAGGCAGCAGGCAGCAGGCCGAAAGTAACAGACTGACGACAAGTAACAGGCTAAGCTGCGGTTTCAACTTTTGCTCGTATGATGTTTGCATCGAGTTCATCTTCAAGTTGCGCGTTGGCTTTGCGCCACCAGCGTCAAGGCGCAAAGAGCAGGACGCTAAGATTTCAATTGTTGGCTGCTCATTGTGCCGAACGGCCATTCGCCGCGCGTGCGGGCGCGAATGAAGTAGATGATGAGACCGACGGCGACGAGGACGGCGGCGTAGCGTATCTCTTTCAGAAAATTCTTGCGCGAGATGAGCACGTAGACGAAGCCGCCGAGCGCGATGAGCGCAGGCAGCGGATAGAGCCACATGCGGAACGGGCGCGCGAGGTCTGGCCGGCGCACGCGCAGGACGATGACGCCGACGATCTGCGCGAGGAACTGCACGAGTATGCGGATGACGACGAGCGCCGCGATCACGTCCGCGAGGCGGAAGAAACAGAACAGCGCGGCGATGCCGCCCATGACGAGGAGCGAGACGTAAGGAAAGCGGTGGCGCGGATGCACGCGCGCGAAGGCGCGGAAGTAGTTGCCGTCGCGGGCGGCGGCGAAGGGCACGCGCGAGTAGCCCAAGAGCAAAGAGAAGACGGAGGCGAACGCCGTCCACATGATGAGCAGGGTGGCGAGGACGCCGGCCCGCGGCCCGTAGAGTCGCTCCATAAAGGACGAGATGACGTATTTATTCGCGTCCGAGTTGGCGGTGGCCGCAAACTCGCGCCAGGGGATGACGCCGAGGATCGAGACGTTCATCACGAGGTAGATGAGCGCCACGAAGAGGATCGACAGCATCACGGCGCGCGGGATGGTGCGCCCCGGTTCTTTCACCTCGCCGCCGAAGAAGCAGACGTTGTAGTAGCCCCAGTAGTCGTAGACCGCGACGAGCAGCGCCGCGCCGAGGCCCGTGAAGAACTCCGGGCGCAGGGTGAACGCGCCGGGCGGAAAATCGAAGGCGAGGCGCGGGTTGAAATGCGTGACGCCCGCGAAGATGACCCACAGGATCGTCAGCATCACGCCGACCCAGAGGAATTTCGAGAAGCGTTCGATAAGGGTGATGCGGCGATAGAGTAGAAAGACGGCGAAGACGACGGTGGCAATCGCAACGAGCGCGACCGGCAGCGTGTTGACCTCGACGTTACCCAAAACGGGCAGCGCCACCTTATGCTCGCTCCCCATCGCGGGGAAGATGTAGGACGCGTAGCGCGCCAGCCCGATGCAGCCCGACGCGATTGAGAGCGGCGCGCTAAAGGTCAACTGCCAGATGAAGAGAAACGACATCAGGCGGCCCAGCTTCGACGGGTTATAAATCTCCGCGAGATAACGGTACGAGCCGCCTGAGCCGGGCAGCGCCGCGCCGAGTTCCGCCCAGACCAGCCCGTCGCAGACGACCAGCAGCGCGCCGAGCAGCCAGCCGAGCATCGCCTGCGGCCCGTTCATCGCCGCGATGATGAGCGGGATCGTGATGAACGGCCCGACGCCGATCATGTCGATCATGTTGAGCGTCGTCGCGCCGGCGAGGCCCACGCCGCGAATCAGTTGCGGGTCGTGCGCAGCGGCGGCGTCATCTGCGCCGTTGGCGTTGGGCGGCGGTGCGGTCTGTGTAGTCATTTAACGAGACTCTTTACGCGAAAACGGGCCGGTTTGTCGAGTGCTGAGTAGTGATGCGCTTTGAGGTTGCGTGTGTAAGAAGAGGCGGATTAACGCAGAGGTCACAGAGAAAAAATTAACTCTCTGTGGCCTCTGTGCTGGCGCTGTGAACTCTGTGTTTAATTGCCGTGCGCGAGTTTTAGGCCGCGGCGCTCGACGTTTGAATGATGAGGACGGGCGGGACGGTGCGGGGCGCGCAGAGGCGTAGGAAGTGATGACCGATGCCGGCCGTGCCGATCATGAGCGTGGGATTGACGCCGCCCGTCATGTTGCCCGAAGGCCAATCGCCCGCCGCGTCGTAGCGTTGGATCAGTTCGGCCGTGATGTCGGCGGACGTTTGGCGATAGTTGTCGTCGTCGAAGGCTTCGGCGCAGATGAGGACGATCTCGGAGAGACCGGCGAGACCGTGACAGAGCGTGGCATCGAAGCGCGGCGCTTGGACGTTCGCGGCGATGGCGTTGAGCGTCGTGTTGAGCGCAACGCGAGCCATCTGTTCGTGCGCGGCGGCGCGTTCTGGGTCAAGCACCATGGCGCGCACGCGCGTCAAGGCGATGCCGGCCGCGCCGTGACACCAGGTCGCCTGATAAGTGCCGGTCAGCCCTTCGCCGTAATCAGCGGAAGGGAAGCGCACGTCGAGCCAGTTGCCGGCGGTCGGGTTAAAGAGTCTATCTTCGTAGGCGAAGGCGGCGCGCGCGGTCTCTAAAAACTCGCGCTCGCCCGTATGCGCGTAGAGTTCAAAGAGCGCGAGCGCCATGCCGCACGCGCCGTGCGATAGCCCCGTCATCGGCGGCGAGTTGAACGCTTCGCCGCTCGCCTTCGTCGCTTCCCAGCAAGCGACCTCGCCATCGCGCAGAGCCGTCCGGCACAAGTCCTCGCCGCACGCGCGCGCCAGTGCAAGACAACGCTCGAAGCCCGGTCGTCGGGCCAGCGCCAGCAGCGCGGGGATCGCGCCGGCGCTGCCGCCAAGCACGTCCAGCAGGTGTTCGCCCGCGAGCGCCGCCGCCGCTTGGTCGAGCAGCCCGTCGAGGTCGGCGCGTAAATCTGCGCCGAGGCCGAAGTCGAGCAGGCGCGCGCCGACGTAAGCCCCGCCGAGATGCGCGAGGAAGAAGGAGAGCGGCGAACTCAAGCCCTCTTCATGGCGGCGCAGGAAACTGACTGAACGACGGAGCGCGCCCTCGGCCGTGCGGCGCACTTCCTTGTCCTCGGTCTGCGCGTAGAGTTCACCTAAAAAGAGCGCGACGCCGGCCGTGCCGCCGTAGAGATGCGCGGCAAGCGCGGCGGTCGCGGACGCGTAACCCGCGCCGGACGCGTCTTCCACGTCCGTGCGCCCCATCCAAGTGCATTGCCCGCTCGCTTCGTCCCAGAACGCGCTCGCGCAGAGGCTGCGCCCGATGCGCCCTGCTGCTTGCAAGGCCAACTCCCTCACGTCAGTTTGCACGCTCATATCCTCGGCTCGTTCAGGCTCTCGCTTTCTTCGCCTTCTTCGCGCGCCCTTTCCAACGCTGTTTCGGTCGCCGCGCAGTCGTCGGCGACCGACTTGACCCGGCGGTGTGGAACGTCGCGGGCAAGTCGCCCGTGAGCGTGTAGCAATCGGTCGAGCCGCGTTCGAGAAACGGCGCGGCCGGGTCGAGACCGGCGGCGCGGAAGGCTTCGGCTAAGGCGGACAGACGTTGTTCGTGCGTGGTCAGCCCGTGCAGGAAACATGACCAGAGCGAGCGCGCCGCGATCTGACAGCGCGACTGCCCGAAACTCATCTGATTGTCAGGGTCTTCCGCCAACCCAAGTCCGGCGGCGAGCGGTTTGGTGAACATCGGCACGTCCGTGCGGAGTTGTTTTTCGAGTGCCTGATGTATCTCAAGAATGAGGCGGCGGGCGACGGGGAAATAACGCTTTTCCAGATAGAGCACGCCCGCGTCGGCGCGCACGTAGCCGGCCGGGTCTGCCATGACTTTGGTGCGAAACGGAATGCTCGCGCGATTAAAATGCGCCGTCGCAAGCCGCATGTATTCGACGGCAGCGTCCGCCGTCAGATGCCAGTAGAAGCGCACAAGTTTGTCGCTCGTGTCGCGCTGCTCCTGCTGGTCGCCGTTGCCGAAGGCGAAGTAGAAACCGGGCAGGAGTTGGCGCATCTCTTTCCCAACCCAGACGCGGCAGAAGTCGCCGCGCCGTACGCGTCCGGTGCGCGTGCGCACGCCCGCAGGCTGTGACCAAAAAGTGACTTGATCTTTCGACACCGCCACGCGCCCATCCGCCTCTTTCGCCACGATGCGCCAGCCCGGTTCCCAAGTGCCGACGCCGTTATTGGCGGCCGAGAGCGCGCTCATGTGATCGCGCTGCGCGAGAAAATCGCTCTGCGCTGCCACCGCATTGGTCGGGCGCACGTAGAGCCGCGAATAGAGATCGGTTTCGAGCACAGGCAGAAAGAGCGGCGTCGCAGGCGCGGCCGTGTCGGCCGCGGTTGCACCGGGCGGTGCTTCCGTCGGGGCGGCGACGAAGGGCACGGCGGCCGAGAAATCGCGCAGTTCACCGAGCAGCGAGTACTGCGTCGGGGAATGAATCTCAACGGCTTCGACGAGCAAGTTCAGATCGGCGTGGCATTGCGTGGCGGCAGTCATGGCGCGGGTGTCTCCTGCAACAGACCATAGAGTTGCACCTGCCCCGCGTCAGGGTCGGCGAGGAGGTTGGCGCTGATTTGTAAGAGCAAGACGGACGTGACGGGCAGAGCCTGCGCGCTCATCGCCATCTCGTAAGCCGACTGGATGAGCCGCGCCGCTGAATAGCGCACGGCGCGGCCAAGCAAGGCGTTGGCGGCCGGCGGCGCAAGCTCGGTCGTCGTGCGATAGCCGCGCCAGAGCGAGCGTATCGCCGATTGCAACACGATCAAGGGATAGCGCGCGGTCGCCACCATCTGCTCCGGCGTGTACGGCCCTTGCGCCATGGACGAAATCCAAAACAGCACGAAGTCTTGCAGCGCGCCCGCCACGTCCCACGCCGGGTCGCCCAGTTGCACCGTCTCCCAGTCAACCAAGCGAATCTCGACGGCGCGCGCGTCCGCGCCTTCGGGCGCGGGCAGGACGAGGACGTTGTCCGATTTGATGTCGCTGTGGATGATATTTTGCGATTGCCACAAACGCCCCAGATTGTCTAGATGCGTGCTCAAATTTTCCTGCGTCTGAAGAATCTTCAAGGTCTGATAGTTGGCCGGGCTGATGTTGCTCAAAACTTCCGGCCCCGGCTTGTGTACCTGCATCACCCACGGCACGTCGCGCCGCAGCCAGTTCAACTGCTTGTCCGCGCCCGCCGAGACGGGCCAGCGCAGCGTCTTATGGAGCACGCCCATCGCGCGCCCGAGCGCGCTTGCAATGTAACCCGGAAAATTCACTGCGTCGGATTTTGAATACTGCTTCCAGAGCGGTTCTGCATCCTCGAACAACTCAAGCGCCAGCAGTGAACGCTCGGCGTCGAAATACATCATGCGCGGCAGGAACGGCAGGAGCGGCGCGGCGGCCAGTTCGTTTTGACAGAACGTGTAGAACGAAGCCTCGCAACGCAAAGTGTACGCGCCGCCGTAGGTCGGATCGTCCGGCTGTTTGATCAGGTAACTGACGCCGTCTTTGCGCGTAACTCTCAGGTTGCGGTTGCGGCGGGCGGCGCTTGCAATCAGCAGTTCGCCGTCGAGCACGCTCTGCGGCGTGATCAAGCCGCGATCCAGCAGGTACGGCAGAGCATTCTCGATGCTCAGCATGGCGACGTTTGGCGTGGTGGACATTGTGACTTAGGTGACAGAGTTGGCGGCGCGGGCGGCG
>DASVQA010000106.1:0-55809 GCA_036389375.1 Pyrinomonadaceae bacterium | reverse complement strand
CGCGCCGCTGTGGACGCGGCACGACCGGGCGGGGAAACCCGGCGCGGCGCTGACATCTCATTGCTTCGTTAAGAACCTGAAGAAGTATGCGCGGGAAGCAGGAGTAGAAGGCTTCCATCTCCACCGCACGCGGCACACCTTCGCGCGCATAGTGTCAGAGGTGACGGGCGACATCACGGCGACGCAGAACGCGCTCGACCATCAGAACCGTTCGACGACAAGAGTTTACGTGCAGAGGATAGCCGTCAAGCACGACCTCTACAGTAACGAAATATCTAAACGGTGGGGTTATTAAAGGGCATATTCAAAACCACCAACATTGGTAGGCGACTTCAAGCCGACGTTGGGAGCAGGTTCCCTGATTTACCTGCTCAAGAGTGTTAACGAAGCACTACTTGGAGCTGCGGCATGGGAGTTACAGCCTCACAAGGCTTGGTCGCTCTACAACGCCTTCACATTGGCGTCCCAAGAGGCCCGTTCCAACCGCCAGTAAGAACTGACTGTCCGCTTCGGCAAACTCCTCTTACCCTACACGACGCCCGCCAATCAAGCCCGCCACGTTTCCTACGGAAGATCACCCCAGAACGCGGAAACAACCAGACTGAAAAAGCCCGGTTGTTTTTGTTATAGTTTCCCCATGAGTAGTCCTATCTCACCATCGAATCAAGCGCGCGGGCTTACTTTGAACACATAAGAAGCCAAGCGGATCCTTATCTGAAGATTTACAGCAGCCAGCGGAAGCGACAGCGCGGTAGAGGTACTTCCATTGTGTGCCGACCTTCACGTAGGTCTCATCAAGGCGGTAGAAGGTGCCGCTCATCTTCGAAGGAGGGCCCATCCTCTTATTGATCTCGAGGGCATAACGCTGGACGCATCTGAAGATTGTCACGTGACCCACCTGTTAAGGCATGCTCATAGAGCGGGAGGGGCGGATTATAACCGAGAGGCCGTTTGCGCCACAGAGCCCTTTAGCTCAGCATCAAATCTCAGACGCGCAAAAAAAATTCCCGCCGGAAGAGATTTTGACTTGCAATAAATCAGCAGTGCACATAGAATCCCCGCCGCCTCGTTGGGTGCTGTCGCCAGATCCACATTTCGGCATCTCCTTAAAGCACACCCGGACGGCCTCCTGAAAAGCTCAGCAGTAGCGCGGGCAGTTAATTCGAGCACTCGATCCCGAACCCCCACCGGAGGCAAGTGTGTAACTGCCTTTTTGGCTTGGTGGGCGGTTGTTCAGACTGGCGGAGGAAAGTTCATGTCACAGCCATTCATTGGAGAGATACGCCTGTTCGCCGGCACCTTTGAGCCGGCCGGGTGGGCCTTTTGCGACGGACGCCTACTCCCAATCTCGGAGAACGATACGCTGTTCGTCCTGCTCGGTACGACCTACGGCGGCGACGGCGAGAACACGTTCGCGTTGCCCGACCTGCGCGGGCGCGTGCCGATGCACGCAGGCACCGGCCCCGGCTTGTCCAGTCGCATCATAGGCGAGGCGGGCGGCGTGGAGTCGGTGACGCTGACCACGCAACAGCTACCCGTCCACTCGCACCCGGCCATCTGCGTCAGCGGCACGAACACGGGCAACGCTGCCACCCCCGGCGGCAGTGTCTGGGCGGCGCAGTCGTCCACCGGCGTCTACGCCGCGCAGCCGCCGACCAATCCGATGAACGCGGGCGCGATGTCGGCGGTCGGCGGCAGCCAGCCGCACGACAACATGATCCCGTACCTCGGGATCAACTTCATCATCAGTCTCTTTGGCCTCTTCCCGCAGGCGTAAGCGGCGGGCGGGTGGCCTCAGCATGAGGAGTCAAGTATGGGCCTACCGTACATGGGCGAAATTAAAATCATCGCCTTCAACAGCATCGTGCCACAAGGCTGGGCGGAATGTAACGGGCAACTGCTGCCGATCAACCAGAATCAAGCGCTTTTCTCGCTGCTCGGCACGACCTACGGCGGCAACGGGCAGACGAACTTCGCGCTGCCCGACCTGCGCGGGCGGACGCCGTTCCACTTCAGCGGCAACCAAGGCGGGCTAACGCTCGGCGAGCGCGGCGGCGAGGAAGCGCACACGCTGACTATCGCCGAGATGCCGCAGCACATCCACCTAGCCAAAGGCAACAACTCGATCGCCTCCGTCTCCGACCCGGCCGGCAACTTCTGGTCGAACGGCGGCGACAACGTTTACTTCGGCGGGCCGAACTTGCCCAACTTGGCGAACATGGCGGCCGGCACAGTCGCCAATGTCGGCGGCAGTCAGGCGCACACCAACATGTCGCCTTTTCTGGTGCTCAAATTCATCATCGCCTTGACGGGCTTCTTCCCCTCGCGGAACTAACGCGCGCAACAGAGGAACGATTATGTCTGATCAATTCGTGGCCGAGATTCGCATCTTCGCGCTCAACTTCGCCCCGACCGGCTGGGCGTTCTGCAACGGGCAACTGCTGCCCATCAGCCAGAACACCGCGCTCTTCTCGCTGCTCGGCACGGTCTATGGCGGCAATGGGCAGACGACCTTCGCGCTGCCCAACCTGCAAGACAGCGCGCCGCTCCAGCCGGGCCAAGGGCCGGGTCTGAGTACTCATTTCCTTGGCGAGCAGTCCGGCGAACCTTTCGTGACGCTGCTTGAGAGCGAAATCCCGGCGCACACGCACACCATCAAGGCCACCAGTCAGGGCGCGGATCAGGCCGACCCGGCCAACAACGTCTGGGCGCAGGCGGTCAGCGATCAGGGCGCGTTCAACTACTACCAGACCACCGGCAACGATCCGATGGATCCGCGCGCGCTGCTGCCCGCCGGGGGCAGTCAGCCGCACAACAACATGCACCCTTATCTGGCGCTCAACTTCTGCATCGCGCTGCAAGGGGTTTTCCCGCCGCGGTCTTAAAAGGGCGGCGCACGGCCCGACTCTCTCGCCTCCGGCCCGGAGCCTGAGAGACCGCTCCTGCGTCATGCCCCTGCCGCGCGCCGGCTTATCGGCGCAACCGCCGCGCCCGCCGGAATCGCAACGAATAACCAGCCGTAATAGACCGCACGATAAATGAGGTCATTAAGATGATGCGCTTCGCCCCCAAAGTCACCGCCCGCATGGCCGTCCTCCTTGCCCTCTGCATGGCGGGACTAGTCGCTGCCACCTGTCTCCCCGGCGTCTTCAAGACCAGCGCGGCGGGCGCGGGCGCGCACTCCGCTGCCGCGCGCGCCGCCAGTCCGCTGGTCGCGCCGCTCGCCGGCCCGGTCATAGACGTTGACCGCACGGACGACACGGCGGCAGCTGCCGCCTGTACGGCCGCGCCGAGCGATTGCAGCTTGCGCGGCGCAGTCGGCTTCGCCAACAACAACGCCGGCACGACCATCAACGTGCCCGCGGGCACGTACCAACTCACCATCGCCGGCAACAGCGAGCAGTCGGCGGCGACGGGCGACTTGGACGTGCTCGCCAGCGGCACGAGCATCGTCGGCGCGGGCGCGGGCGTGACCATCATCGAGCAGACGACCAACGACCGCGTGCTTGACAGCAACCCGCTTCAAAACGCCGGCTTCACCTTCAGCCTCTCCGGCGTCACGATCAAAGGCGGCAACCTGCCGAACCCCTTGATCAGCACGACGAGCCGGTCGGGCGGCGGTCTGCTCTCAGGCGGCCCCGGCGCGACGACCAACGTCACCGATTGCGTCTTCGACACCAATCAGGTGACCGGCACGCTCGCCGCGAACGGCGGCGCGATTGCCGACAGCACCAACACCGGCACGACCACGCTCAACGTTACCAACTGCGTCTTCCGCAACAACAGCGCGGCCACGGGCGCGGGCGGCGCGATCCGCTTCAACTCGCCCGGCACGCTTAACGTCACGCGCAGTCTCTTCGTCAACAACCGCGCGCTCACCAACAGTGGCGGCGCGGTCAACGCGACCGGCGTCGGCGCGGGCGGCACGTACAACATCAGCCGCTCCGCCTTCGTCAACAATCAGGCCGGTGGCGGCGCGAGCCGCGGCGGCGCGCTGCTCATCGGCAACGGCGTGGCCAACATCAGCTACTCGCGCTTTGCGGCCAACACGGCGGGGGCGCATGTGGGTGAGGCGCTCGCGCGCTCCATCGGCGCGCTCGGCGGCGTGACGGCCAACAACAACTGGTGGGGCGCGAACTCCGGCCCCGGCACGGCTGACGTGGTTAACGTGCTCGTCGGGCAGTGGCTGCAACTGCGCCTGTCCGCCTCGCCCAGTTCTATTAGCACGGGCGGCACGTCCACTCTAACTGCGGACATCTACGGCAGCAGTTCCGGCGGCGTCGTGGCGGCGGCCAATCTTGCCGGTCTGCCCGCGTTCCCCGATCCGGCCGCGCCTGTCTTCGCCAACCCCACGCCCGCGCTCGGCACGATCTCCGGCGCGACCACGCAGTTCGTTGACGGGCAGGCGACGGCGACCTACACCGCTGGCAACACCGGCGGCACGGACGACGTGACCGCAACGGCCGACGGCCAGACCGTCTCGACCACCATCACCATCGGCGAGCCGCCGACCGTCAACTGCCCGACCGACATCACGGTCGCTGGCGACCCGAACACCTGTAGCGCGTCGGTGGCCTTCAACACGACGGCGACGGGCTTCCCCGCGCCGGCCGTAACCTGTCAGATCGGTGCGCAGGTCATCACCTCGCCGCACGTCTTCCCGGCGGGCACGACCGCCGTCACCTGCACGGCGACCAACGGCATCGGCCAAGACGCCTCCTGCACCTTCAACGTCATCGTCACCGGCAGCCAGTCACCGACCGTCCTCGCGCCGCCCGCCGTCACCGCGACGACCGGCGCGAGCGCCACCTCGTGCAGCGTCTTCATCAGCGACGCCACGCTCGGCACGGCCACGGCCGCCAACACCTGCTCCGGCGCGGTCACCATCACGCGCACGGGCGTGCCCGCCGGCAACATCTTCCCCGTCGGCACGACCACCATCACCTACACCGGCACAGACCCGGCCGGGCATACCGGCACGGCGACGCAGACCGTCACCGTCACCGACACGACGCGGCCAACCGTGACCGCGCCCGCGCCGACCACCGGCTCGGCCGACACGAGTTGCCAAGCCGCGATCCCGAACGTCGTGCCCGGCGTCAGTGCTGCGGATAACTGCACGCCCGCCGGCTCGCTCACGATCACGCAAAGCCCGGCCGCGGGCACGCTCGTCGGCTTAGGGCCGCACACGATCACCGTGACCGTCACCGACGGCGCGGGCAACAGCAGCACGGCCACGACGACCTTTACCGTCAACGACACCACGCCGCCGACCATCTTCGCGCCGGCCAACGCCACTTACGAGTGCGCGAGCCAAGTGCCCGGCGCGAACCCGGCGCAGGCGTCCGCAGCGGACAATTGCAGCACGCCCAGCGTGACGGTGAGCGAGACGACGAACGGCGGCGCGGGCACGTCCGCCAGCCCGCTCGTCATCACGCGCACCTACACGGCCACCGACGGGGCAGGCAATCAGGCCAGCGCCGCGCAGACCATCACCGTCGTTGACCACACGGCCCCGACCGTGAGCGCGCCCGCGCCGTCCAGTGCGGCGGCCGACGCGAGTTGCCAAGCCGCGATCCCCAACGTGGTCGCGGGCAGCACGGCGACGGATAACTGCGGCGGCGGCGTGACCATCACGCAAAGCCCCGCGGCCGGCACGCTCGTCGGCCCCGGCACGCACACGATCACCGTGACGGCGACTGACGCAGGCGGTAACAGCAGCACGGCTACGACGACCTTTACGGTCAACGACACCACGCCGCCGACCGTGATCGCGCCTGCGCCGGCTTCCGCCTCGGCCGACGCGAATTGCTTGGCCGCGATCCCGAACGTCGTCGCCGGCAGTTCCGCCAGCGATAGCTGCGCCGGCCCCGTCACGCTGTCGCAAAGCCCGGCCGCCGGCACGCTCGTCGGCCTCGGCACGCACACGATCACCGTGACGGCAATTGACGCGGCGGGCAACAACAGCACGGCGACCACGATCTTTACCGTCAACGACACCACGCCGCCCGCGATCAACGCGCCGGCCGACGTGAGCGTCTCGACGCCCGCCAGCGCAACCTCGTGCAGCGCCTTCGTCAGCGATGCCGCGCTCGGCACTGCGACCGCGAGCGATAACTGCTCCGGCAGCGTCCCGGTCACGCGCACGGGCGTGCCCGCCGGCAACATCTTCCCCGTCGGCACGACCACCATCACTTACACGGCCACCGACGCGGCGGGCAACTCCAGCACGCGCACGCAGACCGTCACCGTCAGGGACGCGACACCGCCCGTCATCACGCTCAACGGTGCGAACCCGATGACGGTCGAGTGCCACACGGGCTTCAGCGATCCGGGCGCGACCGCAACTGACAACTGCGGCGGCAGCGTCGCTGTCAGCGTAGCGGGCGCGGTGAACCTGAACGTGCCGGGCACTTACACCATCACCTACACGGCGCAAGACGCCGCGGGCAATCAGGCGACGCCTGTTACGCGCACCGTCAACGTCGTGGACACGACCGCGCCCGTCATCACGCTCAATGGCCAGGCGATCTCGCTCTGGCCGCCGGATCACAGTTATCACACTATGAGCATCACTGATCTGGTAGCGTCCGTGAGCGATAGCTGCAACACCAGCTTGGGCGTCAGCAGCGTGGTTATCTCGAAGGTGACGAGCGACGAGTTGGAGGACATGACGCAGGGCGGCGACGGCGCGACGCTCAACGACATCGTGATCGCCGCCGACTGCAAGTCGGTGCAACTGCGCGCCGAGCGCGACGGCAACGGTAACGGGCGCGTCTACACCATCACGCTGCGCGTCACGGACGCGTCGGGCAACGTCGGCACGGCGACCGCGACCGTGACCGTGCGCAAGGACAAGGACGGCGCGGCGGCCGTTGACGACGGGCCGCACTACACCGTCACGAGCAACTGCCCGTAAGCGGCGAACTCCGGGGCCGTGTCCCTGTCGGGAAAGGTGACAGAAATGATGAACGTCTCAGTCGTTAAATTAGGTCGCGCGCTGCGGCGGCGCCGTGTGCTACTATCAGTTGTGGGCTGTACGCTGCTCGCGGCGCTGCCGCTGCTGGCGCGCACCCACGCGCAGCCCGTAGCGGGCCTCCGCGTCATCAACAACTCGGCGCTAGAAATTCGCCACCTCTACTTCTCGCCGCCCGACCGGGACGACTGGGGGCCGAATCAACTCGGCAACTCGGTTATCAGGCCCGGCGAGTCTTTCACGCTCGACAACGTTTCGTGCACACAGACGGAGATCAAACTCGTCGCCGAGGATCAGAACGGCTGCTTCGTCTCGCAGGTCGTCGCCTGCACGGACGGCGCGGCTTGGACGATCCCCGCCGGCGTGACGCCCAACTGCGGCAACTGAGGCGGCCGTCACTCGCGCTGCCCGGTGCGTCCGTCGCCGCGCTCAGCGCGGCCGCGCGGCCGGGCAGCGACAACCCACGGCTGTCCGTCGCCGACTTGATGCTAACAATTCAACCCGACGCGGCGCGCAACCTCTCCCCGCAGGCTGACGCGCCGCATTTGTACGTTCATGAGGTAAGCGGGCGTGCGTACCCTGCGCACGCGCTTCTGCTCCTCATCGCTGATATCGCACAGGGAGTGTTATGAAAACCTTGCTTAAGCCGCGCCGCTTTCTCCTGCTGTCGCTCGTGACCCTCGGCTGCCTGACGGCGGCTCTGGTCGCAACCAAGACCCGTGCCGCCAAGACTCAGGCCCGCGCGACCGTGCGCGCCGCCGTTCAGCGGCCGTTCCTCAACCTGCGCGCAAGCTACGCGCTGAGCGGGGACGAACAGGGCGGCGTCGGCGTGGCGCTGACGAGCGGCGCGCGTCCGCTCGCGTTGGCCACCGCCGACTACGACACCGACGGCGCGCCCGATCTGTTAAGCGGCTACGCGACGGACGCGGGCGGCGTCGTCACGCTGCGACGCGGCAACCTCGACGCCTTCGCGCCGCGCGACCCGCAGGTCTTCGCCGCCATCCAGCAGGGGCAATTGCCCGACTCCTTCCTGCCCACCGTGCGCGCCTTCGCCGTGCCCGAAGCGCCCGACTTCCTGCTCGCGGGCGACTTCAACCGCGACAGCTTTACGGACGTGCTCGCGGGCGCGCGCGGCGGCGGTCTCTGCCTGTTCACGGGCGATGGCGCGGGCAACCTCGCCGCGGCCCGACAGGTGAAACTGCCCGGCGCGTTGACGGCGCTCGCGGCCGGCGGCTCAGTCCGCGGCGAGGGCTTAAACGACGTGGCGGTGGGCGTGAGTGGGGGCGCGGGGCCCGAGGCGCTCGTCTTCGTCGGCGGCGTGAACAGCAAGCCGTTGCACTTCGCGCTGCCCGCCGAGGCGACTTCGTTCGCGTTCGGCAACATGGACAAGGATGGCTACAACGATCTCGCCATCGCGGCCGGGGCCGAGGTTGACATCGTACACGGCTGGGCCGACATACAGGCCGCGAGCAAGCATGCGACCAAGCTGCGCGCCGCCACCGTCGCCCCCGCGCTCGTCACCGACACGCAGACGCGCATCGAGCGCGTCGCGCTGCCGTTCACGGCGCGTGCCCTTGCCGCCGGCTACTTCGTCTGGAACCGCGAGCAGTTCAAGTCGCTCGCCGTCCAAGCCGAGGACGGCGCGCTCTACCTTGTGCAGCGTGCGGCGCTAGACCGTCGCCCGTTCACGGCCGAAGAGATGTATGAGCGCACGCACGGCGATCAAGAAGTGTTCGCCGCGATGCAGGTCGGCAAGGTTACGCAGCCCGCAACGTGGCAGCCGGGCGCGGACGCGGGCTGGGAGCTGGGCGGGCAACTCGGCGTGAGCGCGGCGACGACCGCAGGCGTCGCGCCGCAGACGCCGCTCGCCGCGTCCTTCCTCACCTATCAAGAGACGGCCGATCTGCTCGTCGTCAGCCCCGGTCGCAATCAGGTTAACGTCCTGCGCCACCTCGACCAGCAACTCGAAGCCGCGAAGACCGGTCAAGCCGCCGCCTTCGCCACTCAGCAGTCGGTCGCGCTCGACGTAGCGGCGACGCCCGTCGCATTCTTAGAGATGCCGCGCAAGGTCAACGGCGAACGCGATCTCGTCATGCTTGAGACCGGTTCGGTCGCGCCAATGGTCGTCCCCGCCGCGCCGCTCGCCACCATCACGGTTGACCGGACGGACGACGTAGCCGCCGCCTCGGCCTGCACCGGCAGCGCGAACGACTGCTCCCTGCGCGGCGCGGTCGCGTTTGCCAACGCCAACGCCGGCACGCTCATCAACGTGCCCGCGAACACTTACAACATCACCCTGAGCGGCGCTGAAGACGTGAACGCCACGGGCGATCTCGATCTGCTCCCCGGCGCGAGCGGCGTCGCTTTCGTCGGCGCGGGTGCACCGACGACGATCATTCAGGTCAATCAGGCCAGTGCGCCGAACGAGCGCATCTTCCAAGTCACGCCGGGCACGACGCCGACCGTCGGCTGGACAGGCACCTGGTCTGGTCTCACGATGCAGAACGGCGGCAGTCCGACCAGCATTCTGTCCGGCGGGGCCATCCTGATGGGCGGCACGGACAACGTTTACAACCTCTTTAGCTGCACGTTCAATAACAACGACGCGGGCGGTAATATCGGGGGGAACGGCGGCGCTGTTTCTCAGTCCGCCAAGCAGAACGGCGGGCACGGGCAAGCGACCTTCACGAACTGCACGTTCACCAACAACGCGGTGGCGCAGGGCGTCGGCGGCGCGATCCGCACGCTCGGCGGCACGACCTCGCAAGGCACGGAATCAACTACCATCACGGGCGGGGTGTTCGATAACAATCAGGCGACGATAAACGCCGGGGGCGCAATCTTCCTGACTTCGGGTCTGGCCACGTACACGATCAGCAAGGCTCAATTCACCAACAACAAGGCATACACCACCGGTGCCCCCAGTACGGATAACGGCGGCGGCGGCATTCAAAAGTCCAACGGCGCGCTCACTGTCAGCTTCTGTCGCTTCCGCGGCAACGTGGTCGGCACCGCTCTCCAACCCGGCAGCGGCGAGGGCGTCCAGTTAGGCGGCAACGGCGATCTGAACGCCACGAACAACTGGTGGGGCTGCAACGTCGATCCGCAGTCGGCCGGCGCAAATACGGCGGGCTGCGACACCGCCTTCAAGGTCTCCAGCGTCACCGGCACGCTGACGACGCTCCCGCAACTCGTGCTCAAGAACACCGCCAATCCCGCGCCCATCGTCACCGGGCAGGACACGACGCTGACCGCCAGTGTCAACACGAACTCGGCCAACCAGGACGTATCCCAGAACGTGATCGCGCTGCTCGACCTGGCGGTCACTTGGGGCAATCCCGTGCGCGGCGCGCTCTCGAACCAGCAGAACATACTTCAGTCGTCCACCGCCACAATCGCCGCCTCGCCAAGTGGCGCGACCGAGACGGGCACGACCGTGACGATCACCACGACCGCCGCGCACGGTTTCACGACGGGCAGGACTGTCATCATCTCCGGCGTCGGCGACACGCGCTACACCGGCACGTACACCATCTTGTCCGTGCCCACCACGACGACCTTCACCGTCACGAATCCGATCACGGGCCTGCCCGCCTCGGGCGGCGGCACGGTCAAGACCAATCTGGGGACGGCGACGGCCAACTTCCGCGCTGCACTGGCGGGCGCGGGGAGCGCCGACGCGACCGTGGACAGCGCGGTCGGCACGGCCAACTTCACCATCAACAAAGCCGACACCACCACGACCATCACCGCCGACACGCCTGACCCGACCGTGAGCGGTCAGTCGTTCACAGTCAACTACTCGCTCTCCGTCAACGCGCCCGGAAGCAACGTCCCGACCGTGCCGACCGGCAACGTCACCGTCACGGCTGACACCGGCGAGCAATGCACCGGCACGATCAACGCGGCGACGCCGGCGACCGGCTCGTGCTCGATCACGGTCTACCACGCCGGCAACCGCACGCTGACGGCGACCTACGCCGGCGACGCCAACTTCAACACCAGCACCTCGTCGCCCGCCACCGCCCACCTAGTCAACAAGGCGGACACGACGACCGCGATCACCTCGGATAACCCCGACCCGTCCGTAACGAACCAGTCCGTCACGGTCGCCTACTCGGTGTCGGTCGTCCTGCCCGGCACGGCCAACCCGGGCCCGACGCCCGACCCGAACGGCAACGTCGTCGTCACAGACAACGGCAACACCTTCTGCACGGGGACGGTCGCCGCCGGGCAGTGCTCGGCTCCGCTGCCCTCGGCCGGGGCGCACTCCTTAGTCGCCGCCTATCAAGGCGACGCCAACTATAACGCGAGTCCCGCCTCGACGGCTGCGGGGCATACCGTCAACAAAGCTGACACGACTGTCACGATCCAGAGCGACACGCCCGACCCGTCCACGCGCGGGCAGTCGTTCGTCGTCACCTACAGCCTCGCGGTCACCTCGCCGGGCAGTAACAGCCCGACCGCTCCGACCGGCAACGTCACCGTCTCCGACGGCGTTGACTCCTGCACCGGCACGCTCCCGGCCACGCAGTGCACGCTGACCCTCTTCACCGTCGGCAACCGCACGATCACCGCCACCTACGCAGGCGACGGCAACTTCAACGCGAGTCCCGCGTCGGCGGGCGCGGCGCACACCGTCAACAAGATCAACACCACGACCGTCGTCACGTCGTCGAAGAACCCGTCCGACGTGGGCAACAACGTGACCTTCACGGCCACGATCACGCCCGCCTCCGGCACGGACATCCCGACCGGCACGGTGCAGTTCTGGGACGGCCCGTCGGGCACGGGCACGCCCATCGGCTCGCCCGCGACGGTCACGAACGGCGTCGCCACCGTCCAGACTGCGGCGCTCACCCCCGGCACGCACACGATCACGGCCGACTATAGCGGCGACGGGAACCTGAACGCATCGAGCGCCACGCTCGCGGGCGGCCAACTCGTCATCAACCCGACGCCGACCGCCCCCGGCGACATCCTCGTCACCGAGTTCCGCTTCCACGGCACGGGCACGCCCAACGGCGCGCAGGACGAGTTCATCGAGTTGTATAACAACACGGGCCACGCGATTACCGTGCCCGCAAGCGGCTACCCGCTCATAGCCATCAACCCGGCGGGGCAGACGACGCTCATCTACACCGTGCCGGCCAACAAGACCATCCCGGCGCACGCGCACTTCCTCGTCACCAACCAGACGACCGGCGTTGGCTTCTCGCTCGGCAACTACCCGGCGGGCGTGAGCACGACGGTCGGACTGGGCGACGGGCAATACACCAACAAGGACATAAACGACGGCGGCGGCATCGCCCTCTTCAACACGGACGCGCTGCTCGACGCGACCTCGCGGCTCGACGCCGTGGGCTTCTCGTCCGTGACCGACCCGCTCTACCGGCAGGGCGCGGGCCTGCTGCCTGCGGGCGGCATCACGGCCGACGGGCAGTACAGCTTCGTGCGCAAGCAGACCTCCGGGTTGCCGCAGAACACGTCCGACAACGCCGCCGACTTCGACTTCGTGGCGGGCGACGCGGGCACGTACAGCGGCGTGGCGGCGGTGCGCGGCGGCGCGGGGCCGGAGAGTCTGGCCAGTCCCATCCAGCGCAACGCGCAGATAAAGGCTGTGCTGATCGATCCGCAGCAGTCTTCGCTCGCCGCGCCCAACCGCGTGCGCGACCCAACGTCGGGCGGCGCGGGCACGCCGACCGCCTTCGGCACGCTCGAAATCCGCCGCAAGTTCACCAACACGACTGGCGGGCCCGTGACCAAGCTGCGCTTCCGCGTGGTTGATGTCACGACCACCAACTCGCCGAACGGGCCGCTGGCCGACATGCGCGTCTTGTCGTCGGTCAATACCAACGTCACGATCACGGGCGGCGGCTTAGTCACCGTCTTAGGCCCGACGCTGGAGACGCCGCCCACGCAGGCACAGGGCGGCGGCCTGAACTCAAGCGTCGTCGTCACGCTGCCGGGCGCGTCGCTCGCCAGCGGCGCGTCGGTCAACGTCCGCTTCGTGCTCGGCGTGGCGCAGGGCGGCAGCTACCGCTTCTTCATCAACGTCGAAGCACTGCCTTGAGGACAGTAGGCGGTAGGCAGTGAAAGCAAGAGCGCCGGTTGGATCGCTCTCGTCACAGACGAGGCGCTCAACCGGCGCTCTTGCGTTCGCCTTTAACTGCCTACTGCCTATTGTTTTCTGTTAAAGTCTCGGACGCAGGTACACACTGCTCGCAGAGCTATTCGGGGGCGACTGATTGATGTCTGTGGAACTGACTCAAGAGAACTTCGCGCGGCACTTGCACACGAAGTTCCGCGTCCGCGTCAACGCGCCGCGCCCGGTGGAGTTGGAACTGGTTGAGGTGCGGGGCTGGATGAGTCTGGCGTGGGAGCAGACGAGCATGGAACAGTTCTCGATCTTCTTCGCGGGCCCGCCCGACCTGCTCCTGCCGCAGCATCTCTACACGCTAGAGCACGAACAGATGGGCACGCTCGACATCTTCATCGTCCCTGTCGGGCGCGATGCGAGCGGCGTCCGCTACGAGGCCGTCTTTAACCTCGCGCGCTAGCGGCGGTCTCGCTACCGTCCGCGTCTCCCTGCCACTCCATGTGCTGATACGCGCCTAGATCTTCGATGACGCGGAAGCCAAGCCGCTCGTAGAAGCGCTGAGCGTCCCGGTTCATAATGAAAACCATGTGACGCAGCCGCTTGCCGGTCTGCTGCGCTTCGGCGATGAGCCGACGTATGAGCGCGCCGCCGATGCCGCGATTCTGCGCCGCCGGCAGCAGGGCGATGTCGAGCAGCCTGATCTCCGCCTCGCTCCGCCCGATCCAGAGGCGGCCGACCGGCGCACCGTCGAGCAGGATCACGTCGTACTGCGCGTTGGGGTAGCGCGCTTCGTACTCGTGGCGCTGCGCGTCCGCCTGCATGCGCAGGAAGGCGTCCTTCTGGCGCGCGTCCCAGTTGACATGCGCGAGTTCGTCCGCGCGCGTGCTGGCGTAGACGGCGCGTAAGAACTCCGCGTCGTCAGGCGTCACCGGGCGCAGCGCGACCACACCCCCGCCGGGCAGCGCGATATCCCGGCCGCTACTCTCCATCAGACAAGTCGCTCCTTAATAATTCCAGCCGCCGCCGTGTGCCGCGTTCTCTGACAAGGCGAAACCGGCGTGCGCCGGGCGGCGCAGAAACGTCGCCCGGCGCACGTGTAAGGTAAGGCTGAGATGAGATTTGACGAGGCGGCTGGCGCTGAGGCTCAGCGCCGCGCGGCAGACGCGCCGCGCCCGTACGTCTCCGGCCGCGGCTCAGGCGCGAGCGTGGTTGATGATCGCTTCATAGACCTGCCCGTGATGGGCACTCCTCATCGGCGCGACGAACAGATCGAACTGGCCGAGCGCACGGTGCTCGATGCGGTAGGTGTTCTGCTTGAGCGTGCGGTGCGCGGGCGCGCGGAAGGTGAGCGCAAAGCACTCGTGCGCCGCCGCCTTATGCGCGGTGGCGTGGTCATGCAACTCGACCAACTCGACGGGCACCGTCTGCGCGTCCTCCGTCTTGATGACGAAGGTCGTGTGCAGGTGGGGCGCGAACATGGCTTTGGTCATCAGTATGGGCTGGCCGGAGGGCGACGCGGGGGCGTTGCCATGCGCGGCACGTTCGGTGGTCAAGGCGTTGATGCTGATAGGGGCACCGGCGGCGGCCACGGTCACGGCGCTCGCGCGGAGAAAAAGGCGACGGGAAATCGGCATGTGCTTGCGCTCCTTCTCTAAAGCTCTAAGCTAGGGAAACGTCCGATGTGTTGGGTGTCTATCCTTCGGATGAGACGTGCGCGCCCGCCACTGAAGCCACTGCGGGCGCTGATTGGCGCGCAGACAGTAGCACGAAACGGCGAACCGCACAAGCGAAACTCCGAACCGCCGCGCCAGAACTTTAGTCGTGTTTCGGATTTGATGCTGACGGTTCTGCTGCTCGCCGTAGAGCTTGAGCACCGCCTCGTGCCTCGCAGCGCGCCGCGAAAAACAGATCATGCCCAGTTGTGCGTGAACGTGAATTCGTCACCGACGAAAACTGCTACTCGGCACGATCCACGCCGTCGCGCGCCGGATTGTCGGTGGCACTCACGGGGCTGGCCGCCTCCGGCGTCGCTGTGATGAGCCTCGGTTCTGACCGCGACATCAGGTCGGAGTCTGGCCAGGCAGCGTCCGCTGTCTTTAGTTGGTCGGGCGTGACGCTCATCAGCAAGAGGCCAGCAGCGTAGAGTACAAGGGTTAAGAAGGCGAGGTAGCCGGAGGCGGGCGCGAAGGACTCGCCGCCCCCGACTGTTCCCTGCGTCAGACCCTCGAAGAGCGCGCCCGCGAGCCGCTTCAGCCAGCCCCCTTCGGGCGCGTAGAGCGGGGCTAGGAGCAGGTGTTTGAGCACAAACGCCGTGCCGAAGAGTGCCGCCAAGCTGCCGAGTAGCCGGCGCGCGTCGAAGCGGCTGAACTGCTGTTGCCAGAGAGTCCACAGGAAGAAGAATGCGAAGAGCCAGCGCATGAGACCCGCCTCTGGCAGCACCGCGTTGAACGCTTGGGCGGAGGCGAAGTAGAGCGCGATGAGCGTGAGCGCGTGTGCGAAGTTCGCGCGGGGCGGCAGCGCGGCGTCGAACCAAGCGCGCGGGACGATAAGGCCGCCGCGCACGAGCAGTGGCAAGAGCAGCAGCGCGAGCACGAGCGTAACGAGCGGCGGCGGGCGGAAGAGGAGGGCGCGCGTCGTGGCGTCCACACGCACCCCGCCCGTGAGCGCGACGGTCAGTAAGAAGGTCGGCAGTAGGAGGTAGCGCACGAGCGCGCGGTTTATAGCCGCGTGATCGGTCTGGGCGCGTCCGGCGGTCATTTGCGTTCCCGCCTTAAAAGCTCGACAGGGTTGAGGTCTGACCACTTGCGCGCGAGGCCCGCCTCTAGCTCCGCCTTCAACTCGGCCGCCGTGTGCATGCGCAGTTCCGGGTCTTCGACCGTGAGCGGGCCCTGCGGCGACAGTTCGATGGCGCGGTTGACGGCTTCGAGGCCCGCGCGATACAGCGTCTCGTCGCTGTAGACGCGCCCCCAGCCTTCACGGTAGCAGGCGTAGGCGACGTAGAACTGCGTGCGTGCGTCGCGTCGCGCCGGGTCTGCCCGCTGCCACTCGTCGCGGGCGGCGGCGTACTGCCCGTGGCTGAAGAGTTCACGCGCCGCGTCGAAGCGCGCTTGATCGATCTGGTACGCGCCGATCGCGGCCGACGCCTCGTTGCTCGCCTCGCGGAGCGTGCGCGGCGCGGCGACGTAGAGCCAGACGATCAGAGCGGCGTAGAGCAGCGTCCACGTGATGCCTAGCCACTGTATGCCCGCCTGCCGCATTGCCACCCCTTTTCCTGCCCCGTACCGCGTCCGGCGCGCGGAAGACCAGGGCGTGCGTCCGTTCAGCCCTGAACACGTCCTTAGCCGGCCCTACGCCGCGATTATAACCCGGCATCACGCGAACTGCGCGTCGTGGCTGTCCGCCAGCGCGTCCGCCAGTTCGATGACCGGTCGCTCCACGTCGGTGAACACCGCCGAGCATGAACCCTTAATAGGTGTGTAGCTGATACGGAATCACCGTGACCCGAAGGCGATGTTGCGCTACGATCATGGGCCGGAGAATTTGACCTGAATTGCCGTCACCTTTCTGGGCTATCAGGATAAGTGAAGCTGTCGAGACGAGTGGCCTGGGGAGTCGTCCATGAAGCGCGGCGGGGGCGTAAAGCGCGGCAACCCGCACGGCGAGAGGGCCGGGGCGAGGCCCTGTCGGCGACGGGCGAGCGGGCGGCCCTTTATCACGCGCTGCCGGAACTGACGTGCTCCCCTTGCGGAAACGTTATTCGCGAGGGCGAACTCTTCACCAGCGAGGCTGAGTCCGCCTCGAGCCTACCGCTCGTCATATTCTGCCGCGCCTGCGCGCCTTTCACTATGGGCGGCGGACTGCTTGACGCGTTGCTTGCCCCTGATGGCGCGGAGACCCATCAAGCACCGCGCCAAGTGACGCGCGTGAGAAGGTGATGGCACGACTAGAGCCAGCTTTGGCGGCGGGCAGGCGGAGGCGGTGACTCATGGATGGCAGGGAGAGGAAAGACGTAAGACCGGGGCTTACAGTTGACATAGTCCTCAAGCAGGATCAGCGCACGGGAAAGCTGACCCGGGGCGTCGTCAAAGATGTGCTGACGAAATCTTCTCACCACCCGCACGGCGTCAAAGTCAGGCTGGAGACGGGTGAGGTCGGCAGGGTTAAAGAGATCATTACAGGTTGAAGGCTCGACGCCCCGACATTTCCGCGTACGAGGGAGACATGCGGTCGCAGTTAGACATTTTCGATAGGGAGGGCGGCACAATAAAATCGGCGGCCGTTCTCCCAGAGGGCTTCCGGTATAAACCCGAACTGATCGGCGCGGCCGATGAGGCCGCACTATTGGTGCGCGTGTGCAAGCTGCCCTTCCGTGAGTTCGAGTTTCATGGCTACACGGGCAGGCGTCGCGTCGTCTCCTTCGGTTGGCACTACGATTTCTCGGCCCGCCACCTGCGCAAGGCGGACGACATCCCCGACTTCCTTCTCACGCTCCGGCCCGCCGCCGCCGCGTTCGCTGGGATTGAGCCGGATGAGTTGGAGCACGTGCTCGTCACCGAGTACGGCCCCGGCGCAGGGATCGGGTGGCACCGCGACAAGGCGGTCTTCGGCGAGACGGTCGGCGTCTCGCTCCTCTCGCCATGCGTGCTACGGCTGAGGCGGAAGGTGGGCGAGAGAAAGTGGGAGCGGGTGAACCTGACAACGGAGCCGCGCTCGGCCTACCTGCTGAGCGGGCCGGCGCGCTCTCAGTGGGAACACAGCATCCCGCCGGTGGACGCGTTGCGCTACTCGGTGACCTTCCGCAACCTCCGCGAAGGCTGAATGTGGCACGTATTACTGTAGGCCCGCTGCCGGGCATAGGCGGGATACCCGCCGCACCAAATAGTTTGGCGATTACTCACTTTGCAAACCAACCCTGCTGCTAGCGTTTCTTCAGTCAATCATCGAACACGGGCGGGTTCGATATGGCTACAACCTATCTGCTGACGGTCGCTCTGCCTATCCATCTCTGACCGCAAATGAATGCCGGCGTTCAAATTGGTGAGTTGATAATTGCCACCTGCTTTGGTGGTGTCGTGCGCGTCCTCGCCTGCGCCCTCCAAAGGCGAGGCATGTACTTCTATACCTGCAAGGGCATTGCCGGTCAGATCAGTCACCTTGCCTGTGACCGAACCAGCCACAAGGGTTCGCCGCTGCATTACGTGTGAGGCTGCTGCATGACAGCGCAGTAGCATACAGTAGTGCCCCAGTAACTGCGCTGCCTGGCTCAGTTTTAAGGACGTTAGCTTTGTGTAAAATTACGACCTGTCACGTTCTGATTCTGCGCCAAGGTGACACTGAACGTAGGCGGGGTAAATGTCCCCGCACCGGGTCTCACCAATACCGTGTATGTGCCGGCATTGAGATTCGTTATCTGGTAATTACCACTGCTGTTCGTCGTGGCACTAGCAGGCGTGCCGCCGGCGACCGCTTGGACTGTGAGGTTAGGCAATCCGCTGCCACTTGAATTAGTTACCTTACCACTGATTGAACCGGCCATGATCGTCTCTCCTTTACGTGAGTCGGCATTTAGAACGTGTACTTCAAGGCTAGCTGGACACGCCGCCCCGGCGTGACCGTGTTAATGGCTTGCCCGAAGCTGGGGGCTTCAAGGTAGCGCACCGGAACACCAAAATTAGCCCGGTTGATGAAATTAAAAATGTCTGCCCGCAGGGTTAGCCCCCGACTTTCGGAGAAGGCAAAACGCTTCAGCACCGTCATGTCGAGTTCTAGCACGTTGCCGGCGCGGAACGTGTTGCGTCCGACACTCCCATCTTGGCCGACCGGCGCAAGCAGCGTGAGCGGATCAACTGTCAGGCGCAACGGCCGACGGCGGTCGGTGGTCTGCACGAGTCCCTGCGTCGTGTTCAGGCGGTCGGTCAGGTTGCCGTCCAGATTAACGTCGAAGATGCTGTTGACGGTGAAGGGCTGGCCTGTCTGAAACCGGCCCGTGCCGGCGATCTGCCAACCGTCACGGAGCAGACCGACAGCGCCGTCGCGGCGGTGCGGGCGTGGGAAGTCGTAAATGAATTGGTAGGTGAAGCGTTGGCGCGTGTCGAAGTTTGCGAGACCGCGCTCACCCGCGAGCGTCAAGCTGTTTTGCGGCAGGGCGGGAGCGCCGGCCAGATCGAACACGTCAGACACGTCGTCGGTCGCTTTCGAGAGCGTGTAAGACGCCTGATACTGCAGCATGCGGTGGAAGCGGCCGCGTAACTGCAACTGCAAGGCATCGTAACGCGAACTTGCGCTCGTCTCGAACCGGTTGATCGCGCCGACGCCGCTCACAGGGCGCATCGGCGGCAGCACTCGGCCGTCCATCTCCGGAATGATCAAGTCCCTGTCGAGTGTGTGGAAGGAGACCGGCACGAGCGTCGAGCCGGGGCCGAGGTTGGGCGTGGTGAAGCGCAGCAGATGTCGGCCCTGTGTGCCGACGTATGCGACGGTAAAGAACATGTCGGGGCTGCATTGCTGCTCGATGATTAGGCTGTAGTGCTGCGCGGCCGGCGTGACGAGGCGGCGGGCGGGTAGCGTGGCTCCGAGGGCGCTCGGAAAATGCTCTGAGACAAAGTCGAGCACGTCAGTCAGCGACAGCGCCGGGTTGAAGTCGTTGGGCGTGCCGGGCCGCACGAGTGGCACGTCGTTGTCAGCCACAAACAGAAAGGTCGTGGCCGGGTTGAAGAAGGTCAGCGAGGTCGTATCATCCTGAGCGTTCAACCCGCCGAAATTGAGGGTGATGAAGGTGGGGAAGACGTTACGCGATTGGCTGACGACTGCGCCTAGAATCTGATCGTAGAAGATGCCGTAGCCGCCGCGCAGCACCGTCCGCCGATCTTTGCCGAATGGCGTCAGCGAGTAGGCCATGCCGATGCGCGGCGCGAAGTTATTGCGGTCAGGCTCGAAGATGCGCGTGCGGCCTTCGATGAACTGACGCAAGCCCGGAGCTAACGCTAATCCGGGATCGGTGAACGTCTGCTCGATACGACGGTTCAACTCGCGCACGGGTGTGTTGTATTCGTAGCGCAAGCCATAGGAGAGCGACAGGTTCGGACGCAGTCGCCATGCATCTTGCGCGTAAAGGTTCAGTTGGTAATAACGCAGGCTGTTGCGCGCGTCGGCGGTCGTGTTCAGTGTCAGATAAAAATTGCTGGCCGCGCCTAACGCCGCAAGGTCTTCCGGCCGGATGAAGCGATTGAGGTCGCTGCTGGTGGGTAAGCGAAACGCGCCGTTCTCAAAGATCAGGCGCGGCCCGCCGTTGAACGTGACGAGCGGCCGCGAATTGCGTGGCAGATCGCTATTCAACTCGCTGCGGCGCGTATCAACGCCGAAGCCCACGGCGTGCACGCCGCTGCGCCACGTCAATTCGTCGGCCACCTGATAAGTGTTGTTGACGCGCTGCTGCGGAAAGTTGAAGACATCCACGCCGATGGGGCTGAAGCCCGCCACGTTGACTGCGCCGATTGGCCCGATTTCATCTTCAACTGTGGGCACATTGGGATCATGCAAAAACGTGACGGGGCCTGTGTTGGCCTGGCCCGGCGCGGCCGGCGTAGTAGTGTTGAGCGCGAGCGGCGCATTCAACAGAAACGGTGTGCGCGGCAAGCTGACGCTCGGCACGAGGAAATCACGGTCGCGGATTTCGTCAAAGCCGAGCCGCGTGCGTCCATAAGAGAGGCGCACCTGATTGAACATGGGGCGGGCAGAGTTGAGCGCGCTCACTTCGCTGTTGAAAAAGAGGGATGAGTTTTGCGTGCGCACGCGCGGCCGCAAACTGGAAAAGAGCGCGCCGCCCGTCACCGGGATGATGCGAAAATCGTCCGTGTAGTTGTAGCGTTCGGTGACGGACTGCTGCCGACCTTTGTATTTGAAGTTGCCATCCAACTTGGCCGATAGAATTTTACCTTGCCCGCTCGCCGGCAGAACTTGAGTGAAAGTATTCGCGCCATAGAGGCCGTTAGGGTTATTAGGCAAGGGAAAGAGACTGAAGATCGCCGCGCCGTTTCGACTGGCGGGAATAGCAGAGGTCGGGTCGCCGGTGAATGGATCAAGGAAGATGCCACTGGCACCAGTCCGAAAGATGCCGCGCTGCGCAACCGTCGGCACAGCGAAGCTTGCTTCCTGGCTGGCAATCGTGCGCTCACCTTCCGCTGAGAGGAAGTAGAAAACGTGTGGGCGCTTAAGCGGCCCACCAAGCACGAAGCCGGCCTGTCCAAACGTGAATGAATCTTTACCGTCACTCTGATTTTGGACGGTCAGCGGTTGCCCGTCGAGCAGGACTGCTTGATTGCCCACACGCAGAGCAGTACGAGCGTTGCCATTCGTCGTGTCGAAGAAGTTGCGGGCGTTTAGTTGACTCGCATTGAAGAAGCCGTAGAGCGTGCCGTGCGGCGCGCTCCCGCCCGACCTAGAGACGGCGTTCACCTGCGCGCCGATATTGCGCCCGAACTGTGCCGGCGCGAGCAGCGTGATAATGTGATACTCCTGAATGGACTCAATCGGCTGCGGGATCAGCGCCACAAAGCCCTGTCTGCGCACACCGATATCCTCATCGTTGTTATCTGATCCATCAACAGTGAAATTGTTTGCGCGCGAGCGCAGCCCATTGATCGAAAACTGACCCGCTGCGCCGACACCTGCGCCAACACCGGGGCCTGAACCGTTGCCGATTGTCTGCGGTGGTGGCGCGACGCCCGGCAGGAGCAACGCCAACTGGTCGAATGTGCGCACCAGCGTGATTGCGCCGAGCGGCAAAGTCGTAAGGTCAACGTCAGTGAACGAGCCGCTGCGCCGCCCGTCGTTACTGGAAAGCTGTGCGCGAATCTCCGTCTCCTCTAAGCTCGGGGTGCGGGCGCTTGGCGTGGCGGTCGGCGTGGGCGTCGTCGTAGGCGGCGGGCCCGATGTCGCGGTTACGCTTGGCGTCGGACTTGCAGCCGGACTTGCGCCAGTGCTGATCGGTTCAAGTCCAACCGGCACAGGCACTACTTCGCCGGTGCGGGTGATCAGCAATCGTTGCAAAACTTCTTTGGTTATGTAGCCTGTTAGCGAAACCCGGATCAGATACACGGCTGGGGCCAGCAGTCCTTGATAAAAGCGGCCGCGCGAATCTGCTCGCAATGTGATGACCAGTCCGCTTTGTTGATTGATGATTTCGACTGTTGCGCCTGCAACGGGCGCGCCTGACCGGGTGTCGCTGACCGTGCCTTCAAAGGCCCCGGTCACCGTGTCTTGCGCATATATAGGGCTGGGCAAGATCATCAAGTGAATGATCACCAGCAGTGTGAAGAGATGAGCAGTCAAATGCAATATCTGGGGACGTTTCATAGTTACTTCCCCTGCGAGGATTTGGCAAAGTGAGCGGATTGACCCGGCTCTGTAAACGGATGAGGAGTACTCGCTGCTCCTCAGAACACTTGAAAGATAACGGACGAGAGGAAACGCGGGACTATTTACATCAAGACCTAAGCGCCAGAAAAGGCGCTCTCACGTACGTGTGCGCTGACTGTATGCTTGGTCGCCGAACAGTGTCAACAAATATTTAACTGAAAGTGATATGTTAGTTTACCAACTCACGGATATTTATGATTCTTATTGCGCTCGAAATTTAAAATAGTGCTCGCGCGCATTTGGAATTCAAAGTCGCTACAAAGGGACTGTGATGGCAGATGTGATAAGCAGTAAAATCAAAGCCAGAAGATATTTGACACAAAACAGACGCGCGCGGTGTTTTAGTAGCAGAGGGGGAAACAAGTGAGGATTAACAACTTCACAATTCTTGCCAAGAGCCTCTTTACCTTGGCACTGCTTAGCAACGCCAGCGGGTCGTTAGCTCAAACGCAGCCGGGCAGCAGCCCCCACGACATTTCAACCCAAAATAAGAAACGACTGGAGCGTTTCGAGCAACAAGTCGATGATCTCCGCACGCGGCTCAAGATTCCCGGCCTGTCGGCCGTCGTTCTCAAGGATCAAAAGGTCGTCTGGAGCAAAGGATTCGGTTTCGCCGACCGCGAGAACAAAATTCCTACAACGCCGGACACGCTATTTCACCTCGCCTCGATAACCAAGACGTTCGCCTCGACGCTGATAATGCAGCTTGTCGAGCAGGGCAAGCTGGACCTCGACGAACCCGTGTCGCATTACTCGACTGATTTCAAGGATGATTCAGTCAGGATCAAGCACCTACTCAGTCACACGTCGAGTGGAACCCCCGGAGAACGCTTCCAGTACGACGGGAATCGCTATGACTACCTGACTGCGGTGATCGAGAAGAAGACAGGCAAACGATTTGGCGAGGTGGTTGTCGAAACCTTTTTCGACCCTTTGGGGATGTCGCATAGCGTTCCGTATCATCACATCGTCGTCGATGCGGACAAGTGGACAGCTTCGCTGGGGAAGGAACACCTCGAACGCTACAAGAAGAGCCTGGAGACGCTAGCCCAGCCCTACAGCTACTACGGCAATGGTGAGATCATTCACACGACGTATCCATATCCCGATTTCATCGGGGCGGCGGCCGGACTGCTTTCGACAGTACGCGACATGGCTAAGTACGACATCGCGCTAGACGAGCACGCGTTTATCAAGAAAGAAACGCAGGAACAAGCGTGGACGCCATTTGTCTCGAATAGCGGCAAGCCACTTCCTTACGGGCTGGGCTGGTTCGTAATGAACCATCACGGAACGAGGCTCATCTGGCATACCGGGGACTGGGGTAGCGGCTTCTCAGCGTATTTGTTCAAAGTGCCGGAGAAGAATCTCTCGCTCATTATGCTTGCCAATAGCGAGGCACTCGTCGAGCACCAATATGCGATAGGCGAGGTCATGGTCGACGACGCGATTAATAACGTCTTCGTTTGCAGTTTCTTGGGCGACTGGGACCTTGCATACGGATGTGAAAAGAACTCCCGAGCTGCCATGTCCAAGTTTATCGAGCAGCGCCGCGCGAGCGGCAAGGTCGCTATCCACGTTTCGCCGGAGATCCTAGAGTCCTATGTCGGCACGTACCAATTCGAGACCCTGAATAACCGGATCTTCACCGTCACGCGCGAGGGCGACAAGCTATTCGTCCAAGAGACGGGGCCAAGGTTTGAGGTATTCGCCGAGTCGCAGACTAAATTCTTTCTGAAGGATAGGACGTGGATGCTTGTGTTCAGCAAACGCGAGGGCCAAGCCGCGGTGCTGAGCATCGTCGAAGGTAAGTACACCTTCCCCTCGAAGAGAATCAAATAGGAATCTCCTTCGACAGGAGTAGAGACGACGAACAACGCTGCGGCAGCAAGGGCGAGATGGCTTAGCCTACCTAACCTCAGTGTGTTGTGGTGTCTCTAGGTGGCTGTGTTGCAAGAATCATCCTTGAGCTATAATCCGCCTTCCAGCTAGGTCATCATACTCCCGGAACCACCATCGTGAAGCATTCCAAGTCCCCGTTCAAGTGGCGTCACTTCGAGCCTTCGATCATCCTCTTGTGTGTCCGCTGGTATTGCAGGTATCAGCTCTCCTACCGGGACTTGGAGGAGATGATGCGCGAGCGCGACCTCTCTGTAGATCACCGATTCATCAGGCGGAGGTGGCGGGCGGCTCAATGCTTCCGCTCATTTCATTCGGCGGAACGGACGCTTGAAGGAGTTAAATCCATGCACATGATACGTAAGGGGCAGGTGAAGAGGTTGGACGGGAGGGACACGGCAGGGCAGGCAAAGTTCGTCGCAGGTCTCTTCGGTGTCGCCGCTTAGCGGAAGGGACCACGAAGCTCTCGTGCGCCCCTATTCGATGTTTGCAACAGAACCGCCTCGTCAGTCAGTTGGTTGTTGTCAGTCGTCATCTCGCCACCTTAATAGTTCTTACCGTCCTTAACTCGTCCTCCGCCGAATCATCTCCCGCCGCGCCCTGTGCGGCGCCAGCCACCACCGGCCGTAAGCGACGAAAGCCGCGAGCAGCCCTGTCACCAGCGGGACCACCCCGGCCGTGACCCCGTCGGCCGCCATCGTGAGCGCCACCGCGCCGATCATGATGACGACCAGCCCCGCAGCTGCGAGCGGCGTGAGCCACGGCTTGATGCGCAGCAACCCCGGCAGTAAAAGGCCGAGCGCGCCGAG
Source organism: Pyrinomonadaceae bacterium (assembly GCA_036389375.1). Classification (GTDB taxonomy): domain Bacteria; phylum Acidobacteriota; class Blastocatellia; order Pyrinomonadales; family Pyrinomonadaceae; genus QHXQ01. The sequence continues at coordinate 30,608 of DASVQA010000106.1, read as the reverse complement.
CACCTCACACACGCCAACGAAGCGCACGAACCACCCCGGTAGCAGGATCTGGTTGGGCGAGCCCATCGACGCCAGTACGTCGGGCGGGATGACCAGCTTCATCCCGCCGGCGAACAGGAACAGGAGCGCGAGCAGCGCCTGAACGATCCACAACGCGTAGGTCATGATAGGTCTCCTCCGTCCGGGCCTTACGCCGAATTCACGGCCGCACGCTCGATGAGCCCCGCGCCCTGACCCCGGGGGCTGTTGACCGACGCGCCCACGGGGTAGCCCACCATCTCCTCGGCCGGGTAAGGGCGCAGCATCTCCTTGACGAGGTCGAGTTCCCGCGCGTCCGCACCGAGCCACGGCTCGTAATCATCGGGGTGCAGGATGACCGGCATCCGGTCGTGCACGGGCCGCAGCACCTCGTTGGCCTCGGTCGTCAGGATAGAGCACGAGTTGACTACTCGGCCGCCCTCCCCCTCCCAACGCTCCCACAGACCGGCGAAGCCGAACGGGCGCTCGTCTCTCATGCGGAAGAAGTAGGGCTGCTTCCTTCCTCCCGTTCGCTGCCACTCGTAGAAGCCGTCGGCCGGGATGATGCAGCGCCTCTGCTTGAAGGCCTGTCGGAAGGATGGCTTCTCCGCGACCGTCTCGGCGCGGGCGTTAATGAGTCTCGCGCCCATCGAAGTGTCCTTCGCCCACGAGGGGACGAGCCCCCACTTGTAGAACGTCGCCGCCCGCCCGTCCCCGGATTCGTAGACCGTCAGGATGTCCTGTGTCGGCGCGATGTTGTAGCGCGCCTCCACCGCCGGCACCTCCGCCACCCTGAACTCTCTGGCAATCTTCTTCGAGTCCGCGCGTTGAGTGAATCGTCCGCACATATCTGCCTCCGGCATCGTGAACACAAAACTTTGTAAGCCCATTATAAAGATATTTCTTGCCTGAAACAATGTTTTACTGGCAAGATGCCGCGCAAGGGGCTGTGCTGCTCGCGCTCGTTCGGCAGGCCCGTCACGACCGTCGAGGAGATCGGCGAGGCGGTGGCGATGCACTGCGCGCGCGGCGGGGAGAAGCTGCGCCAGCAGCATCTGGCCGCCTCACACCTGACCGTCTTCGTCTCCACCTCGCGCTTCAGGCAGAACCCCGATGAGATCTACTCGGCGGCGGCGAGCTGGCGGCTCCCGTTCCCCACCTCCTACACGCCGGCGCTGGTCGCTGCGGCGCGGGAGCTACTGGGGCGCGTCTACAAGCCGGGGTTCGTGTACAACAAGGCGGGAGTGTTCCTCACAGACATCGTGGCCGACGCCGAGCGGCAGCAGAGTATGCTGGTCAGGATCGACGCCGAGCGGCGGGCGCGGCTCATGAAGGCGGTGGACGGGATCAACCGCAAGCACGGCCAGCATATAGTGCGCCCACTCGCGATGGGACGGGACCGGGGTTGGGAGATGAGGCGCGGGCGTTTGTCTGGCCGCTATACGACACGACTGGAGGAGGTGCTGAGGGTAAAAGCCCGCTAGGCGGTTAACGGCACCCCCAAAGATGGGACGGACACGCACACGGAATTATGTTTTTAAGGATTGTATTATTGGCTTGAACTTTCTTCCAGCGAGTACAGGACGTTACAATCCCAAGTCAAGAAGTGGTAGCTAGATATTGCGGTGAAAAGCGGTAATAAGACTGCTTACATCTGATAATCGGTCTTATGTCACGGCGGTAAGTTGTTCAATCTCTATAACGCCGCTTGAGAGGGATGTTTCTATATCATCTCTCGCGTCGTCGCTTGACGGAGATGATAAAAGCCTTCTGCCCCGAAGCCCTCACTTCGAAACGCTCTTCCAACTCGTAGCCGCGCTCGGCCAGCAGACGCAAAAGCGGATGCTCCGTGTTCCAGGATGTATCGCGGAAAGCCACCCAGAAGCGTTCCTCACGCATGGCTGCGGACGCGTCCGCGGCGGTTACTTCGTTGAATCCGCGCGGGAGGAAAAACGCCCGGTCTTCGCTCAGGCCGGGCAGGTTCTTGACGGCGGCGACGCGGAATCGCGCGTCGCCCGTCAAACTCATTCCGTACCACAAATGATAGGCGATGAGGTCTTCTGCGGCGTAGACGCGCACCTCTCCCTCTGCGTTGGCGTCCGCCTCGACCACCCTCTGCGCGAGCGTCTCCCAGGCACACCACACGGGCGGCGGGTTCGGTCGCATCAACCAGAGCAGCGCGGCGAGCGTCAACCAGCAGGCGAGCAGGACTTTGAGTAGAACAGCGAGCCATACGGGTCGCCGCAGCGAGACGAATGCGACGGAGGCCAGCAGCAGGTAGACGGGAGCTATGATGATCAAGTGGCGCGTGCCCCAGATCGATTGCGGCAGCACGCGCGCCAGCACGAACGCGATGACGACAGGGGCGAGCGAAAAAAACAGCAGGAAAGTTAGCCCCGGCCTCCTGCCCGCCCCGTTCCCGGCCGCTCGGCCGCCGCCCGCAGCATTCCCCGCCGCTGCTTCTCGCACCGTCTCGTCTCCCGGCAGTTGCGCCTCCACATGGCGTCGCTGCCTCACGGCGCGCCAGCAAAGCACGACGAACGGCGGGGCGAACAGTACGACGGTTAACCACACGTCCACGCGTAGCACCAGCGGCTCATAAGTGTTCCGGCGAAAGCGAAACGGTTCGTGCAGCAACAGGAAGGGGTGGAAGATGTCCGCCAGGCGCGGCCGCGCCTGCCAACCGATGTTCTGTGCCAGAAGCCCCTCCCCCGCCACAGACGCCCGCAGCACCAACCATAACCAGGGGCTGAAACACACCCCCAGCGCGATCAGCGACACGGCGAACGGCTTCAACTTCTCCCTCCGCCAGATAGCTATAAAGAGAGCTTCCAACCCGACCAACAGCCAGCCGAAATAATGCGTATAGACCAACAGCAAATTCACGGCAAATAGCGCCGCGAGCGCACCCGTGCGCCGCCGCCTCGCCTTCGCATCGGTAAAGCGCGCGAAGAGCCACAACGAACAGAGCGCACACAGCAGGAGCAGGCTGTACATACGCAACTCCTGCGCGTACTGAATCAAATAACCATTGACCGCCCACAGCAGGAGCGCGACGCGCATCTCGTCGCGCCGCACGCCCAACTCGCGGCCGAGCAGCAGGAGAGGCACGACCGCCGCCGCCTGCGTCAACAACGGAAACAGCCGCAGCCACCACACCGACTCGCCGCCCCCCGCCAACGCCATCCACACCTTCAGCAGCAGGTAAAACAACGGCGGGTGAATCAGATCGAGCGCGACGAACTCCAACAGCCCGCCCCATTGATGCCGCGCTGCATGCACACTGAACACCTCATCAAACCACAGACACGAAGCATCCAGTCGCCACCCCCGCACACACACCAACAACGCGACGAGCAACGCCCACACGACCACCTCGCGCGGGTCGAGCCGACCCTGCTCCCCCCTTCCTTCTCCCATCAATTCACGCTTCCCAGGCATCATCTTCGCGGCCCGCATCATAAACACTGCCCTGCGCCGCGTCGAGCATCAACTTCCGCACACGCCCGTCGTTGAAAGCGACCTCGCACAGTCTTGCATCAGTTACAGCTTGCCGTAGATGTACGCATATCGAAGGGCGGGATGAAAATGAATCTGATTGGTATTAAATTCCGCGGCAATCCCAGTAGCCAGAAGGATCGGTAATGGACGTTATGAAACCTTTGCTCAGTTCCAGCATCAAGCTGCACCAGCGCTCAGCCTAACCGCAACCTGAGATGATCGCACGGGGCATCCGTCAAATCCTGCTCCACCCCCAGATATTCCTCAGTCGTCTGAATCGATTCGTGCCCCAGTGCGAGCTGTATCTGATCTATCGCCGCCCCGCCCTTATGCGCGAGCTTGGCGAACGTGCGGCGCAAGTCATGCGGCGCGACACCTTTGTGCTGCAACGCTTCCGCATAGCCCACAATGATGTTGTAGATCGCCTGCGGTGTGATGCCTTCGCCAGCGACGCGGTCACCTTTATTGACAGCGCGGAAGACGAGACCCGAGCTGATGCCAGCAGCATTGCGCCATGAATCTATTGCCGCTTTAGTCCAGTTCGGCATCGGGACTGATCTGATCTTGTCTCGTTTGCCGATCAAGTCCACCAGCACCCAGCGCCCATCGCGCTGCTGGATGTGCTCGAAGTTGAGACTGGCTGCTTCCGCCCGGCGCAGCCCACACCCGATCAGCACCGCCAGCAGCGCCCGATCACGCACACCCTTGATGGTTTTTGCGTCCGGCGCATTGAGCCACAGCTGCGCCTGTTCGCGCGTCAGCCAGTTGCCGGTGCGCCGCCCTTCACGGCGCGCACCCTTCACGGCGCGGATGCCGCCCGCGATCTGCGGATCGAGCGCGCCATTGTCGGCAGCTTCCAGTGCTAGCTTGCGAATAGCGGACAAGCGCTGGTTGATGCTGGATGGGGCCATGCCGGCGGCGCGCAACTCTGCCGCGTAGCGCTGCACGACGGCTTTGTTGAGTTGTGGCCGCCCGACGCCTTTATGCCAGAGGAAGAAGTCCATGAGCGCGCGCTCATACGCCCGACGGCTGTGCTCACTGGGCAAACTGTCCAGCACCATGCGCATCGCTTGCAGCTCCGCCGGCGTGAGCTTGCTGCGCACCAAAGATTGATTCATCACCTCGTTAGGCTTGACCTGGGCAGGCAGAATCTAGAATAAACAGGCACGAAGCGATACAATAAAGCTCGTATGACCCAAGCTACTGCATACGAACACATTGGTCTCAACGAGTCAGGCGTGCCGATCATCGTAGGCACGACCATGAAGGTCATCGAACTCGTCTTGGAGACGCACGCCTACGGCTGGAGCCCCGACGAGCTTCAATTCCAACATCCGTACCTCACCTTGGGCCAGATTCACTCTGCATTGGCCTACTACTGGGATCACAAGGAAGACCTCGACCGCGACATCGAGCGCCGGCTCGAGCGCGTCGAGCAGATCCGTCGTGATGTCGGCCCCTCACAACTCGTCGAACGGCTCAAAGCCAAGGGGCTACTCCAGTAGTGCCGCTCGCCCTGTACATGGATGTGCATGTGCCACGGGCGATCACGGCTGGGCTGCGCCGGCGCGGCGTGCAGGTGCTCACCGCGCAGGAAGATGGCTCAGCCGAACTGAACGACCCACAGCTTTTAGACCGCGCCACCGAACTGGGCTGCCCGCTCTACACGCAGGATGACGACCTACTGGCCGAAGCTCGCCGTCGCCAAGCTGCCGGTATGCACTTCGCCGGCGTCATCTACTCACACCAGCTACGCAGTCCCATCGGCAGCTGCATTAACGCTCTCGAACTTATTGCGCGCACATTTGAGCCACGCGATCTGGCGAACAGAGTCGAGTTCATCCCGTTCTGATGCCCACCACCCATGAATACTTACTTTCTCAAATAGATTTCCATAAGGGGCATTATCATAAGCTATTTGAGAAAGAATCAATGATAAATTTTTCTCTGAAATAACATGGGAAGGTAGCCGACGGAGCCACCGGTTGTGGCAGAGTTGAGAGCCAAAAGATCAGCATGTTTACCGGCGGTAACGAGCTCACTCACCACGACGTCTCGCGACAAGTAAAAATGTTCATATAATTAATGTTCATATAATTAAGAACTCTGTGGTACCTTCTCGGGCATTCAAGCGGTCTTGGTAAAGCGTCTCTGGTTTTACATCCGCAGCATCCATAGACTAATAGTCGTATGCCTCATGATTGACGAGAAAAATAATTCAGCCGTCAATAAAACACCCCCGTCACGAATCGATGATGAGATGAGGGACTGGCCGGAGAGCCCTTACCTCAAGGCGGCCGTCGCCGAGTTAACGGGAACCCCCAAGCTGGGTCAACAGCCTCAGAACGAAGTGAGCCGCCGTCGTGCGTTCGGCTGGCCCTTGCTGATAGTTGCGCTGGTCGCCGCGTTTCTGATCTGGTGGTTCGGCTTCAGGGTTAGCAACCGCGTTGTAACCCAGACTACTTCCACCCCCACGCCGGCGATGACACCTACGCCCGCGCCTTCCTTCGACCCTCAAACCGCCCAAGTGAAAATGGGGGAGCCCAATAATCGCGACAACTATCGCATCACCGAGGGTACTATCAGCAGCGCTGGCCAGGACTTACTCAAGCTGGTCAAGTACGAGTTTTATTCGAGCCGATTCATCGTTAACAACACCACCCTTAAGAACGAGGGCGAACTGGTGAACGTTTTCAGAAGTCGGCAGGAGGAGATCGCTGGCGCCTGGGTGCTCATCTTCGCCACCGCCTCGCTCGAAGGCGACGAGGGATATAACACGGGGTTATGCCTAAGGCGCATCTACCGCGTTAGGGAGTTGATGGCGCGGGACGCCGGCATTAAGGCAAAGGAGTACTGGGGGATTCTAGCGGGCGAATACAAGATGCCCCTGCCGGGCGTCGGCCCCGGACAGGAGGAAGAGGCGGAAGAACAAGAGGCCAGAAAACGCGGTGAAAGCTGGCTCTCGCCTCAGAGAAAGCTGATCGTCATCACGATTCAGGAGGCGAAGGCGATACAGATACCAAAGGACAAGTATCAGGAGATCCCGCTCTACGTCGCTAGGAGCATCGCTGCCCAGGACATGCTCCCCAGGACGTACGACGCGCCCGACAGCCAGCCGTTTCTACTCAAAGACAGCGATGCCCGACGGTGATGCCCACCCACACAAGGAGCGACCTTAGATGGCGCAAGAGAGAGAGAAGAAAGAAGCTTCACTTCTTGATAGAATCCTGAACTACTTTAACCGACGCGCCCCCGGCAACGGAGGCTCGGGGAGAGGCGGCGCGGCCGCCAGCGATGAAGCCGATTTAGGTTTCCGCTGGTTCACGCTGATCACCATCCCTGGCGCGACGTCTAACACGCCCGAGAAGTTCAACGAGCAGGTCGCCCAGTACATCAACACGGAGTTAAGGGGCAAGGGCGTCCTGTCGTTCGTCGAGCTGTATCTCTCCGAGGAGGCGACGCAGCGGCTCTACAGCGAGATGAATTTCGAGGGCAACCGCGAGAAGCTGCTGCGCGTCATTAACTCGCAGCTCCCTAACTCTGACATCGACGCCCCCAAAGACAATCTCAGGGTGGGCCTGTTCCCGGACGGAGTGGTCATCACCCCCGCCCTGAAACGCCTGTTCGGCAACGCCTTCATCGCGCGACACGTCATCCCACCGCAGGTTCACACCCCCACGGACGACGGTAAGATACCGCATGATGTGAAGCAGTACCTGATCGGTGAGCTGGAGGTGGAGAGCCAGTCCAGTGAGCCGCTGGGCCGCACGACCATCCGCGCCTTGGTGCGAAACGAGAAGTCCTTCGACAGCACGTTCCGCGTGTCAGTGCATGCCGACTTCGACCTGATGTTGAAGGCGTTCCCCAACAGGGAGTTCTGTTCGTACCCGCTGGGCATCAACATCTCGGCCACCATCAGGGAGGGGATGACCAGCAGGCCCATCCAGAAGGTGACCCTGGACATCCATGACACGAGGCTCCTAGAAAAGTGGTCGGAGAACAACTCGCAGACGCAGTTCTCCTACAGCCTGATCTCCGGCAGGAACGTCATCACCGACATCAACCACTTTGACGGCGACATCGTCCCAGTGGAGGATTTCACTAGCACGCCCGAGTATTCGAGCGCAGTCGCCAAAAACTTCCCAGTGCCCGTCAATCGCCGCATTGCCATGAAGGTGGCGCTCAACCATCCGGTCAGGGACGAGGAGGAGTCGCGCGGCCATGTCGTCACGTACAAGTTCCTGTTCCGCTTCTTCGAGAACGCATTGAGCTACAGTCCCGGCGTCAACAAGCTCCAAGGCACCGGGCAGTTCATCAGGAGTCAGGGCGAAACGCTAGTCATGCTCCCGCCGATGGCGCGGGACGGGAGGACAGAGGCCCAGGTGCCTGTCCTCACTCTCAGCCCGGAGTCCGCCGACGGCCGACAGTTCATCAGGATCAAAAAGCATCCCGACTCCGAGCTAATCCTCAGCCTAGAGGGGATTCCTCTCACCTTCGACGGCGTGGTCGTGCCCTTCGAAGAGTCCATCACGGTCAACGTCGCGCAGGGGGGCGGCGCCCAGAGCAGCTCCATCGTCGTAGAGCCGATGAGCAAGGTGAACGCGGAGCGGGTGGCCGTCGCCCAGCGCAGGCCCGAGCGCGACTACGTGGGCTTCGTCGAGGTCAACTTCGACCGCTCAATTTCGCTGACCCTGAACGAGATCATTCTGGGGCGGGGCCAGTTCCTTGATCGCAGGTCGGGCGTCAGCGGCACGGCACTGATGCTCAAGCGCCCACTCGTGCAGTGGGAGATGTTGGCTGGCGGCGGCGAAGAGATCCTCTACTACAGCACCACCTACGGAAGCATCGTTACAGAGCTGACCGAGCTTAAGGAGACAGTTCGTCTCGACCTCGTAGGGACGTATTACGTCTATGTGGGCGACTTCGAGTTCATGATCTACCTTGAATCCACCCCCCGCACCGAACTGGTGCTCAAGGGGCGCTGAGCGCACGCGGCCTTCCCTCGCGCACGGCCAACGGCCGCATGGCCCTTGCGGGGCCGGGGCGGCGACGCCCGTCTTTTCATCATCCGGGCCTTTCGGGGAGGTGAGGCGCTGACGCCGTCCTTCGGCGCGTGCTTACCAGTAGGATCACCTCCCGCATACAGACAACCAACATGGCCGAAAAAGATAAGAGTAAGCACCCGCAGGGCGGGCTTAAACTGTCCGCCCTCGTCCCCCACGGTCGGCTTTCCTTCTCGTGGCGCGGGCTGGCCGGCGTCCTCCTCTGCATCGCCGCTTGGTGCCTCGCTCTGTACGCATTCGCCCGGCTCGGCGGGGTCCAGGGCGACGCCTTAGTCGTCACCGATTACGTCACCCAGATTCCGCGGAAGCAGGAGTGCTCCTTCGGCTACGGGGGACCTCGCCACTCACAGTCGGACCCCGAGGCCGTCTCCTACCAGACGCCGTGCGTGCCTTTTCAGTCCCGCGTCATGAGCGCCTTCTGCTTCACCATAGAGAGGAAAGAGGACGGGGCTTATTGGATCAAGGGTGCGGAAGACCGCCTGGGTATCAACGGCGAAAACTACGACCCCGGCGTGGCGGTCAAAATCACTAGCGGCACCAGCTTCAGGAGCAGCGGCAACTTCGGCGGCGCGAGCTTCACCTTTATCTCGGACGAGGAGCCAGACCGCGTCAGGCTCCACCTCATCTCCCCGCTCTACTACCGCTTGGATCACGACCGGACGCGGGTAACGTTCGGGCCAACGCACGAGTTCGTCGGCGCGCCGGTGGATGAAGTCTTCATCCGCGCCGCAACGGACGAGGGGGGACCTTTGACTTACTCCGCCGACAAGGAGCATGGCGGGGACGGCTTCGTCCTCAAGCAGGAGGTGGACTGGGCCAACCCCCCAGCCGATTCGAACGGGGAAGAGGTCAAACTCTCGACGGGCCGACAGCACCCGTTCGGGTCGGTGAACGTGAGGTTCGTCGGCCACGCGCCGCTGGTTGGGGGCTGGGTGAACCCGGGCCAAATCTTCGGCCTCAAGCTCGGCGTGGTCATCGCGCTCTTCGCCCTCGTGTTCGGCTATGGCGGTTTCCGGTCCACCGAAGAGCCGAGGCGTCTGCCGGGCGGGCTGCTTCTGTTCGGCTGCGTGACCCTGCTTCTGGTGGTGGGGATGACCCTGACGGCGCGCGACTATTTCGTGGTGCCGATCAACCAAGCGCGCTTTGACGAGTATTCAGAGTGGTCGTTCAGGGCGCTGCTGCTGCTCTTCTTTCTGCTCGTCCCGGTGAAACACTTCCGCCAGTTAAGGTGGGCGTTGGCGCTGCCCGTCTTCTTCGTTATCTACTGCCTGCTGAGCGACCCGTTCAACGGCCTTCTCTCGCTGCCCTCCCTGCGGCAGTCGGTGGGGCTCATCGTCGCCTTCCCCGTGCTGGCGTTCGCCACGCACTACGTGATGGTATACGGCAGTCGCCTGACAGGGTACGCGGCGCAGATCAGGTGGCAGGGGATAGTTATCCCGCTGACGCTGCTCATGGTCGTCGTCATGGCCGTGGCGTTCGCGACCGGCGGCCACTCGGCGCTGTTCCTCTTCGGCGTCCGCGTACACGTCCCCACGCTCGTCCTGCCTGTCATGGTCTACTGCGCGGTGCTGGCCGTCGTCACGGCCGAGGCCGAAACGGTGGGCTGGCTGCGCGCGCGCACGTGGGCGCTCTCCATCGTCGTGGCGCTGGTGGGCCTGTACTACCTAGCCTCGGAGTTCGATCACGGGGGCACAGCCATCTTGGGCATCGGGGTGCTGGCCGCGGTCTGGGCGGCGGCCAAAAAGTCGCCACCCTATGTCTTCACCGCCGTGCTCGTCGCGCTGGTAGCGGCGGCGGTCATCATGGCGGCCACCGTCGTGCGGCATGAGAGGTTCGTTATCGCTTGGGGCGGCGAGGAGGGCGCGGAGCAGTTTTTCGATCAGGCTGTCAACCTGAGGACGGCGCGCGACTTGGCCCGCGCGGGCGGACTGCGCGGGCTGTACGAACAGCTCTACGTCCCCAGCTCAGTGCGGATGAACATCTATAACGACCTAGCCACCGCCTACGTCGCGGGCTTCTTCGGCTTCGTCGGGCTGCTACTCATCATGCTCGCCTACCTGCTCTTTTACACGGGCATCCTTGACGTGATTTCCGGCGCGGGCTGGGCGCGAGTGCGCGCACGGCCGCCGGGGGCCGCCGCCCCGCCCAAGGAAAGGGTTCGGGCGAAAAACATCATGCCCTCGCCCATCGCGCCGACGCCGGCCGAACGTACCGCCCCCGACGCCGACCGTGAAGGCGCCGACTCTGTCTTACGTGGCACGCTCACGGCCTACGCCCTAGGGCTGACGGCCGCGTTCCTCTTTCAGTTGTTGTGGGTCTTTACGGCGACACTCTGGCAGAAAGTCCCGTTCAGCGGGCTGGACCTCCAGCCGATAAGCGCGTCGGTAATCTCAGTCGTGAGTTTCGTGGTGATACTGACCGGGTCGGTGGCCTGCGTCCACAACGTGCGCGATAGTCTCGAACCGGAGCCGCGCACAGAGCCCCCGCGCTGAACGTCAAAAAGCCATTCCGGAGACTTAACCATGCTGCCCAGCGAACGCGCCCCACTATTGAAAGCCGTTGCGGCCGTTGCAATGGGTGCCTGTTTCGTCCTCGCCCTCTACGGCTATTTCGAGCACGAGACCGACCCCGAAGACAAGCAGCGCCAGGAGCTTTACGTGAAAGCATTCCAAGCGGGAGACATTAAGATCTGGCAGCCCACGCAGGGCGCACCGCTGGAGGCGGCTGCGCCGCAATACTCAGAGCTGAGGCCCGACAGGCAGCGCGTGTATGAGAAGGAGCGCTGGGATAGGCTGCGGCAGCAGGTGTTCAGATTCGTGGGTGTGGTGAACCAAGGGCTCGGCGATCCGTTCGAGTATCCGAAGGTGGGTGATAAGGACTACCCAGGGCCGGGCGAGCCGCTGCCAGTCAAAGGGATTAAAGAAACCTCGCTGAGGTACCAGAATCCGTTCGAGGCCAGCCGCACGCCTGTCGTCACCACGCCCATCAGCTCAAGTCAAGTAGTCGCCGCCGACCGCCACGCGTGGCGGATAGTTTCAAAGGACATACTCCTGCTTCTGAAACCGGGCGACGGCGACCCGGTCAATGTCAGCCCGGGGGCCAAGTTCGTCTGTGAGGTCGGCCCCAAGTTCCTGCTGGCGTCGAGCGGCAATCCCAACTTGCAACTGAGTGTCTACGCCGACGACGTGTCGAAGTCGCCAGGAGTGAGACTTGCTCTCCAAGAGACGAAGGGTGGGAGGAAGAACCTGACGCCCGAGCCGCTGCAACACGGCTCCCACTTCATCTGGGATGGCCGCCCGTTCGCAATCTTCCGGACAGATGTGGTCGTTGGCGACGCGGCCGACACCTCCATCGGTGATCTAGTCTTCACCAAGATGATCAACGGGCAGCCAGCTCGCGTGCAGGTGTTGGGTCGCGCGACCGCCAACCTGATCGGCTCGCCGGTCGGCGGCAGTACGCCTTACGTGGATGGAGCCTTCCGGCATGGGAGCGGCCAGAGACTTGTGCTCACCATCGACCCCGAAATTCAGACTGAGGCATCGTTCCTGCTCCACCGCACGCTAGACGAGTTGAGCAAGCACGCCACAAAGATGGAAAGTCCGCGGAAGGGGTCGATCACCGTCATCGACTCAAGGACGGGGGGCATACTCGCGCAGGCCGGGGCACCCGGTTATGACCCGCAGTGGGAGGGGAAAAGAATAATTTTGGCGAACCGCCAGCGCCTGATCGAGAACCCGGCCAACGAGGTGCATATGCCCGGCTCGACGATCAAGGTGCTGACCAGCGGTGTCGGCTACCTGCTCTTCCGCGAGGGGGCCGGCAAAATGCTCCCGGAGTCCATCAACCAACTCGCCATCCGCCAGGCCTTCAGGGATGCCTACGGGGGGGGCATGCCCCCGGAGAACATTGTCGAGAACACGAAGGTCGCGAGCGTCACAGAGGCCGGGCAGAAGTACTTCGAAGAGCACGGGACCAAAAGCCACCTAAACCAGGATTTCGTCTCCGTCCTCGACGCGGGTTTCAACGTCCTCTCATACAAGCCCGACGACAACGACGTTCTCTACGGGGAGTCCGCCGAACGGGCGAAGTATTACGACAGCATAGTGCCGAAGCCGTTCGAGCGCTACTTCGACCCCCGAGCCTCCCTCGAATTCTCCCCCATCCGCTCGCGCTTCCCCATGCGGGACGCCGACTCTATGAAGACGTTCAGACTCTACGCCATCGGGGCCAGCGAGGCGCGGTTTACGACGCTCCGGCTGGCAGCCATGCTCGAAACGGCCTCGTCGGGGAGGGAGATGCAGCCGAGCCTAGTTGAGTCGATCTTCGATCCGGCGCTGGACTCCAAGGAGCAGCGCATCACCTACCGGCCAGCCGACGTGTTCACGGAGTTGCGCGACGAACTCCGTGACCTAGAGCCCGTGGACGGCGGGAGCACCGAGGTCATGAAGGCCGAGATGCAGAAGTATCTTAGGCAGGTCTGCGACGGGGAGCCGGGGACGGGGTTTTACTACAACGCCGACGGCAAGAAAGTCTACATGACGGCCGACGACCCGCAGACGGACGGCATAAACGAGGGCGCGACCCGGAAGGGCGACTTCGGCAAGACGGGCACTGCGGACTACGGCGAACTCGACTACTTCAACGACAGCGCCTTCACCTACAAGCACGGCCGCTACCTGATCGCCATCTGGCTCGACCGCGCCGAGGGCAAGGGCATTACCCACCCCGCGCACCGCCTGTTGAATCAACTGCTGATCTTCATCGATAAGCTGGAGCCGCCTGATGGACAATAAGGAGTTGAAGAAGCTGCGGCGTAGGATCGTCAAAGGCCCCGCCCGGGAAGCCGATGCTGCCGATGCTGCCGACTTCGCCCGTTGGCACAAGAGCACGGGCACGGCTACCCTTTACCGGTACCCCGTCGGCGGGGAATTCCAGGTAGTCGTCAAGGTCTACGGACTCGAATACGGCAGCCTGTACAGGCAGGAGATACAGGCGCTGCACAGCCTGCGCAGGACGGGTCGCGTGTGCCCCGTGCTCGCTGACTCGCACGCGCACGACCCCAGGTACTGGGACAAAGACTTTGAAGGGCCTTACTTCATCGCCAAGCCTCTCTACCCCCGCGACCTCGCCAAGGCGCTTAACAGCTTCCACTGGTTCGAGGGACTGGACATCGCGACGCAGCAGGCTGACATTTCGGCGGCCTTCTTCGAATGCTTCTGGAAGGACTACGACGCGCGCTTGGAGAACGACGTGATAGACGACGACGGCCGCATCGTCCGTGTAGACTTGGACGCGGCCTTCCCCTTGAGTGTTTTCAGCAAGGCCGACAAGCTGAACACGGTAGACCACAGGTACTTCGCGCTAAGGGAGCGCGAGTTTGTCGAGGCGATTAGGAAGGAAAGGGACGAGGTACCGCCCCTAGCGGAGTTCTACGAGGTGAGCGCACTCGCTATTCGCATCTCGAACATGTTCGTCGGCCGGAAGCATGAAAGTGACTTCAAAGCGGTGCTGAAGGAGATGCAGGAGGCGCTCCCCCTTGAGCCGCAGCCCGAGACGATCACGGCCGTCGCTGGGCCAGCGCAGGTCGCGGACGGTGCCGTCGCGCCGCCGACGGGTGACGTGGCTGCGGCCGGGAAGTGGGCCACTCATGTCGCACCATTCAAACGCACACTTCGTTCCTGGGCAGGCAAGGTGAAGTACATTTATACGCCTAGGGACGGAGGCGGCCCCGAGTCGGCTGGTAAGAACGGCGAAGGGGAGCTGGTGCCCGCCCCGATCTTGCCCGCGGCCCCAGCCCAGTCCACTGCCCCCGCTCAGACGCTCGCGGCAGCCACCTCGGAAGCGGATGTCCAAGACGCGGTCTTAAATAGTTGGCTAGCCCTCTGGATCAAGGGGAACCCCGTCAGTATCGAGTTGCATAGGGTCTTCAACTCACCGGACAAGATGGTCTACCTCACGCTCAGCGAGTGCAGACTGCTGGCGACCTTCCTGTACTACCTCATCGCGGAGCCGAAGCACGGCTTTACGCTGGCTGACCTGAAGGCCAGCCTCCTCATGCTCACCGCAGCGTTCCTCCACGACCGGGGGCAACTGATCCGAGAGAGAGAGTCTCAGGGCGTCGCGCTGCTCGACGAGTTCTCACCCAGCACGCATTTCTTCTCTCTCAGGCAGGCTGCAGGCGAGCGCTCCCGAGCTGGGATGGCGCGCCCCTCCGCCGCGGGGAACGGCGCCGCCGCGTCCGGAGCACTGTCCACCGCCTCGGCACAGGGGCAGCTGCCCACCGCGCCACACGCGCCTGCCCTGAAGACCGAGATTGCAGCAGCTGCCGGCAGTTACTGGAAAGCCAAAAACAAACCGCAGAGCGAGGACAGGGCTGTCCACTACTTCAATAAGGAAGAGGGCCGCGTCGCCTTCGCCGCCGTCGCAGACGGCGTTTCTGGTGCCGGCGGGCTCAAGGCGGCCGAGATCATCGAGTCAGAGCTAACGCGGCGCGCTCCCCGGCTGCAAGCGCGCACGCCCCAGCAGGCGGACTCTGAACTGAGGGCCATTGTCCACGAGCTCAACGGCGACCTGATGAGGCGGGCGAAGGAGGTGCCGCGGCCTCCCCAAGCGATGCTGGTCATGGCCGTCGCACTGGTGCGTGAGGACAAGTGTTACATCAACATCGCGCACGCTGGCGACTCGCATTGCATCATACTCGCTCCCGACGGGTCGGTGGTCCGCCACACGGCTAACTGGAGGACAAAGCGTCTAGGCGAGGTAGCCGAGCCTAGGGACGGGGACTTTCTCAGCGAGTTTATATGCCTCAATGAACTCTTAAATTTTCAGGAAGGAACTTACCGCGTGCGCCTATACACGGACGGCGTGCGGGAGGAGGGTTTTAACCGCATCAGAAATACTAGGGACTCAACGATAAGTCAGTTGGTGGATGAGGCCGGACAGTGGCTCGGGACATTGCGGAGTGTCGGCGAAGACGACTGGGCCGTCGCGGGCATAGACATTCACGTCAAAGCCGCGGAGGTGGCTTCGACCGAGCCCGACGAAGGCGCGGCCATAGAGACGACCGAGGTCGAACAGGCCACCGGCGGCCTAAAACTCTCAGACCTCCTTATCGCCCCTGGCTCCGACATCTTTCATCTCTCCGAAGAGGCCAAGGCGTTTTGGCGCGACATTGTCGCCCCTTACAGCAACCGTCAGGAGCCTTCAAGGTTCTCGCTTATATGCGCTGCGGTTGGTGCCGTACCGCCGCAGGAGCCAGCACAACCAGCCACGCCCAGACAGGAACAGGCGCAGCCGCGCCAGCAGGAGGCGGCGGTGACGCCAGTAACGCTGACAACTTCAACGAAACCTCTGGCAGCAACAACTTCCTCTGCGGCCGCGCCCGTTGCCACTGATTCTTCCCTCGTAGGCTTCACTAATTGGGTTGAAACTCATAAGGGAGACAGGAGGCTGGTAGCGTTGATCTTTAGTATTGGTTTCATCTGCTTGGTAAGCATAATATTTCTTACGTACAGGTTCATTTACAAGCCATCCACGAACACGAACCAAACTCAAATCACCACCGAAGAGGGCTCAGTGGTTCAACCGTCTCCTACGTCTGCGCCCAAGCCGAACGACTTGTCGCAGCAGATTAAGTTGGACCTCACCAGCAAGGGTTATTATTTTCACGACGGACTGAACAAGGGGAGCGAGGAGATAGACGAAACAGTCAAAGGTCTCCTTGACGATATGGCGGCGGCGCTTGACGGCACTAACCTCCAGATTACACTTTACGCCTTCAGCCCCGTCGGGGGTGAGTCACCAGATAACAGGCGTATCACCAGAATTCGCGCGGAGAAGATGAGTAAGTATCTGGAGGAGCGTCACAAGATCAAGGTGGTCAAGTTCGTAGGCGGAGGGTTACCCGTTCAGGCCAACCTCCCACCGCAGTTAGGGGGACATTTGCCGAGACAGCCCCAAGGGGCGTCGGTCATTATCTTGCGGTAGAGAAACAAGTCGAGCGGCGCTGCATAACACCCATATGACGAACACTAACCAGCCAATAAAGGTCGTCGTGATAACTGCCGCCGTGACAGCGCTGGTCACAATCATCGTGAGCACTTGGCTCCCGAATCTCTTTACGAAAGCTTACGACTGGGCGAGCGGCAGGCAGTTGCTCGTCGTGGAAGTGTCTGACGGGGCGAAGCCAGTCGAAGGCGTAAAGCTCTCCGTGACTCCTGTTACGACCGGGGTCGTGCAGGATCATGGGATCACCGACTCATCTGGCAGGCTGACTCTGCGGAATGTTTCCGTCGGGATGTTCTCGGTCGAAGCTGTCTACGAGGAGGGGCCGAATGTAAGAAAGTACGGACGAGTCCACACGGTGGAAGCGCTGCCGAACGTCATCCGGCTAGACCTTAAAGATTTTCCCTTCCAGCCTACGGTCGTGGCCTCTGCCCCTCCCGCTCACCCGATTGCGACGCCCATCTTGGTCCCGCCGAGCGCACCTTCGCCTGCCCCCTCCGAGGAGGCAAAGCCGTCCGACATCCGGTACGGAAGCCCCCTTTTAACTGCGGACAGGAAGGTACAGGCAGTGCTGGAAATCGACTCGGTAGAGGGGACATCCCTGCCGCCCTTAGAAGTGTCCACCAGAGCCGGCACTATTAAGGTGGAAGACATTTTT
Organism: Pyrinomonadaceae bacterium; assembly: GCA_036389375.1. Classification (GTDB taxonomy): domain Bacteria; phylum Acidobacteriota; class Blastocatellia; order Pyrinomonadales; family Pyrinomonadaceae; genus QHXQ01. The sequence continues at coordinate 13,364 of DASVQA010000106.1, read as the reverse complement.
AAGGAGTTAGGGATAGATCTCGAGATCGTCCGTAACGGTACGGTGCCGAAGAGTGTTCTGGGCCCCGACGAGACGTTTAATAACGACGAACTGAAGTTCGTGATGCGTACTTACATGAACGCCGTGCGGCCCGGGAAGTGGCACTTCTACATAGTGGTGGCACCGAGGGCTACGATTCCCACCAGCTCATTCATGTTCGACTCGGCTGAGCGCAAAGGGGCAGCTATACTGACCGAGTACAACCACGAACTCGGCCTAAGCGACTCGCGGTACGCAGACCCCCGCGCTCTTGTCTTCCAAGTCATTCACGAAATGGGGCACATGCTCAACCTCCCCCACCCTTGGCAGGCTTACGGCGACACGAAGTCCGTGATGTCCTACCCTTACCGTTGGACGGACTGGTCGTGGGACGATCCACAGGTCTACAACTTCGACGAGTTCGGACAAAAACACATTCGACGAGCACCCGATATGTATGTCATGCCCGGAGGCTCGTCTTTTCTTAACTACGGTGCTCCCGTGAGTTGGATGGCATCGCAGTAACCGCGTCTTATACATTGTGGTAAATGAGAATATTAGGCGAATGGCGTAGTAGTCCTTACGTAAGTGACCGTAAAAACCAGATGTCGAGTAGGTGCTAAGTATATACTTAGCACCTACTCGACCCATTATCATAAGCTACTATGAAGAACCACTACCCAAATGAACGCGCACTTGACGCTAAACTCCGAAGCCGGTTAACTTCTTGGGCACACGTTCCTCCTGCCTGACCTGTCATGGGAAAAACTCTGACTTAAAGCTCACCGGCTGCTCCGTGATCGTCGGTCAGCATGGTAGGCGGAGCATGGTGAGGCGCATAGAGCAGGCAGGCTTACGCGGTTTGTCAGCGAACTGCGGGCCGGCGGGGTAAAAGGGGGTTGCTCATGGTTAACGTGCTGCTGGTCGATGACGAGCCGAGCATTCGCTTTACGATGACGGAGTTTCTAAAACGCGCCGGTTACACGGTGCATACGGCGGCAAATTTTACGAGCGCAGTGGAATTGCTCCCGCAGACCAGTTTCGCCGCCGCCGTGCTCGACATTCATCTGCCGGGCCAGAGCGGGCTTGACCTGCTGGAAGAGTTACACAGGCGTGAGCCGAATCTGCCCGTCATCATGATCACGGGCGAGCCGAACATCGCGCAATTGCCGGAGATCGTGCGCGCGGGTGCTTACGATTTTATCGCCAAGCCGGTCGTCAAGGACGTGCTCTTGAAAGCGGTGGCGCGGGCCGTGGAGAAGAAGCGCCTGTCGGACGAGCAGCGGCGGCTGGAACAGGAGATTCAACGCTACGCCGAAGAGTTGGAGCAGCGCGTGGCCGAGCGCACGGCCGAGTTGAGCCAGATGCAGGCGCGTTTGGCGCACAACGAGAAGATCGCGGCGCTGGGGCGCGTCGCCGCGCAGATCGCGCACGAGGTGAAAAACCCGCTCGCCGGGTTGCTGCTCTACGCCATGCACCTGCGCGGAAAGGCGGCGGGCAAACTGGCCGAGAACGAGTTTGCGCTCATAGACAAGATCATCGAGACGATCAATCACCTGACGAACACGGTCGAGCAGGTGCTCAGCTTCGCGCGTCCTGTCCAACTAAGCCCGCGCCGCACAGACCTGAATCATATTGTGCAGGACGTGCTGCAACTGCTGCGCCCGCAGTTGGCAGCGAATCGCATTGAGACGCAGTTGGCGCTCGGCGCAGAGGGCACAGCGGGTCTGTTCGATGAATCCACCCTACGCTCGGCCTTGATGAACCTGATGCTGAACGGCGTGCAGGCCATGCCGGCCGGCGGCGTGCTCACGCTCAGGACGGAGGCGACCGCCGGACACGTCGTCTTGGAGATCGGCGACACCGGGGCAGGCATGACGCCTGAGCAAGTGCAGCAGATATTCGAGCCGTTCTACACTACGCGCCCGCAGGGGTTGGGGCTGGGCATGCCTTATGCTCAGAAGATTATCGAGCAGCATCACGGCGTCATCACGGTCGCAAGCCAGCCCGGCGTGGGCACGAACATCAGGATCGAGCTACCTACAGAAGTGGAGGCGTAAAGGATGCTGCGCCACAGAATCCTCGTGGTGGACGACGAAACCAGCGTGACCGGCGCGCTCGAAGTGATCCTCGGTGAAGAGGGGCATGAAGTGCGGACGGCGCACACCGTCCGCGCCGCCGCAGAGTTGCTGCGCGGGCGGCCCTTCCAACTCGTCTTCACCGATCTGCGCCTGCCCGACGCCTCCGGCATCGAACTGCTCACGCAGATCAAGGCGGACACGCCCGACACGGAAGTGATCCTGATGACGGCGCATGGCTCGCTCGACGTGACTATCGAAGCCATCAAGCGCGGCGCGTTCTACTATCTCGAAAAACCGTTCACGCCCGATCAGGTGTTGATGCTGACGAACCGCGCGCTTGAGTTCGGCGACTTCCGGCGCGAAAACCGCGCGCTCAAGAGTGCGGTGGCGGGCGAAGAGGAGGACTTCGGCATCATCGGGCGCGACCCGAAGATTCGCCAGATTCACAGCATCATTCGCACGGCTGCGCCGTCGGATGCCTCCGTCTTGATCGAGGGCGAGTCGGGCACGGGCAAGGAACTCGTGGCCACAGCCTTTCATCTACAGAGCGGACGCGCCGCGCAGCCATTCGTCCGCATCAACTGCGCCGCGCTCCCGCAAGAGTTGATCGAGTCGGAGTTATTCGGCTACCGCAAGGGCGCGTTCACCGGCGCAGACCGCGACAAGCGCGGACTGATCGAAGCCGCCGCAGGCGGCACGCTGCTTCTCGATGAGATCGGCGAGATGCCCCTACACCTTCAGACGAAACTGCTGCGCGTCTTGCAGGAGCGCAAACTGCGCCGGCTCGGCGACGAGCAGGAGAGCGAAGTTGATTTCCGCCTCGTCTCTTCGACCAACCGCGATACGGCCGAGATGATTAAGATGGGCGGGCTGCGCAAAGACCTCTACTTTCGCATCAGCACCGTCAAGGTCAAAGTGCCCCCCTTGCGGACGCGCCCCGACGACGTGCTGGTGCTGGCCGAACTCTTCCTGCATCGGTTTGCGACGAAGTATCGCAAACAGATCGGCGGCATCTCGCCCGCCGCCTTCGCCCTGCTGACGCGCTACGACTGGCCCGGCAACGTGCGCGAACTCGAAAGCGTCATCGAACACGGCATCCTCTTTGCCCAGACGGAGCAACTGCTGCCCGAAGATTTGCCGGAACAACTCCACGCCGTACAGACCAGCCCGCACCACTGTGTGATCCCGCCCTTCCTCACGATGGAGGAGATCGAGCGCGAAGCCATCGCGCAGACGCTCGAACGCACCGGCGGCAACATCAAGAAGACCGCCGAGATTCTCAACTACCATCGCCCGACCCTCTATCGCAAACTCAAGAAGTTCGGTCTGATAAATGTAGATAACCCGGACGCCGAAGCCGCCGAAGAGATGGCGGCCGACGCGGCCGCCGATTAGCGATTCAGCCAACGGGCAGACGGGGCACACGACTTGCTCTAGCGTCGGCGTGCGTATGCGTGCGATAGCACGCTTTGAATGTGCTGGTAGGTTGAAGTCAATCCCAGACAATCGGCTGCTTCCGTGCTCACGTCGGAGCCGCCACCTCAACTCAAGAACATTCGCCGCCATTGCCAACCTGCTCTGTTCGCGCCGTGCGTTTGGAGCATGTGTCGGTCGGACTATATCTCAGGTCGTGGGGCTGTTTTTCGCAGGTACAGATGATGGAAGACATTCTGGTAATTGACGACGAACCAAGCGTGGCCGATGCGCTCAGGCTGATCCTTGAGGATCAAGGCTACCGTGTGACGGTGGCGCGGACGGGGCGCGCGGGGCTTGAGGCCGCGCGGCAAAAACGCTTCCGGCTGGTCATCACCGATCTGCGTCTGCCCGATATATCGGGGCGCGAAGTGGTCGAAGAGGTCTGCCGTGTGTGGCCGGGCAGCGTCATCATTATGATCACCTCTTACTGCACAACCGAAGTCTGCGCGGCGGTGCATAAATGCGGGGCGGCGGCCGTCCTGATGAAACCGTTCGCGCCCGCTGAGATTATCAAGATCGCCGCTGCCGCAACCCCTACCACCCACCCGCGCGCCGCGTAATTCCCCGCACGCACAAGTGCGTCGTCCGTCGCCTTAAATCACCCCGGCCCGCCAAATTCGCGCCAGTAAATCCTGTGTTGCACCATGAAACATGACTGCTCGACAGTTGATCCATGGTGAAACAACGGCCCGCGCAATCCGCCGCCGGCGCACGCAGCTTTGTAACGGCATCGCAAAGAAATTGTTGCCGATTTATACGCACTAATATGGCCGAAATGTCACCAAGGGAGCATGGTCAGGATCGCAAGGCACGGTGCTTGCTTTTACACTAATCGCACAAGCGACGGGTTGTTCAAGACGTGCGATAGGCCGGTACGTAAGCTCGTTGCTCCTTCATGGCGCATCCGCCTTGAAGGCAAGGCCAACCGAAGACGGCAAGCAATCTTTTATCCGTCCGGTTGCGCTGGATGAAACTCTATCGATGAAGCCTTGCCACCACGCTCGCGCATGGTCGCCCGGCACGAGTGTTAAAGAGCAGTTAAGTCTGCTGCGTGACGCACTCGCCCCAGTTAGCTTGTTGAACTGCACGCGCCGCCCCTTAAAGGTTTTGCGCGCGCGCGCTGCGGGGCAAGCAAATTTCGCACATTCCAATTCATAACTGACCAGCCTTTCCGGCCAGTCATAAAAGTAGTGCGCTGATCTGCGGTATCTGTTGCGACCGCGCGTGAGAGCTAAAGTTTCGCAGTCGCCAAATCGTGACCCAGCGCCGACGCCTACAAGCCCACTTCGGAGTCCACGCCGCCCCGTGCTGGACTCTGCATATCGTTGAAAGGGAACAATGAATATAAGAGAGACATTACGGCAATGGCAGGCCCTCAGTACGGCCTGCACGGCGGTACTGTTCACGCTCCTCGCGGCTGCGGCCGGCGTGCGTGCGCAGACGCCGGCCCCCACTCCAACCCCGCCCCCCGTTGATTGTGTGCGGACGGTTAAGGCAGACGTGGTCGCGCTCGATCAGGTCATCACCTATAACCGGCTCGGTGCGATCAACCCGGCCGGCATGATGTACGCTTTGAAAAGCGACGTTGTGCCGATTGACAGCACCAAAGGGCTTACGCCCGGCAACGTCCGGCTGCGCGACAACAAGCGCCCGCGCCCGCTGGCGTTGCGTATGAACGCAGGCGATTGTTTGCAAGTCTATTTTACCAACCTGCTCGCACCTGATCTCAACAGCGTCAACTCGTTCGCCGCCGGCGATGCGCCCGCGACGCGCACCGCAGGCGTCCACGTGACGGGCATGCAACTGGTCGGCTCGATCCAGTCGGACGGCTCGAACGTCGGCGCTATCGCGCCCACGGGCAGCCTCGTCAATCCCGGCGGCTCGGCCACCTACACCTTCTTCGCGCAGCGCGAAGGCAACAACATGCTCTACTCGACCGCCGCCACGACGAGCGGTGAAGGCGACGGCGGCACGTTGGCGATGGGCCTCTTCGGCTCGGTCAACGTCGAACCGGCCAAGGCCGAGTGGTATCGCTCGCAGGTGACTGCGCAAGAGCTTCAGTACGCGACGAAGAAAGACCCGACGACCGGCGTGGCCCTCAAGACCGCGGGCGGTCAGCCGATTATTGATTACGACGCCGTCTATCCGGCGGGCCACCCGCGCGCGGGCAAGCCTGTCCTGAAGATGCTCGATGCGAACAACAACATCGTCCACACAGACCTGAACGCGGTCATCACTGGGCCGAACAAAGGTCGCTTCCCGGCCAACACCTATCCGAAGGTCGGCGTCGAGCCTGACCGCGAACAGCCGTTCCGCGAGTTCACGGTCGTCTATCACGACGAAGTGAAAGCGATTCAGGCGTTCCCGCAATACGAAGACCCCGTCCTCGGCCACACGCTGCACAGCGTGGGCGACAAGTTTGCGATCAACTACGGCATCGCCGGCATCGGTTCGGAGATTTTGGCGAACCGCCTCGGCGTCGGCCCGATGGCGAACTGCACCGAATGTAAGTACGAAGAGTTCTTCCTGACTGCTTGGACGGTCGGCGACCCGGCGGAACTCGTGGACATTCCCGCGAACACCACCGACGCCAACGGCAACCTGATTCCCGGCCTCAAGGCCACGAAGGTGCTGTTCCCCGACGATCCGTCGAACGTGCATCACAGCTACATCGGCGACCACGTCAAGATGCGCGTCCTGCACGTCGGCCCGAAAGAGCATCACATTCACCACTTGCACGCGCACCAGTGGTTGAATACGCCCGACGCCGACGATTCCACCTATCTCGACAGTCAGGCGATGGGGCCGGGCTATGCGTTTACGACGGAGATCGCGCACGGCGGCTCGGGCAATCGCAACAAGACGCCCGGCGACTCGATCTTCCACTGCCACTTCTACCCGCACTTCGCGCAGGGCATGTGGGAACTCTGGCGCTCGCACGACGTGTTTGAAGCGGGCACGGAGCTTGACGGCAACGGTCGGCCCGCGGCTGGCGCACGCGCGCTGCCCGACGGCGAAATCGCCGCCGGCTCGCCCATCCCCGCCATCGTGCCGCTGCCGACCATCGCCATGCCGGTGATGCCGACGGCTACGTTCAAAGGCTTCCCCTTCTACGTGCCCGGCGTCGCCGGTCACCGTCCGCCGCACCCGCCGCTTGAGACGATTGACGATGGCGGTCTGCCGCGTCACGTCATCACCGGTGGTACGTTTACCGAAGTCCACAACCGGCTCGACTTCAGCAAGGAACTGCTGACCGCGCAGGCGCTGCAAGTGCCTGAGACGGGCACGCCCGACGAAGTCGCGGCGATGAACTTCCACGCGCAGCACTTCGTGCCGAGCTTCAAGCCCGACGGCACGGCCGCGACCTACGAACTGAACGGTCTGCCGGCCAAGCCGGGCGCACCTTTCGCCGACCCCTGCCGCGCCGACGACGGCACGGCCACAGGCAACTCGCGCGTTTACAAAGCCGCCAACATTCAGCTTGATCTCAAGTTCAACAAGGCCGGCTGGCACTATCCGCAGGCGCGCATCCTGACCCTCTGGGGCGACGTTGCGCCGACGCTCGCGGGCGCACGCGCCCCGGAGCCTTTCTTCTTCCGTGCCAACACGGGCGATTGCATCGTCTTTAACCACACCAACCTCGCGCCGAGCGTCTATGAACTGGACGACTATCAGGTGCGGACACCGACCGACATCATCGGTCAGCACATCCACCTCGTGAAGTTCGACGTGACCTCGTCGGACGGCGCGGGCAACGGCTTCAACTATGAAGACGGCACGTTCAGCCCCGGCGAAGTGCAGGAGCGCGTCCACGCGATTAACGCGGCGGGCGGGCTTGTCACCACGACCGGCGCGAAGACGCAACTGACGCTTAAAGCGCACCCGTACTTCGGGCTGGCGGGCCGCGACGAGGACGGCAACGGCGTTGACGACTGGCTCGGCGCGAACACCAGCATTCAGCGTTGGTACGCCGACGACACGCTCAACATGAACGGCGTGGATCGCACGCTCCGCACCGTCTTCACGCACGACCACTTCGGGCCTTCGACGCACCAGCAGGCTGGTCTCTACGCCGGTCTCGTCGTCGAGCCGAAGAACTCCACGTGGCGGCACAACGAAACCGGCGCACCGCTCGGCGGTCGTTTCGACGGTGGGCCGACCTCTTGGCAGGCGATCATCACGGACGGCGCGGACAGCACGCGCGAGTTCATGCTTGAGTTTGCCGACTACACGCTGGCTTACAAGGCCGGTGGCGGCATCAACGGCGCAGGCCGCATCACGCCCGACCCGGCGAACGTGATCAACCCGCCCGTGCGCGACGAAGCCGCGCTGCCGATCAACATCCAGAAGGCGATGGTTTGCCCCGGCGGCGCTCCGCTGCCGTGTCCTGAGGCCGTGTCGGCTGCCGATCCGGGCACGATGACGGTCAACTACCGCAACGAGCCGGTGGCGTTGCGCGCGCAAGACCCGGCGACCAACCAGCAGGCGGCCGGTGTCGCGGGTGATCTGTCGAACATCTATCGTTCGGACATCATGCGCGCCAACCCCGACCTGAACACGCAGCCCACGTTCTACCCGGCCTTGACCGGCGGCGTGCAGGCTGGCGACCCGTTCACGCCGCTTCTGCGTGCGTATGAGAACGACAAGGTGCAGGTGCGCGTGCTCGTCGGCGCGCACGAAGAAGGGCACAACTTCACCATCAACGGTGTGAAGTGGTTCTTCGAGCCGGGCACGCCGAAAGACCCGGCCTTCGTCAACAACTCCGGCTACAAGAACTCGCAGATGATGGGTATCTCCGAACACTTCGAGTTCCTGCTCGGCAACGCCGCGGCGGTGAAGGGCACCGCGCCTTTCAGCGACTATCTCTACAAGCCCGACGCTTCGGTGGACGGGCAGTGGAACGGCGCGTGGGGTCTCTTACGCACCTACAACGGCAGCGTGGGGCTTCAGTCCGATCTGGTGACGCTGCCGACGAACGCCAACGGCAAGTTCCCGTCGGCCACGAACAAGGCTGACTTCAACGGCACTTGCCCGCGCACTGCGCCCGACCGCAAGCTCAGCGTAACGGCTGTGCTGGCGCGCGACGCCGTCGCCGGTGGCGCGATTGTCTATAACAACCGTGGCGGTAACGGCGGGCAGTTAATTGACCCGACCGCGATCCTCTACGTCCGCAGCACCGACCTTGACGGCACGGGCAAACTCAAACCCGGCGTGCCGGTCGAGCCGCTCGTCCTGCGTGCCAACGCGGGCGACTGTATCGGTCTGACGCTGACGAACCGTCTGCCTGCTGACATGCCCGACCTCGCTGGCTGGAATACCATGCCGATGATCGTCGATGGCTTCAACGCCAATCAGGTCAAACCGTCGAACGAAGTGGGCCTGCGTCCGCAGTTGCTCGCCTACGACGTGTTGACGAACGACGGCTCAAACGCCGGCTTCAACGTGGCGAACAACAAGGACAAGACGACGGGTCTGCCCGTCAAACAGACGGCCGGCCCCGGCGAGACCGTCAGCTACAAGTGGTACGCGGGCGACATCAAGCTGTCGGGTACGACGCTTGTGGCCACGCCGGTCGAGTTCGGCGCAACCAACCTGATCTCGTCCGACCCGATCAAGCACTCGAACAAGGGCGCGATTGCTTCACTCATCATCGAGCCGCAGGGCGCGACGTGGGTTGAGGATGCCGCCGCCCGCTCGGCCGCGACCGTCACGGCCGGCACGTCGAGCTTCCGCGAGTTCGTCGTCCAGTTCCAGAACGACATCAACATGCGCTTCGGCGACCGCACGGGCGACGCCGCAGCCGTGCCGAATGTTGCGAACGAAGAGGACGCCGAGGATTCGGGTCAGAAGGCGATCAACTACCGCACGGAGCCGATGTGGAAGCGCATGAACTACGCGCCCGACATGCCGCTCACGGGCGGGACGGAACCGGGCGAACCCGGCCCCGGCGTTGATCCGAGCCAGTCAACCCGCGCGATTGACTTTACCAACTCGCTCAACAACGTGCAGGTGGGCGGCGACCCCGTCACCCCGGTCTTCACCGCGAAGGCTGGCACGCCTGTCCGCTTCCGCGTGTTGATGTCCGGCGGGCACGCACGCAACAACGTGTTCAACGTGCATGGGCACGTTTGGCAGCAGGAGCCTTACGTCAACGGCTCGAAGAACATTGGCAACAATGTCTACTCCGAGTGGAAGGGCACGATGTTCGGCATCGGCACGGGCAACCACTTCGATGCGGTGTTGCAGAACGGCGCGGGCGGCGCGCGCGGCGTGACGGGTGACTACCTGTTCCGCACGCAGTCGTCCTTCCAGTTCGACAACGGCATCTGGGGCATCTTCCGCGTCACCCCGTAAGGCTTCAGCCCGCAAGCCGGGCACAAAGCTTGACGCTTAACCTCAGAGGCGCGCGTGCTATGCGAAGTAGCACGCGCGCCTCTGATTTTTGCCGCGAAAAACGCCATGATTCACCATGAATCATACGCCGGACGGTCTGTTTTATGGTGAAACACCCGCCAGCCTCGTGCTTTGCGGTTCAGGCAAGATTTCTTGATTTTTAGCAAGATTCTGACACAGGGCATCTACGGCACGATGGTTGCAAAACATGTAAAGAGAAGATGCGACCTATCGGCCAGATTAAAGCCCGCTTGGGCTGATCTACTTGTAGGGGCGCGCTAAAAAAATAAAAATGAAGGAAACCTTGATGAAGCACACAATGAAAAAGTCCATGCTCGCGGCCACCCTCTTCGCACTGGCCCTGATTGCCAGCGCGACCGTCGTCAGCGCCTCCACCACCAGCGAATGTCAGCAGTTGATCGCTAACCTCAAGACCGAAACGCAGTCGGTTATTATCACCGGCAAGAGCGCCGATAAGGATCGCGCCAGTCTCGTCGCCAAGCTCGACAACGCATCGCTTTCGCTCGACCGCGCCAAGTTCTGCGACTCCATCCAGAAGCTCAACGACTTCAAGGCCAAGATCAATCAGTTGATCGCCGCCGGTCAGATCAATCAGAACCCGACGGACGCCAACGGTGCGCCGCTCGTCACCGGCAGCCAGTTGCTCACCGATGCCGACGCCGCCATCAACTGCATTAATCAGTTGGCCACGCAGAGCGGGACGGCCTGCTTCTAAGCTTGTCCTTCAGTGCTCGACCTCGCTAACTCTCTAGGGGTCGAACGGAGCGGCCGGCGCATGCGCTTGGGGGAGTGCATCGTCGCCGGCCGCGCCCAAATCGGCAAACATATCTCGCACTCCCGTTAACAACCAGCGTCTCCCCAAGACCGCAACGCACAGGCAAGGGGCTTGTCCGAGCGGTCACGCGTCCGGTGCGCCGCCTGCGTGCGCGGGCCGGCTCGAAGTATGCCCCTTGACAACTAAACCTTTGGTCGCTATCAAGAGCGAAAGGATGATGAAAGAAACGATGAATCCCTCCCCGGCCCGACCAGTGTTTGAGACCAGCGATCTGACACTCGCCAGTTTTCTCCGTTGCCGCGCGTTCAATATCGAGAACATCAAACGAAACAACGGCCGCACCGTCTTCGTCTTTGCCGACGCGCCCGAACTACGCAGCGCCGTTCTCGATTACGCCAACGATGCACACATTTCCGTCCGCTCGTTTTGCAGCACGATGCGCGACCTCAAGGCCATCACCCGTTAAAGCGTGATGCGCGCGGGCGGCTTTCTCCCGAGATGAAGTCGCCCGCGCCTCCTTTGCTCGTGACACCCTGAGCTTGACCTGCTGCCCCGGAGCTATTAAAGAAAATGACACGCTATCTCCTGACAAGTGCCTTACTAATCGCCAGTTTTATCGCGCCTGCCGCCGCGCAGGATAAGACCACCACCCCCGCACCGCAGACGCAAACCGCCACCGCCACCACCGCGCAGCCCAAAGAGACAACAGCGCGCGGGCCCCAACGATTCGTCGGACAGGGCATTGAGGTGGAATTTACGATTGACAAGACCACGCCGAGCGCAAAGGCCGCCGAGTTGATGGAAGATGAAGACGCCATCGTGCGTTTCAAGATCACCGACACGGCGACGAAGAATCCGCTCGCGGGCGTGCGCCCGTCCGTCTGGCTCAGCCACCGCGAAGGCGTAGCGCCCGACGCCAAGATGTGCCACGAGAAGATTCAGTCGTACCTGACGGGCAGCCTGCGCGCGCGCCCCGACGTTGATCTGAACGCCTATTACGTGCTCGCGCTCAATCAGGAGGCGAACATCTCCGTCATCGATCCGCTGCTCGGCTTCGGTGGCAGCAAACTCGTCACGCTCGTTTTCCTCAAGAGTCCCGGTGAAGACTGGGCGCAGACCGACGACCGCGAGCGTCTGTTCGTCTCGATGCCCGCGATCAATCAGGTGGCGGTGGTTGACACGAACACCTGGCAGGTCGTCAGCAACGTCGAGACCGGCGCAAAGCCTATGCGCGTGCGCCTGCAACCCGACGAGAAATATCTATGGGCGGCGACGGACGACGGCGCGACGAGCGGCGTCACCGTCATCGATGCGGAGACCTTTAAGGTCGTCGCGCAGATTCCGACGGGCGCAGGCCACCACGAGATCGCCTTTAGCGCCGACAACCGCTTTGCCTTCGTCACCAACCGCGCGGTCGGCACGCTCTCCGTGATTGACGTGCAGCGCCTCGCCAAGCTCAAAGACTTACCCATCGGCGCGGGCATCTCGGACGTGGCCATTTCGCCGCTCAGCAAGATGCTCTACGTGACGAGCGAGGGCGACGGGCAGATCACGGTCGTGGACGCGACGGCGCAGCAGATCGTCACGCGCATGGCCTTGAAGCCCGGCGTGCAGACGGTGCGTTTTGCGCCCGGCGGCCGCTACGGCTTCGTGCTCAATCCGGCGAGCGGTGGCCTCAGCATCTTCGACGCCTCGACCAATCGGCTCGTCCAGTCCATCGAGATCGGCAAGACGCCCGACCGCATCACTTTCACCGACGAGTTCGCTTACATCCGCCCTGCGGGCGCAACCGAAGTCACGATGATTCGCCTCGCTACCATCGGCAAAGAGATCGACCTGCTCAAGTTTCCCGCCGGGCAGTTTGCGCCCAGCGATGCGCGCACGCTGGCAAGCAGCGCCGACGTAATGACGCCGACGCCCGAAGGCACGTCCGTGCTCGTGGCCAACCCGGCCGACAAGATGATCTACTACTATCAGGAAGGCATGTCCGCGCCGATGGGCAGCTTCCAGAACTACAAGCGCGACCCGCGCGCCGTGATGATCGTGGATCGCTCGCTGCGCGAAGTTGCGCCCGGTCAATATCGCGCCAACGTGCGCCTGCCTGCGAGCGGCGATTATGATGTCGCGTTCCTGCTCGACCAGCCGCGCATCTCCGATTGCTTCTCGGCGCGCGCCGTCGTGAACCCCGCCGTCAAGCACGAGCGTGCGGCTGCGCTTCAGATCGAGTTTCTGAACCGCGACAAGCCGCTGCAAGCACAGACGAACTATACGCTGCGCTTCAAACTAACCGACCCCGTGACGAAGCAGCCGAAAGAAGGCTTGCAGGACGTGCGCGTGCTGACCTCGCTTGCGCCCGGCATCTGGCAGAAACGCGACTATGCGCGCTCGGTCGGCGCGGGCGTCTACGAGTTGAACTTGCAAGTGCCGCAGGCGGGCGTGTACTACTTCTTCGTGGATAGCGCATCGCAGGGCGTCGGCGTCCGCCAACTGCCCTACATGATGCTGCAAGCCACCGAGCGCACGGCTGCCGCGAGTCAAGCGCAGTAAACTAATAACCTGCGCGGCGGCGCATCTAAGGAGTTTGCGCCGCCGCGCCAAAG
>DASVQA010000105.1:0-16321 GCA_036389375.1 Pyrinomonadaceae bacterium | reverse complement strand
GCGGGTATGGCAGCGTCGTTGTGGCAACTGGGCGGGCTGAATTGGCCGCAACTCGCCAAGCGCGTCGGCGCTGAGATCATGGACGACGACATCTTCGGCCGCGCCGCGCAACTCTCTTACTACTTCCTGCTCGCGCTCTTTCCGCTGCTGCTGTTTCTCACCTCGCTGCTCGGTTACTTCGCGCAGGCCGGCACTGAGTTGCGCAGCGAGATGCTGCGCTTCCTGTTCACGGTGATGCCGGGCCAAGCCAGCGCACTCATCCAAACAACAGTTGACGAAGTGAGCGCGGCAAGCAGCGGCGGCAAACTCTCCTTCGGTTTGCTGGCGACGCTCTGGGCGGCGTCCAATGGCATGGGCGCGATCTGCGAGGCGCTCAACGTGGCTTATGAAGTGAAAGAGACGCGTTCGTGGTGGAAGGTGCGGCTCGTCGCGATGCTGCTGACCATCGGCCTCTCCGTGCTCATCCTTGCCGCTCTCGTCCTCGTCCTCTTCGGCGGGCACATCGCCGATGCCATCGCGGCGCATCAGATGGCCGGCCGCGCCTTCACGTTGGCGTGGAAGATTTTGCAATGGCCGATCGTGCTCGCTTTCGTGCTGCTCGCCTTCTCGCTCATCTACTACGTCGCGCCGGACTTGAAGGGGCAGCGGCGCTGGACGTGGGTTTCGCCCGGCGCAGTGCTCGCCGTCGTGCTCTGGCTGCTCGTCTCCTTCGCCTTCCGCCTCTACCTGCACTACTTCAATTCTTATAGCGCCACCTACGGCTCGCTCGGCGCGGTCATCATCCTCATGCTCTGGTTCTACCTGACGGGCGCAGCCGTCCTCATTGGCGGCGAGGTCAACTCCGAGATCACGTTTGCGACCGAAGGCTTAGGCAAGGGCGACGGCGTGATGCGCGGCGAGGCGAACGCCAAGCAGCAGCAGAAGAAGAAGCAAGCCCGTAAATCCTGACGGGGGCCTTCGGCCAGACAAGCCTGCGGCCCGCGCCGGACGTTCGCCTACTCGCTCAACTCGACGAGCGCCAACTCCAACAGCAAAATCTTCTTGATGCCTTTATAAAACGGCTCGATCTCGCAATTCTCCGTGAGCGCGTGCGAGTCGTCGCAGGGCCCCGCGCCGGTCGAGATCGACGAAATACCCGCGAGCAGCGCCGCGCTCGAATTGTTCGACCCCGTTATGGTCGGCTGGTTGTTGAAGCCCATTGCATGATGGACGGCCAGCGCGGTTTTCACTAAGAACGAATCACGATGACCCGGTATCTGCGCCGACGGCGACGAAGAGATCACTTCGGTCTTGACCGTCATCCCGGCACGCTCCGCCTCTTCTTTCAAAATGGTCGCGATCTTCTTTTCCAGTTCAGCGATCACCTCGTTGCTCGTCGAGCGCAAGTCAACGGTGAACCACGCATCGGCCGCCTTCGCATTCACGACCTCAGAGCCGCCGAGCATGCCGATGTTCAGATTGGACGACGGATTGCGCGGCACGTTTAGCTCGTAGATGCGCTGGATGGCGCGCGCCAGCGGCAGCGTGGCGGAATAGGGCGGCGTGGCGGAACGCGTGTGCCCGCCGGGCCCGATGAAGTGATGGCGATACCAGTTGATGCCGATGCCGCCGTAAGTGAAATTCTCGTAGCCGCCGTCGAGCGCAACGTAGTGATCGATCTGCCCCTTGTTCTCGTTAACAAATGCCTTCGCACCGCCGAGCGAAGTCTCTTCCTCGACCGTGAAGACGAAGATGAGATCGCCTTTCGTCTTGATCTTCGCATCGTTCAACGCGCGGATGGTGGCGAGCAACGCCTCGATGTTGCGTGTGTCGTCGCCGATGCCGGGCGCGTAGATGCGCCCGTCGCGCACGGTCGCCTTGATCTTCAAGCCGGGTTGAAAGACCGTGTCCATGTGGGCGTCGAAGACGACGGCCGGGCCGCCGCCCGTGCCCTTGCGGACGGCGATGAGATTGCCGGCCGCGTCGTAATGCACGTTGGCGAGTTTGTAGCCGCGCAGGATTTTTTCGAGATAGGCGGCGCGCTCGCGCTCATGCCCGGAAGGCGCGTTGATCTCTGTGATCGCCGTCCATTCACGCAGGATGCGGTCACGGTCTTTGTCAACGGCCGTGAAAGCCGCGGCGACCTGCGGCCGGCTCAGCAGCGCCTGCGCCTGTTCGACGCTCTGCCCGAACACGGCCGCGTTCACGGCACAAAGCAATAGCCCAAAGCTCAACCTGAGCAAAGCACCCGTCAGCTTCATCATGTGATCCCTTCAATACGGCAAGCTTACGGCGCGGGCGCTCCGCCCGGTTTGCGCCACAAGCTTGAATGCGTCGGGCCGCGAGTTTAGCACAGGCGCACAAGCGAACGAGTAACATGCGTCAGCACCGATTAGTCAGAACCGGCGGGCGCGCTTCTGCGTAAGCATTGGGTTAAGCACGCACGTTTCATTAGCATGTCAACGATAGGGGAGGAGGAACGAACGTGGACAAGTTGCAACGTCTGGTGGAAGAGAAGATCAGGCAGGCTTTCGAGGAGGGCGCGTTCGACAACCTGCCGGGCAAAGGCGAGCCGCTCAAACTCGACGACGATAATCCATTTGAAGACCCGACGCTACGCATGGGCCACCGCCTGCTGCGCAACAACGGTTTCACCCTGCCTTGGATTCAGGAGCAGAAAGAGATCGCGCAGGAAGCCGAGCGGCTGCGCACCGAACTCGCGCGCTCCTGGGCGCGGGCCGAGCGCGCGCGCTACGCCGGGCACGAACGACCGCAGGCGGAGGTGCGTTGGCGCAAGGCGCTGACCACGTTCCGGCAGCAGGTGGCAGAGTTGAACGACCGCATCCGGCGCTACAACAATGAAGTGCCGCTCGACCGCTTTCGTCGCCTGCCGCTCGACGCCGACCGCGAGATCGAACTGATCGCACAGCCCTTGCCGCTGGCGGAACTAGCGCCCGCCAACATCGGCGCACCGGCCGAACCGCCGCAGAGCAGCACCAGCAGGCGCAGCCAGCGCCGCGCTCGCTGGTTGCGTGCGCGTTTGCGCGAACTGCGCGCGTGGCTCGCAAGCCGCTTCCTGTGGCGTGTGCGCGCCGCGCATTTGGCGACGGCGTACAACTAACGCTGGCTGCTCTAGCCGCGTTAGCGTTGCCAGTAGTTTCTGATCTGTTCGGGCAGGCGCGTCCACGGCACGTACTCGGCGCGCCGACCGGCGGCGCGCATCTCCTGCACCATTCTGAGCGCGCCGTTGGCATTGCGCGTGTGTACGATGATCGTGGTGGACGGTTGCACCTCGGGGCGGGCGGCGAGCCACGCGGCGACGGCATAGCCGGTGCGCTCGTCGTCGTTCGGATTGGTCGTGCGATAGTGTTCGGGCAGCAGATCGTGATCGAGAAAGATGGCGTCGTAAGTGTGCGCGTTAAGCAGTTCGATGGCGCGCGTCGGTTCTACGGCGATGTCGAGTTTGTCGCCCGCGAAGCGTTGTACAAACCACTCGTGACGGCGCTCGTCGTCGTCAAGGAGCAAGACGCGCAGAGGCATGCGGCGTGGCTGCGCGGCGCGTTGGCCGCCCAACTTCTGCAAAAGCGCCTGAATGAAATTCATATCGAACGGGACACACCCCCGCCGGGCGTTAGCGAGCAAGCACCAGTCGGGACAGCATAATTATTTAGTGGTTCGAGCGACCCGCATAATATAACATAACGCGACGCGTTTGCTTGCGCCGTCGGCATGGCACGCAGTAGGCGCGTCGTCGCTTGATCAGTGCTTTTAGATCGTGGCATGCTGGCGGGCGGCGCTCCCGCGCAACTCCTCGATGGCAAAGTGTCCATACTGTCATAGACCTTTGCGCAGCTTCGGCACACGCTGCCGGGCCTGTCGTCGTTACGTCCTGCGCTGGCCGCATATCCTTGTGCTGTCGCTCGCGGTGCTCACCGGGCTGGCCCTGTTGCTCGACCTGCTGATCAGAGCTTACTGAAGCGCGCGCCGCGCCCCTTGGCCCGCCTTGCATGAAACAGATTCTACAAAACATGAAGACCGGCGCGGTGACGGTCGCGGACGTGCCTGCGCCGGCCGCGCAGCGCGGGCGCGTGCTCGTGCGTACCGTCGCCTCGCTCATCAGCGCGGGCACGGAGCGCATGAAGGTCGAACTTGGGCGCAAGAGCCTGTTGGGCAAGGCGCGTGAGCGCCCAGACCTTGTGCGCCAAGTCGTGCGCAAGGCACAGAGCGAGGGCGTGACGGCCGCTTACAACGCCGTGCGCGCAAAGCTGGACGCCGACGCGCCGCTCGGCTACAGCGCCGCCGGCATCGTCGTCGGCGTGGGCGACGAGGTGCGCGGCTTCAGCGTCGGTGACCGCGTGGCGTGCGCCGGTCATCCCTTTGCGGCCCACGCTGAGTTGCTCTCCGTGCCACAGAACCTGTGCGTGCTGCTGCCCGACGGCGTGGACTTCGAGGCGGGCGCGTTCGGCACGCTCGGCGCAATTGCGCTGCAAGGCGTGCGGCTCGCTGAACCGACACTCGGCGAAGCTTGCGTCGTCATCGGCTTAGGTCTGCTCGGTCAACTCACGGTGCAACTGCTCAGGGCGAACGGTTGCCGCGTCTTTGGCGTAGACCTCGATGAGCGCAAGATCGCGCTCGCAAAAGAGCACGGCGCGGCCGACGGTTGCGCGCCGGACGAGGACGCCGGGCGACGCATCGCAGAATGGACGCGCGGGCGCGGCGCGGACGCAGTCATCGTCACGGCGGCGACGCGCTCGAACCAGCCGATTGAATTGGCGGGGCGCTGCTCGCGTCTGAAGGGGCGCGTCGTGGCCGTCGGGCTGGTCGGCATGGACGTGCCGCGCGAGCTTTACTACGAGCGCGAACTGACGTTGAAGGTCTCGATGTCCTACGGCCCCGGTCGTTACGACGCAGAGTACGAGGAGCGCGGGCACGACTATCCCTTTCCCTACGTGCGTTGGACTGAAGCGCGCAACGTCGAAGCCTTCCTAGACCTCGTCGCCGTCGGCAGCGTCCGCGTCGCGCATCTCATCACACACCGCTTTCCCATCGAGCAGGGCGCACATGCTTACGACCTGATCGCGGGCGACACGCACGAGCCACACCTCGGCGTGCTGCTCACATACCCGCACGAGCGCGCGCTGGCAACACGCGTCGAACTGGCGACGACGCAAAGGCCGGGCGCGGTCGTGGCGGATGGTGTTGTCCGCGTCGGGTTGATTGGCGCGGGCAGTTACGCGCGCAAGTTTCTGCTGCCGCAGTTGCGTGCGGCCGGCGCGGAGTTTCAGGCGATTGCCACCGCGTCGGGCGTCTCGGCGCGCGACATCGGTGCGAAATACGGTTTCCGGCTCTGCGCCGCGCGCGCCGACGAAGTCGTCAACGATCCGGCCACCAACCTCGTCGTCATCGCCACGCGCCACGACACGCATGCGCAATTGACGACTGCCGCGCTCGGCGCGGGCCGGCACGTATTCGTGGAGAAACCGCTGGCGCTCTCGGACGCGGAACTCGACGACGTGCTCGCGGCCGCCGCACAGCAGGCAGAGGCGCGGCTCGTCGTCGGCTTCAATCGCCGCTTCGCACCGCTCGCGCGTAAAGCCAAAGAGTTTTTCGCAGACACCAGCGCGCCGCTCTCTATCATCTATCGCGTCAATGCCGGGCGCATCGCGCGCGACCACTGGATACAGGACGAACAGACGGGCGGCGGCCGCATCATCGGCGAAGTCTGTCACTTCGTTGACTTCATGCAATACCTGACGGATGCGCCGCCCGTGCGCGTCTTCGCCGAAAGTGTCGCGGCGCGCAGCCACGAGATCGTGGACGACGATTCGGTCGTCATCACCTTGCGCTTCGCCGACGGCTCGAACGGCACGATTGCATATCTAGCCGAAGGCGACGCGGCGCTGCCGAAAGAGCGCATCGAAATCTTCGGCGCGGCGCGCACCTTCGTCCTCGAAGACTTCCGCCGCGCCACCCTCTATCGCAACGGGCGCGCAGAAGAGATCAAACTGCGCGCACAGGACAAGGGGCAGGCTGAAGAAGTACGCGCCGTCTGCGCACTGGTGCGTGGCGATGCGCCCGCACCTATCTCGCTCGCGGAACTGGCCGCGACGACGCGCGCCACCTTCCGCATACGCGAGTCGCTACGCACGGGCCAAGCGGAAGAGGTTAGAGGTTAGAGGTCAGTCGCAGAAAAAGTTTTGACTAACCTCTAACTTCTGACCTCTAACCTCTGACTTCTGCCCTTAAAAAACTCTGGCTTGCAATCTTT
Organism: Pyrinomonadaceae bacterium; assembly: GCA_036389375.1. Lineage (GTDB taxonomy): Bacteria > Acidobacteriota > Blastocatellia > Pyrinomonadales > Pyrinomonadaceae > QHXQ01. The sequence goes on along the minus strand of DASVQA010000105.1, from coordinate 10,074 downwards.
GGCTCCGGTGCTATAATCCGCGCCGGCCCCCGGAATTGAAAAATTTTTTAGGGAGTCAAAAAGGATCACAAGTCTTACCTGACGCGTTCTCGCGCCACCCGGTTTTAAGCACTTACCAAATCGAGCAGGATGTCGTCCGACAACGCCAAAAAGCTGCCACTACGCGCCGTGCCCGAACGTCGCGGCGACCAGACGCCCGCGCTCCCCTTTGAGAGCGCGCGCCCGACGGGCGACGCCGGGCCAGCTACGTGCCCCGTCTGTTACGGCAGCGGCATGGAGATCGTCGCGGGCAAGGGCGCGCGCCGCTGTAGTTGTCGTGAGCAGCCGAATCCGGCCAAACTGATCGAAGCCTCGCGCATCCCGCGCCGCTATGACGAGTGTTCGCTGCACAACTTTTTCCCTGCGCCGAACAACGGCTCGCAACTCAAGGCGTTCAATTACGCTTTCCGGCTGGTGCGCGAATACGCGCCGCCGGGCGACGGGCGCGGCTTGCTGATGATGGGGCCGGTCGGCGTCGGCAAGACGCATCTGGCGGTGGCGATTCTGCGCGGGCTGATGGAGAAGGGCGTGCCGTGTCTGTTCTACGAGTTCGGCACGCTGCTAAAAGAGATACAGGACTCTTACAATCCGATCTCGAAAACTTCCGAGTTGAAAGTTCTCGCGCCCGTCTATCAGGCGGAAGTGCTCGTGCTTGATGAACTCGGCGCGTCGAAACCGACCGACTGGGTCAGGGACACGATGATGCAGATCATCGGCACGCGCTACAACGACCGTCGCCTCACTATCTTCACCACCAACTACTCGGACGCGCGCCGCGCCGCCACCGACGAGACGCTCGAAGACCGCATCGGCGTGCGCCTCCGCTCGCGTCTCTACGAGATGTGCAAAACCGTCCAACTCGACGGCGAAGACTACCGCCGCCGCTTCGATACGCAGCAGCCCTAACCCGCCCCGCGTCGCCGCCGTCGGCACGCTCTCCGGCTTAATTCTGTTTAACTACCGAACAAGTTGCGCCCGTTGTGCGCGAGCAGAGAGATGAGCAGGTGTATGCCTGCGCCGAGCGCGACCCCCATGCCGTAGCGGCGGAGCGACATGTCGCCGCGCAGGCGATAGAGCGTGAGCGCGCCGAGCGGGATGAAGACGAGCGGGCTGGTGATGAGACCCGGCGTGTACGCGGCGGTGCGCAGCGCCGTCAGCACGTGGAGCAGTCCGTTCACCAGAAAGATCGTGCCGAGGATGAGCAGCAACAGGTGCGGGAAGCCGCGCCGCCGCGCCACCGCGAGGCCGACGAGCAGCAGCAGCCACGCCGTGCAGTTGATCACGATGAACTGCATCGGCGTCAGATTGAAGCCGCGCATACGGTGCGGCGTGAGCGGCAGACCAGCGCCGCCGAAGAACTCTTCGACCGCGTGAATCAGATAAGCGACGGGGAACAGCCAGAGCGGGAGTGTTTTCGCGTTGGTCATGAAGCGCCCATCTTACAAAAGCACAGGGCACGCGCGCTAGACGGTGTCCCGACCGCCGTCCGGGCCTTCTACGTGGGCGGCTATCAGGTCGCAAACAAGTGGCTCAAAGACCGCAAAGGGCGCACGCTCATCTACGACGATCAGCGCCATTACCTCCGCGTCGTCGCTGCGCTCGCCGAAACCATCAGCCTGATGGCCGAGATCGATCAGGAGATTGAGCAGCACGACGGTTGGCCGCTGAAATAATCTATGGCTGATCGGCCGCGCACAAAGTAACGTTTTGTCCGCCGTCTGCGTCTTAACCGGCAGAGTCATCGCCTCGCTCGTGCCCGAACGCTGCCGCTTGGTCTACGGAGGACAACATGATTAGCCGGACTGCTGCCACGCTTGCGTGCCTCTGCCTCTGCTTCTCGCTGCCAACCGGCAGCCCCGCGCAGACGCGCGAACGGCGGGCCGCGCAACAGCCAAAGCCTACGGCGACGCGCGAAGAGGTGGATGAGGGTGAGGTGGTGCGCGTCGAGACGACGCTGGTGACGATTCCAGTGAGCATCACGGATCGAGACGGGCGCTATATTCCCGATCTGCGCAAGGAAGATTTCCGCATCTACGAAGACGGCGTTGAACAGGAGATCGCCTACTTCGCGGCCGTCGAGAAGCCTTTCACCGTCGTGCTCATGCTCGACACGAGCAGTTCCGTCTGGCGGGAGTTAGGCCGCATCCGGCGGGCGGCGCACGCCTTTGTCGCGCAACTGCGCCCCGAAGATCAGGTGATGGTCACGTCGTTCGCGGGCGGTCTCACGATCCACTCTGAGGCGACCGGCGACCGGCAGAAGATCAAGAAAGCAATTGACGATGTCGGCCGCGGCCTCAGCACACACCTTTATGACGCAATGAGCGCCATGATGGCCAAGCATCTGAAGCGCATACAGGGGCGCAAGGCCATCGTACTGTTCACCGACGGCGTGGACGCGCGCAGCAGCAGCAAAGCGACCTACGAGGACACCGTCCGCACCGCCGAAGAACTCGACGCGCTCATCTACCCGATCCGCTACGACACATACGATCCGGCCAGCGACAACGGCCCCGCGCAGCGCGCCCCACGTCTGCCCGGCATACTCGGCCGGCTGCCGCTCCCTCTGCCCGGCCCAACCACCAACACCGGCGGCGGCGGAGCGAGCCGCGAGGCCTACGCACGCGGCGCGCGCTATCTGCACGAGCTTGCGGACGTGACGGGCGGACGATTCTATGAAGCGAGCCGCGACCTGCGCGATCTCGATCAGGTTTTCAGCCACATCGCCGAAGAGTTGCGCCGGCAGTACAGTCTGGGCTACTACCCGCAGCAGCACGGGCACGTTGGCGAACGTCGGCGCATACGCGTGCGTGTGACCCGGACAGACGTGGCCGTGCGCGCCCGCAACAGTTACATCTATCAGCCCGTGCCGAGCGTGAACGTGACCGCGCAGGATCAGAAGCAAAAGCCGGCCGCGCCGGTGCTCAAGAAACCGTTGGTTGCCGCCCGCGCGCGCTAACGCTTGAAGGAAACGCTGAGACAGGCTTAACAACTGTCCCTTGCATCTGCTACTCTCTCGCCCACTCGACAACGGCAGCAACGGCTTTGCGGGCCGACGCTAGAACGGCCCGACCGTCGTCATTCATAAGCACCACGTCAAGCGTCCGTCAGCACAACTTAATTCCGGTTGGCGCAGTAATAAGCGCGCACTGGTATCTCTGTGCGCGGGCGGGCAAATACGTATGCGCTGCGTCGGCGCAACATAAGCGTCCGGCCCGTAAGCATTCTTAAACTTGATCCGACAGTAACACAGTCGTCCTCATGTCATTTGCAGACGCCTGCATCATGAGACGCTCTCAACAGAAACAGCACGGGGCCCGCGCAGGCCCGTGCTCATAACGGAAAGGGCCGACTTTCATCCGGAGTCGGCCCTTTCTCCGCCAGTCTGGCAGCGAGCCACGACTAACCGTCTTAAGGTGCGAAGCCTTTCCGTGCGCGCCGGATTTTTCTGTATCGCTTAGCCTGTTTGCTCTTTTGCCGGAAAAGGTCTTATCGTCGCCTGAAGGCAAATGTTCTTCAGGTGAGTACGGAAGGAGACGCTCGTGATGAATCATGCAAGCGGCACGTTTGAAGTGAAGTTGACCCCGCAGGCGCAGGGCGCTGACTCTGCCGGCACAGGCGTCAGCCGGATGATATTTGACAAACAGTTTCACGGCGACCTTGAAGCGACCAGCCGGGGCGAGATGCTCGCCGTCGGCCCCGGCGCTAGTGGCTCAGGCGGTTACGTCGCAATGGAACAGGTGAGCGGCACGCTCGCCGGGCGCAGCGGCACGTTCGCCCTTCAGCACACAGGCACGATGATGCGCGGGACGCCGCAGTTGAGCATAACGGTCGTGCCGGATTCAGGCACGGGCGAGCTTGTGGGTCTCAGCGGCCGGATGATGATCGAGATCGCCGCAGGCAAACATTCATACGAGTTCGAGTACACGCTCAGCGAAAGCTCGTGAATATCGCCTGCGCCGTCGGCGCAGGAACGTGGCGGAAGTATCACCGGGTCGGCTTCATGTCAGAGCGGGTTGGCAGCGTTAAGTTAATGCGGAGCACCGAGCGCCGAATGCGGTTTGCGCAGATCAGAGAGCGGCATCACTGGCTGGCCGGCGGGCTGCTCAGCTTCTACTTCTTCCCCTTGTTGTGGCTGGCGCAGTACAATTATCCGAGCGGGGATGACTTTAAAACTTTCGTCAGGGCACAGGAATTAGGCGTGCTCGGCGCAACCAAATCGCAGTATTTCCATTGGACGGGGCGCTATTCCTCATTTTTTCTACAAAGCCTGTTAGCGGTACACGGCAACTGGTGGCTCGCATATCGCATCATGCCCGTCGTCGTATTCTGCGCCGGCTTCGGCTGCCTCTTCTATTTCTTCAAGACACTCTTCGACCCGGCGCTCAGCCGCAAAGTGCTGTTTACGCTCAGCGCTAGCGTGTATGTTTTTCTGGTCAGCCTCACGCCCGATATCACGACCGGCTTCTACTGGCTGGCGACAAACATGCAGTATCTCGGCGGCGTGTTCGTCTCGCTGCTGATCTTCGCCCTCAACATCAAACTTCGGCGCGCGCCGACCTCTGCCGGCAGACTCCTGATCTCAGGCGGCATCGTCCTCCTGCTCGGCTTTCTGGCCGGGCTGAACGAAATCTCTATCCTCTTCATGATCGCCATCTACGGCGCGCTCAACTTTTTTCACGTCGTCAGGTTCAGGCAGCTTTATCCGGCGGGCTTAATCTTTCTTGCGGCGAGCGTGCTGTTCGGTCTGCTCGCGCTTTTTGCGCCCGGCAATTTCACCCGCATCAGACATAACGGCACGGTCTTTCACTTGCTGGACGTGGCGCTCGGTTCACTCGGCTTGACCTGCTACTTTCTGGTCGAGTTGCTGACCACGACACCGCTGCTGCTCGCCAGCGCGCTTTATCTTCTTTTTTTGCAGGCTAATCGTGAACGGCTCGCGCAGCCGCTCGGGTTCCTCGCGGGGCTGCGTTGGTACTGGGTGCTGTTGGCTTTGTGCTGCATCATCACCGTCCCGAACGTCGCGCTCTTTAGTGCGCTCGGCGTGAGCGTGAACAGCCTGCCCTATCGCCTGAAGAATGCCTACGTCTACAGCATTGTGCTGTGCTGGTTCTTCGGCCTGACAATCCTCTTCGTAGACTTAGCGCCCAGAGCGATCAATTTTTACATCCCGAAATGGTTGACGGGGCTGCTCGCCGCCTTCATCGGCCTGTTCCTCTTGACCGGCTTTGAATTGAAACCCGGCGGCACGGCCGCGCCGTCCGTAAATCAGGCACGACAGGCGCTGTCCATGCTTAGAACCAGAAGCATCTGCACCACCGCGTATCAAGATCTCATTAGCGGGCGGGCCACCAGATACTACTGGCAGAACGAAGAAAGGATGCGCCAGCTTAGAGGCGCGACCGGCGACACGGTTGATCTGTCTCTCTATTCTTACGTGCCGGAAACCATCTTTATCATGGACGTTAATCACCCCTATGGTGCGCCTGACGCCATGAGCAAGACCATCAGCGGGCAGGTCAAGCACATGCGCTACGTTGCGACCGGGCCGCCCACGCTGCAAAAACCGGGATTCTAAAGAGCGCTGCACGCGGCGGCAGGTTAAAACCGAAAAAGCTGCCGCGCATGGTAAGTTGCTGCGCCGCTACGGGACAGTCTATTCGTGCTGTGCGGGCACGTTATGTATAATGCTTCGACTCGCCGGGATGAAAAAAGAAAACATGCTGCGGAACTGTGTACGACCCTAGATGCCGAGACGCACCGACATACACAAGATACTGATCATCGGCTCCGGCCCCATCGTCATCGGGCAGGCGTGTGAGTTCGACTATTCAGGCACGCAAGCCTGCAAGGCGCTGCGCGCTGAAGGCTACGAGGTCGTGCTCGTCAACTCGAACCCGGCGACGATCATGACCGACCCGGAGACGGCCAACCGCACCTACATCGAGCCGCTGACGGTTGAATCCGTGACCGCGATTATCAGGCAAGAGCGGCCCGACGCGCTCCTGCCGACCGTCGGCGGGCAGACGGCGCTCAATCTCGCCATCGCGCTCGCGGACACGGGCGTGCTGGATGAATGCGGCGTCGAGTTGATCGGCGCGAAGCGCGAGGCTGTGAAGGTCGCGGAAGACCGGCAGTTGTTCAAGCAGGCGATGGAGGAGGCGGGGCTGCCGATGCCGCGCGGCGGCTTCGCGCGCACGTGGGCCGACGCCGAGCGGATCGTCGAAGAGACCGGCTACCCGGCGATCATCCGGCCTTCGTTCACGCTCGGCGGGACGGGCGGCGGGACGGCCTTTAATCCCGAAGAGTATGAAGAGATCGTGAGGGCCGGGTTGGCGGCGTCGCCGATGCACGAGGTCTTGATCGAAGAATCGATCCTCGGTTGGAAAGAGTTCGAGCTGGAAGTGATGCGCGACCTGAAGGATAACGTCGTCATCATCTGCTCGATTGAAAACTTTGATCCGATGGGCGTCCACACGGGCGACTCGATCACGGTCGCGCCCGCGCAGACGCTAACCGACGTTGAGTATCAACGCCTGCGCGACATGTCGATCAAGATCATACGCAAGGTCGGCGTCGAGACGGGCGGCTCGAACATACAGTTCGCCGTCAATCCGCGCGACGGCGCGATCCGCGTCATCGAAATGAACCCGCGCGTGTCGCGCTCGTCCGCGCTGGCGTCGAAGGCGACCGGCTTCCCGATTGCGAAGATCGCGGCCAAACTCGCCATCGGGTACACGCTCGACGAAATCCCGAACGACATCACGCAGAAGACGCCCGCCTCGTTCGAGCCGACGATTGACTATGTGGTGGCGAAGATTCCCAAGTGGAACTTTGAAAAATTCCGCGAGGCGGAGGACGTGCTCGGCACGCAGATGAAGTCGGTCGGCGAAGTCATGGCCATCGGGCGCACGTTCAAGGAGGCGCTGTTCAAGGGCCTGCGTTCGCTTGAAGCGGTCAGCCCTTTGCGGCTCACGGACGTGCCCGCAGACGTGTTGCAGCGCAAACTCGCGCGCCCCAACTCGCAGCGCTTCTCTTACATCACCTATGCTTTGCAGCACGACGTACCGATTGCCGAGATTTACCGTCTGTCGGGGATTGACCCCTGGTTTCTCGCGCAGTTGCAGGACGTGATGCACACGCAGGACGAGATCGAGGGGCACGAACTGGCAGAGATTCCGGCCGCAACCCTGCGCGCTGCCAAAGAGGCCGGATTGTCAGACCGGCGCGTGGCCTATCTGACGGGGCGCACGGAAGACGAGGTGCGCGCCCATCGCAAGCGACTGGGGATCGTGCCCGTCTACAAGCGCGTGGACACGTGCGGCGCGGAGTTTGAATCCTCCACCCCGTATCTTTATTCGACCTACGAAGAAGAGGACGAGGCGCAGCCGACGAACGCGCGCAAGATCATGATCCTTGGCTCCGGCCCGAATCGCATCGGGCAGGGGATAGAGTTTGACTACTGCTGCTGTCACGCCAGTTTTGCGCTGCGCGCGGCGGGCTTCGAGACGATCATGGTCAATTGCAATCCCGAAACCGTCTCGACCGACTACGACACCAGCGACCGGCTCTATTTCGAGCCGCTCACGTTCGAGGATGTGATGAACATCGTGGACGCGGAGCGCCCCGAAGGTATCATCGTGCAATTCGGCGGACAGACGCCTTTGAATCTGGCGGAGCGACTGTCGGCGGCGGGCGCGCCGATCATCGGCACGTCGCCCGACTGCATTGATCTGGCCGAAGACCGGAAACGCTTCGGCGCGCTCCTGCGCAAACTCGGCGTGCCGCAGCCGGAGAACGGCACGGCCACCTCAAGCCCGGAAGCGATCAAAGAGGCGGAGCGCATCGGTTATCCGGTGCTCGTGCGCCCCTCTTACGTGCTTGGCGGGCGGGCGATGGCGATTGTCTATGACGAGAAGGCGCTTGATGACTACATGCGCACGGCCGTCGCGGCTTCGCCCGAACGGCCCGTGCTGATCGATAAGTTTCTTGAGCGCGCCGCAGAGTTCGACGTGGACGCGCTCGCGGACGAAAGCGGCTGCGTCGTCGCCGGGATTCAGGAGCACATCGAAGAAGCGGGGATACATTCGGGCGACTCTTCGTGTGTGCTGCCGCCGATCAGGATCGCCGAGGAGCATCTGGAAACGATGCGCCACTACACGCGCGTGCTGGCGCGTGCGCTACAGGTACGCGGCCTCATCAATATCCAGTTCGCCATCAAAGATGATCGCGTGTACGTGCTCGAAGTTAATCCGCGCGCGTCGCGGACTGTGCCGTTCGTCTCGAAGGCGACAGGCGTGCCGTTAGCGCGCATCGCGGCGCTCGTGATGGCGGGCGCAAGGCCGCTGAAAGATTTTGGGCTGCCGGACGATCTGACCGTCACGCGCTTCTTCGTCAAGTCGCCGGTTTTTCCCTTCGTCAAATTTCCCGGCGTCGATCCGATCCTCGGCCCCGAAATGCACTCGACCGGCGAGGTGATGGGTGTGGGCGAGACGTTTGGCGAAAGTTACGCAAAGGCGATGCTGGCGGCAGGGCTTAAATTGCCGACGGGTGGCACGGCCTTTATCAGCGTCAACGATGCGGACAAGGGGCAGGCGGTCGTGCTCGCGCGCCGCCTTGCGCGTCTCGGCTTCAAACTAAACGCGACCTTTGGCACGGCCGCGCGGCTGCGCGAAGTCGGCTTGACGGTGGAATCGGTCTTCAAGGTCAACGAAGGTCGCCCGAATATCGTCGATCACATCAAGCAGGGCGAGATCGCGCTCGTCATCAACACGCCTTTGGGGCGCGCGTCGCACTTTGACGAACAGGCGATCCGGCGCGCGGCCTTGCAGTACAACGTGCCCTGTGTGACGACTATGACCGGCGCGCAGGCGCTCGTGGACGCCATCATCGCGTCGGCGGAAGCGCCACCGCGCCCGGTCGCGCTGCAAGACTTACATGCGGTCGCAGCCTCGACGCGCTAGCTTATGCATGGCCCTGACAGCCGGGGCGCTCTGAGGGCCAAGCTGACCGTGAGCGATTGCTAAGGAGATTTAAGGTGGGTATCAATTCCTCGGAGACGATCAAGCGGATCATTGACGAGTGCCGCACCATCGCGGTCGTGGGGCTATCGTCGAACCCGATGCGCCCGTCAAACGGCGTGGCGCGTTACATGCAGCGGGCCGGTTACCAGATCATCCCGGTCAACCCGAACGAGCGTGAAGTGTTGGGCGAGCGCGCTTACGCGGCGCTGGCTGATGTGCCGTCGGCGGTCGATCTGGTGGACGTGTTTCGCCGTTCGAGCGAAGCGGGCGCGGCGGTGGACGAGGCGATCCGGCTCGGCGCGAAAGCGGTCTGGTTGCAAGAGGGCGTGATCGATCAGGCGGCGGCGCAGCGTGCGCTCGATGCCGGGCTGCTCGTCGTCATGGATCGCTGCTGGCTGAAAGAGCACGCGCGGCTACGGCGCTAAAGGTAGGTGCGGGATGGCGGTCGAGATGCGCGTGGTGGCGATCACGGTGAGCGACGCGTGTGCAGCGGGCGCGCGGGTGGACGCTTCGGGCGCGGCACTCATCGAGCTACTCGAAGCGGCCGGCGCAGTGGTCGTCGCGCGCGAAGTGTTGCCTGACGACCTTGAACCGCTGAGCGCGAAGCTGCGCACCTACGCCGAGCGACCGGACGTTAATTTGATCGTGACGACGGGCGGCACAGGCTTCGCCCCGCGCGACAACACGCCCGAAGCGACGCGCGCCGTGATCGAGCGCGAAGCGCCCGGCCTAGCCGAAGCGATGCGCGCGGAGACTTTGCGGCAGACGCCGACCACGATGCTCTCGCGCGCCGTCTGCGGCCTGCGCGCGGGCACGTTGATTGTGAATTTGCCGGGCGCGCCCAACGCGGTGCGCGAGTGCTTCGCCGTGATCCGGCCCGTCCTCGCCCACGCCATTACGCTACTGGCCGGGCACGCGCACGAGGAAGCGAAACAGGCGTAAAGAGAGTTGCGGCGGGCGGAAGCCGGCAGCGCGCATCAAGCAAGACGTTGGTCTTGAATAATCCGCACTGCCG
>DASVQA010000104.1:0-32699 GCA_036389375.1 Pyrinomonadaceae bacterium | reverse complement strand
GTCGCCAACATACGCACGATGAACGAGGTGCTGGGGCGCGAGACGGCGCAGCGGCGTCTGGGGATGATTCTGCTGACGACCTTTGCCGCGCTTGCGCTCCTGCTTGCGGCGCTTGGCATCTACGGCGTGCTTTCATACTTCGTCGTGCAGCACACGCCGGAGATCGGCGTCCGGCTCGCGCTCGGCGCGCAACGCCGCGACGTGCTCCGACTCGTCATCGGCAAAGGCATGAAGCTGGCGCTCGCCGGCATAGCGGTCGGCTTGGCCGGCGCGCTCGTGCTGACGCGCCTGATGACGAGCCTGCTCTTTGGCGTCAAGGCGGCCGACCCGCTGACCTTCGGGCTGCTCGCCCTGCTGCTCACGCTCGTCGCGCTCGTCGCCTGCTACATCCCGGCACGGCGCGCAACCAAGGTCGATCCGATGGTGGCCCTCAGGTACGAATGAAGTGCTGCGTGCTGAGTCCTGAGTGCTGAGTAGAAGCAAGTTGTCTGTCACTCAGCACTCAGGACTCAGCACGCAGCACTGCTCTTGGAGATTCGCTATGAACAGCTTGTGGCAGGACATACGTTATGGCGTGCGCGTGCTCGTCAAGAGTCCGGGGTTCACCCTCGTCGCGCTGTGCGCGTTGGCGCTCGGCATCGGGGCGAACACGGCCATCTTCAGCGCGGTGAACGCGGTGCTCTTGCGCCCGTTGGCGTTCCCCGAATCGGAGCGGCTCGTCTGGCTCACGGGCGAGAATCCGCCGCAGGGCATCACGCAAAGCAACCTGTCCGTGCCGGACTTTGCCGACTGGCAGACGCAGTCGCAGGTGTTCGAGCAACTGGCGGGCTACGTCATGGGCGGCGCGCTGCTCGTCAACGGCGACGAGGCCGAGCGCGTGCGCGGCACAAGCGTCACGGCCGATTTCTTTCCGCTCTTTCGCACCAACGCCGCGCGCGGGCGCGCGCTGCAAGCCGAAGATCAGGAGAAGGGGCACGATGATGTGGTGGTGCTGAGCCATGCCATCTGGCAGCGCAAATTCGGCGCTGACCCGAACATCGTCGGCCGGCAGGTGACGGTCGGCGGCACAAGCACGACCGTTGTCGGCATCATGCCACCGGGTTTCGACTTTCCGCAGCAGACCGAGTTGTGGTTTCCGCTGGCGGTCAACCCCGCGGCCGAGCGGCGCGACAATCGCTACATGAACGTGGTCGGGCGGCTCAAGCAGAACGTCACGCTCGACCAAGCGCAGACGCAGTTGGACACGATCAACCAAAGGCTGGCGGGAGAATATAACGAGACGAACAGTGGCTGGCGCGTGCGCGTGACGAACCTGCACGAGTTTCTGGTCGGCGCGGTGCGCCCGTCGCTCCTGATTCTGCTCGGCGCGGTGGCCTTCGTGCTGTTGATCGCGTGCGCCAACGTCGCCAACCTGCTGCTCGCGCGCGCCACTGCGCGGCATAAAGAGATCGCCGTGCGGACTGCGCTCGGCGCAAGCCGCCTGCGCATCATCAGACAGTTGCTCACCGAGAGCGTGCTGCTCTCGCTCGTCGGCGGCGGGGCCGGACTGTTGCTGAGTATCTGGTTGACCGATCTGCTCATCGCCGTCAGCCCGCCCAACAGCCCGCGCTTCGACGAGATCAGACCGGACGCGCGCGTCTTCCTCTTCACGCTCGCGCTGACCATTACGACGGGCCTCATCTTTGGCCTCGCGCCCGCGCTGCAAGCGTCGCGCCCCGATCTGAACGAGGCGCTCAAAGAGGGCGGGCGGAGCGGCGGCGAAGCGGGCCGGCGCAATCGCGTGCGCAGCCTCTTGATGGTCGGCGAGATCGCGCTCTCGTTCATGCTGCTCGCGGGCGCGGGGCTGCTGATTAAGAGTTTCATGCGGCTGCGCGATGTGAGTCCCGGCTTCAATCCAAACGGCGTGCTGACGATGCGGCTGTCGCCGCCCTCGGCCAAGTATGCGAAGGGCGAGCCGCGCGTCGGCATCTACCGGCAGGTGCTTGAGCGCGTGCGTGGGCTGCCCGGCGTGCAGGCGGCGGGCGCGACCTTGACGCTGCCGCTCGGCGGCGACACCTTCAGCGTCGGCCGCTCCTTCATCCGCGAAGGTCGGCCGATGACGCCCGAGGAGTCCGCCAACGCCAGCTACTACGTCGCCACGCCCGACTATTTCCGCGCGCTGCAAATCCCACTCGTCGCGGGGCGCGCCTTCTCCGAACAGGACACGGACAAGTCGCCGATGGTCGTCGTCATCAACGAGACGATGGCGCGCAAGCACTGGCCCGGCGAGAGTCCAATCGGCAAGCGCATCACGATCTGGCGCGATGAAAAGTTCGCGCGTGAGATCGTGGGCGTCGTCGGCGACACGCGGGCCGCGCTCGATGCGCCCGCAGGCGCGCAGATGTACGTGCCCTTCGCGCAGGATTCGGGTTGGGGCGCGCTGACGATGGTGGTGCGGACGAGCGTCGAGCCGTCTTCGCTGGCGGCGACGGTGCGCAACGAGATTCACGCGCTCGATAAGACGCTGCCGGTTTACAACGTCAAGACGATGAACGAAGTGGCCGCCGCCTCGGTCGCGCCGCAACGCGCTTCGATGCTGCTTTTGACGGCCTTCGCCTCGGTCGCGCTGCTGCTCGCCGTCATCGGCATCTACGGCATTACCGCTTACTACGTCACGCAGCGCACGCACGAGATCGGCGTCCGCATGGCTTTGGGCGCGCAGGCAAGCGACGTGCTGCGGCTCGTCGTCGGGCAGGGGATCAGATTAACGCTCATCGGGCTGGCGCTCGGTCTGGTCTCGGCCATGGCCCTGACGCGCGTGATGGCGACGCTGCTCTACGGGGTGCAGCCGACTGACCCTGCGACCTTCGCCCTCGGCGCGCTGCTGCTCGCCGCCGTCGCGCTGCTGGCTTGCTACATCCCCGCGCGCCGCGCCACGAAAGTCGATCCGTTGATCGCGCTCCGTTATGAATGAAGTGCTGCGTGTTGAGGGAAAGACAACTTGCTTCCACTCAGCACTCAGCACTTAGCACCGCTTTCCGAGGTTTGATAATGAGAACCCTGTGGCAAGACCTGCGCTACGGCGCGCGCATGTTGAGTAAAGCGCCGAGTTTCACGGCCATCGCGGTCGTGTCGCTGGCGCTGGGGATCGGCGCAAACACGGCGCTGTTCAGCGTGGTTGATGCCATGCTGCTGAAGAAGCTGCCGGTCAAAGAGCCGGAGCGGTTGGTGCTGTTCAAATCGGTGGCGAATACGAATTTCAGCCCCGGCGGTTACAGCGGCAACACCAATCTCGACGAGTCGGGCCGGCGCGTCCGCAACTCTTTCCCCGCGCAAACCTACACGCTCCTGCGCGCGCAATCGGCCGACGTGCTCACGGACGTGTTCGCCTTCGGCAGTGTGACGGTGAACGTGAACGCTGGCGGGCAGGCGGACGTGGCGCTGGGGCAAGTCGTGTCGGGCAACTACTATGCGGGTCTGGGCGTGCCCGCGTACATCGGGCGCACGCTCACCGACGAGGACGACAAAGCTGCGAGCGCGCCCGCCGCCGTGCTCAGCCATCGCTACTGGCAACGGCGCTTCGGCGGCGACGCGCGCATTGTCGGGCAGCAGATCAATATCAACGGCATCGCCTTTACGGTGGTCGGCATCACGCCGCCGGGCTTCGAGGGCGCAATGCAGGTCGGCACTTCGCCCGATGTCTCGATCCCGCTGGCGTGGGAGCCGCAACTCAGCACGGAACGCTCGCGCATGACGGGCGCGGGGCTATGGTGGCTGCGGCTGATGGGCCGGCTGAAACCCGGCGCAACGCCAGAGCAGGCGCAGGCGAGTCTCGCCCGCGTCTTTCAACAATCGGTGACGGAGCATCGCGCGCTGCGCCAGACGCAAGCTGGGCAGAAGCCGCTGCCGGCCCTTGCGCCGAACGATTATCCGCAACTCGTCGTGGACGCCGGCAGTCAGGGCGAGATGAACCGGCGGCAGTTCTATCAACGCCCGCTCTACCTGCTGCTGTGCGTCGTCGGGCTGGTGCTGCTGATCGCGTGCGCGAACGTGGCCAACCTCTTGCTCGCGCGCGCCGCCACGCGCCAGAAAGAGATCGCGGTGCGTCTGGCTTTGGGCGCAAGTCGCAGCCGCTTGATCCGGCAACTGCTGACGGAGAGCGTGCTGCTCGCAGTGCTCGGCGGCGTGCTCGGTGTGCTGCTCGCGTTCTGGATCAAGGACGGGCTGCTGACGGTTGGCGTGTGGGGCGGCGGGGGGATGTCGGCGTTCAACCCGCGCCTCGACCTGCGCGTGCTCGGCTTTACGCTGGCGCTCTCGCTATGCACGGGGCTGCTCTTTGGTATTGCGCCCGCGTGGCGCGCGACGCGCGTTGACCTAACGCCCGCGCTCAAAGACAGCGCGCGAAGCGCGACGACCGCGCGCTCGTGGCTGACGAAGTCGCTGGTCGTCGGGCAGGTGGCCCTGTCGCTGTTGCTACTCGTCGGCGCGGGCCTCATGCTGCGCACGCTCATCAACCTGCAACGCGTCGAGACGGGCTTCAACCCGAACAACCTGCTGCTGTTCGACGTTGACCCGAATCTGATCGGCTACAAAAACGAGCGGCTGGCGAATCTCTACCGGCAGATGTTCGAGCGCATAGAGGCCGTGCCCGGCGTGCAGGCGGTCACGTTCTCGCGCGACCCGCTGCTGTCGCAGAGCGAGAGCGACAGCGACTTTTATCTGCCGAGCGCAAAGCCCGGCCCCGACGGCAAGGTAACGCCGAGCGGCGACGTTTATCTGCATCGTGTGCGCGAAAACTTTCTGCCCGTGATGGAGATTCCGCTGCTCGGCGGGCGCAATCTCAGCGCGCAGGACGACGAGCATGCACCCAAAGTCGCCATCGTGAATCAGACGTTCGCGCGCCGTTTCTTCCCCAACGAAAATCCGGTCGGCCAACACTTCAGCTTCAATCCAGAGAAGCCCGGCGAGATCGAGATCGTCGGCCTCGCCCGCGACGCGAAGTACGCCAGCCAGCGCGACGAGATTCCGCCAACCGCGTATCTGCCTTGGGCGCAGGCGCTCACCTCCGTCGGCGCGATGACCTTTGAGGTACGCACGGCGAATGAGCCGACCGCCGTCGTCGCCGCCATCCGCCAAGCCATGCGCGGCGTGGACGGCAACCTGCCGCTCAGCAACGTCAAGACGCAGATGCAACAGGCCGACCAGACGCTGGCGATGGAGCGGCTGTTCGCCAAGCTGCTGAGCTTCTTCGCCCTGCTGGCGCAGACGCTCGCCGCCGTCGGCTTGTATGGCGTGCTGGCGTGGTCGGTCGCGCAGCGCACGCGCGAGATCGGCATCCGCATGGCGCTCGGCGCAAGCCGCACGGACGTGTTGAAGATGGTGCTGCGGCAGGGCATGACCTTGACGCTCATCGGCGTCGGGCTGGGGCTTGCGGGCGCTTACGCGCTGACGAAGTATCTGGTCAGCCTGACGAGCATGTTGTACGGCGTCCAGCCGGCCGACCCCTTGACGTTCGCCGGCATCGCGCTGCTGCTCACGCTCGTCGCCTTCGTCGCCTGCTACGTGCCGGCGCGGCGGGCCACGACCGTCGATCCGATGATCGCGCTCAGGTACGAATGAAGTGCTGAGTGCTGAGTGCTGAGTGCTGAGTCAAAGCAAGCTATCTTTCACTCAGCACTCAGGACTCAGCACTGTTTTGGGAGGTTTGATATGGAAACGTTGTGGCAGGATTTACGTTACGGTGTGCGGACATTGTGGAAAGCGCCGGGCTTCACGGCGGTGGCGGTGCTGGCGCTGGCGCTCGGCATCGGCGCGAACACGGCCATCTTCTCGGTCGTCAATGCGGTGCTCTTGCGCCCGCTGCCATACAAAGCGCCGGAGCGGCTCGTCTGGATTTGGGGCACGAGTCCGGTGAACGACATCAAGCAGGAGGTCGCCTCTTATCCCGACTTCAACGACTGGCGGCAACAGAGCCAGTCGTTCGAGAGCATGGGCGGGTTCAGTAACGCGACGCCCATTCTGACGAGCACGGATGGCGAACCGGAACGCGTGCCGGGCGCGGTCGTCGTCGGCGACTTCTTCTCTGTGCTCGGCGTCGAGCCGATGCTCGGCCGCAAGTTTCTGCCGGAAGAGAACGAGTCGGGCAAGCATCGCGTCGTGATCCTGAGTCATGGCTTATGGCAGCGCCGCTTCGGCGGCGATCCCAAGATCGTCGGGCAGAACGTGACGCTGCAAGGCAATCAGTTCATGGTCGTGGGCGTGATGCCGCCGCAGTTCCAGCATCCTAATCCGGGCGCACGCCAGCCCGCGCAACTCTGGCTGCCGCTTGAAGTGACGAACAATCTGTTGCAGTCGCGGCGCGGCGATTTCCTGAGCGTCGTCGGCCGGCTCAAGACCGGCATATCAATCGAACAGGCCCGCGCGGAACTAAACGGCATCGCCGGCCGGCTCGAACAGCAGTACCCGCAGACGAACAGGGGTTGGAGCACGCTCGTCGTGCCGCTCCATGAACGCTTCGTCGGCGACGTGCGCCCGGCGCTTTTGCTGCTGCTCGGCGCGGTCGGTTTCCTGCTCCTGATCGCGTGCGCCAACGTCGCCAACCTGTTGCTGGCGCGCTCCACCACGCGGCTCAGAGAGATCGCCATCCGCACGGCGCTCGGCGCGGGGCGACGCCGCATCGTGCGCCAGTTGCTGACCGAGAATCTCGCGCTCGCGCTGGCGGGCGGCGCGCTTGGGCTGCTGTTCGCGTTCTGGGGCATTGACGCGTTGCTCGCCTTGAGTCCCGGCAACATCCCGCGCCTCGAAGCCATCGGGCTTGACCGCACGGTGCTGCTCTTTACGCTCGGCATCTCGCTTGCGACCGGCGTGGTCTTCGGTCTGCTGCCGGCGCTCAGCGCGTCGAATCCGAACCTCAACGAGATGCTGAAGGAGAGCGGGCGCAGCGCCACCGAAGGCGGGCGCGGCGGGCGGCTGCGCAGCGCCTTGGCCGTCGCCGAGATCGCGCTCTCGCTCGTGCTGCTGATCGGCGCGGGGCTGCTCGTCCGTAGCTTCATGCGGCTGCAAGAGGTACAGCCCGGCTTCAATCCTGAACATCTGCTGACGGCCGAGTTGACCTTGCCCGCCGCGAAGTATGCGGAGAATCAACAGGTCGTCAACTTCTACGATCAACTCCTCGCCCAACTCGCGCAACAGCCGGGCGTGCAAGCCGCGACGCTCACTTCGGCGCTGCCGCTCGGCGGTGGCGGCGACGTGCTCGCGTTCGCCGTCGAAGGGCGACCACAAGCGCCCACCGACCGCACGCCCGACGCGGAGGCGCGCGTCATCAGCCCCGACTATTTCCGCACGATGCAGATTCCGTTGCTGCGCGGCCGGCTGCTCAACGAGCGCGACGCGCAGGACGCACCGCTCGCCGCCGTCATCAACGAGACGCTCGCGCGCCACTACTTTCCCGGCGAAGACGCGCTCGGTAAACGCATCACGTTCGGCGATCCCCAAGCGGCCGACCCGCGCTGGCAGACCATCGTCGGCATCGTGGCGGACGTGCGCCAGAGCGGGCTGAATGAAGAACCTTACGCGCAGATTTATCGCTCGTACCGGCAAGCGCCGCGCCGCGCCGCGACGGTTGTGATCCGCACGGCAGGCGCGCCGCTTGAGGCCGTCGGCGCACTCCGCCAACAGGTCTGGGCGCTCGACCGCCAGCAGCCGCTCTACAACGTGCGGACGGCCGCGCAGGTCTTGGCCGATTCAATCGCGCGCCCGCGTTTCAACACACTGCTCATCACGATCTTCGCCGCCGTCGCACTCGCCCTTGCGACCGTCGGCATCTACGGCGTGATCTCTTACACGGTCACACAGCGCACGCACGAGATCGGCATTCGCATGGCTTTGGGCGCGCGCCCCTTCGACGTGTTCAAGATGGTGGTCGGGCAGGGTCTCCGGCTCGCCTTGATCGGCGTCGGGCTTGGTCTCGTCGCCAGTTTCGCCGTCATGCGCCTGCTCGCCAGCCTGCTCTACGGCGTGCGCCCGACCGACCTCGTCACCTTTGCCGGCGTCTCCGGGCTGCTGACCATGATCGTCCTCGTCGCCTGCTACATCCCCGCGCGCCGGGCCACAAAGGTCGATCCGATGGTGGCACTACGTTACGAATGAAGTGCTGCGTGCTGAGTGAAAGATAACTTGCTTTGACTCAGGACTCAGGACTCAGCACTCAGCACTGTTTTGGAGAGGTTCGTTATGGGCACGATCTGGCAGGATGTTCGTTACGGGTTTAGGCGGTTGCGGCAGAGTCCGAGTTTTACGGCCATTGCCGTGCTGTCGCTCGCTTTGGGCATCGGCGCGAACACGGCCATCTTCAGTCTGGTGAACACGGTGCTGTTGCGCCCGCTGCCCGTTGCGCAGCCCGAACAGCTCGTCGAACTTTACGGGACGATGCATGGCGGCGCGGACTACACCATTCAGTCTTACCTGAACTACAAGGATTACCGCGACCGCAGTCGCGCCGTCCTGTCGGGCCTCTTAGCCTATCGCTTCGCGCCGATGAGTCTGAGCCACGAGGGCAACAACGAGCGCGTGTGGGGCTATCTCGTCACCGGCAACTATTTCGACGTGCTCGGCGTCCGGCCCGTCTTAGGGCGCGGCTTCCTGCCGGAAGAGGACGCGACGCCCGGCTCGCACGCGGTCGCCGTGATGAGCTACGGGTGCTGGCAGAAACGTTTCGCTTCCGACCCGGCGGTGATCGGGCGCAGCCTGACGATCAACGGGCGCACGTTCACCGTCGTCGGCGTCGCGCCCAAAGGCTTCAACGGCACGGAGGTCGCCTACGCGCCGGAGTTGTTCGTGCCCGTCATGATGGCGCACGAGATCGAACCGGGCTACGGCGCTTGGCTCGAATCGCGCACCGACGACAACCTCTTCACGGTCGGCCGGCTGCAACCCGGCGTGACGGTCGCGCAGGCGGAAGCGGCCCTGCAAGCCATCACGCGCGCTCTGGCGCAGGAACACCCGCAGGAGAACGAAGGGCGCGGCCTACGCCTGCTGACGCCGGGTCTCTTCATCCCCGATATACGCAACTCGGTCGTCGGCTTTGCCGGCGTGTTGATGGCGATTGTCGGCCTCGTCCTGCTGCTCGCGTGCGTCAATCTGGCGAACCTCCTGTTAGCGCGCGCCGCCGAACGGCGCAAAGAGATCGCGGTGCGGCTCGCGCTCGGCGCGAGTCGGGCGCGGCTCGTGCGCCAGTTGGTGACGGAGAGCATGCTGCTCGCGCTCGCGGGCGGCGCGGGCGGGCTGCTGCTCGCCGCTTGGCTCAACGATCTCGTCGCTGCGATCAAGCTGCCGACCGACATCGCGCTCGTCTTCGATCTACAACTCGACGCGCGCGTGCTCGCCTTCACTTTGGGCCTCTCGTTTATTACCGGCGTGGTCTTCAGCCTGCTGCCCGCGCTGCAATCTTCAAGGCCGGAACTCGTGCCCGCGCTCAAAGACGAATCCGCGCTCGCGGGCTTCCGGCGCTCGCGGCTACGCAACGCGCTCGTTGTCGTGCAGGTGGCGCTCTCGCTCGTGCTGCTCGTCTGTGCGGGCCTCATCGTGCGCAGCCTACAGGCGGCCCAGCGGATGCGCCCCGGCTTCAACCCGCAGAACGCGGTCGCGCTCTCGTTCGACGTGGGCCTGCAAGGCTACGACGAAGCGCGCGGGCGCGCCTTCCAGCAGCAGGTCGTCGAAGGCGCGCGCCAGTTACCGGGCGTGCGCTCCGCTGCGCTCGTCACCACCGTGCCGCTCACGCTCGACTATAGCTCGACGAGTATCTACATCGAAGGCACGCCGCCCGTGAGCAGCAGCAACATGCCGTCGGCTGTGCCGAACTACGTCACGCCAAACTATTTTCAGACGATGGAGATCGCTTTGCGCGGGCGCGATTTCACCCCGCAGGATAATAAGAAGGAGACGCGCGTCGCCATCGTCAACGAGGCGTTCGCGCGGCGCTTCTGGCCGGGCGCGGACGCCATTGGTCGCCGCTTCAACTTCAGCGGCCCGCAAGACCCGCTCTGGGAAGTCGTCGGCGTGGCCGCCGACGGCAAGTACAACAGTCTCGGCGAAGAACAGAAGCTCGCCTTCTACCGGCCGCTCCTGCGCGATTACAGCACGAACGTCTCGCTCGTGGCGCGCACGACCGCCGACCCGCAGACGGTTATCGCCGCGCTTCGACGCGAGGTGCAGGCGCTTGATCCGAATCTGCCGCTCTACAACGTCGAGACGTTGACCGAGCACATGTCCGTGCCGCTCTTTCCGGCGCGCATGGCGGCGGGCGTGCTCGGCAGTTTCGGCGTGCTGGCGCTCGTTCTGGCCGCCATCGGCATCTACGGCGTGATGGCTTACGTCGTGGCGGGGCGGACGCGCGAGATCGGCGTCCGCATGGCTTTGGGCGCACGCCCGCGCGACGTGCTGCGGCTCATCGTCCGTCAGGGCATGATGCTTGCGCTCGTCGGGCTTGGCCTCGGCCTCGGCCTCGCCTTCGTCGGCGCTCGCCTGTTGACGAGCCTGCTCTACGGCGTCAGCCCGGCCGACCCCCTGACCTTCGCTGCCGTCGCCCTCCTGCTCGCCGCCGTCGCCTTCATCGCCTGCTACGTGCCCGCGCGCCGGGCCACGAAAGTCGATCCAATGATCGCACTCCGTTATGAATAAGCAGGCGCGTGCGCTCTTAAACAGGCGCGGCGCAGTTCGTCTTGGTCAAGGAGGAAGGTCAATGCTGAAGAATCAAATTGCGAAAAGAGAGCGGGCGGCGTTAGCGCTCGGTGCGCTCTTTGTCGCCTGTGCGATCGGTGCGGGCGGGCTTGCGCGCGCGCAACAGACACCGGCCGAGCGTGCAGCGCAGGGCACAGACGCAAACGCCGCCCCGCAGACGCTCGCTGCGCTCCGCTCGCCGGATGCGGCGACGCGCGCCGCTGCGGCCTACAGATTGTCAAAACAACCGGCCGAAGCGCGCGCCGCGCTGAGCGTGCTTGTCGAACTGCTGGCGGACGCGGCACTCG
Organism: Pyrinomonadaceae bacterium; assembly: GCA_036389375.1. Classification (GTDB taxonomy): domain Bacteria; phylum Acidobacteriota; class Blastocatellia; order Pyrinomonadales; family Pyrinomonadaceae; genus QHXQ01. Next base: position 21,696 of record DASVQA010000104.1, on the reverse strand, counting down.
TCAACCCGGCCGCGTACCGCAAGATGGAGCCGTGGCAAGCGCAGATGGATTTAACGGTCGGGCATGAAGCGGCGGGCGCGCTCGTCGCCGCCGGCAGCACGGCGTTCGAGCCACTCGTCGGCGCACTCGAACGCGGCGTCGTCGAAGCTCGGCGCAACGCCGTGTGGGCGCTCGGCGCTTTGCGCGACGAACGTGCCACCGAGGCCCTGTGCGCGGCGCTCAAGTCGAACGCCGCCGAGACGCGCACGCAAGCGGCTTGGGCGCTCGGCGCGATCCGCGACGCGCGCGCCGTCATGCCGCTCACGGCGGCGCTCGCGGACGGGCACGCGCACGTCCGCGCACAGGCCGCATGGGCGCTCGGCGCAATCGGCGATGCACGGGCCGCAGACGCTTTGCGCGGCGCGCGCAACGACGGCGACGCGCACGTGCGTCAGCAGGTCGAGTGGGCGCTCAGCGTCCTCTCCGGCCGCCTGAGCGCGAAGCGGCCTTGAACAGTTAGGGCGCGCGGCGCTGGTTGAGGGCGGCCGGCGCTCGTGCGCCGTGCTTCGGCATTACTTCGGCATTAATGCCACGACGGAGGTTATGATGGAGACACTATTCCATGATGTCCGCTTCGCCCTGCGCATGTTGTGGCAGGGGCGCGGCTTCACGGTCGTTGCGATCATCGCGCTCGCCTTAGGCATCGGCGCAAACAGCGCCATCTTCTCGGTCGTCAACGCCATCGTGCTGCGCCCGCTGCCCTTTGCCGATTCGGCCCGCCTCGTCGCCCTCTGGGGCAACATTCATCAAGAGGGCTTGGACGAACTCGAACTGTCCGCGCCGGAATTTGTTGACCTGCGCGCGCGCACGCAAACCTTCGAGGAGATGGCCGCCTACAGCGTGCAGGGCTTCAACCTGACGGGCGCGGGCGAGCCGGAACGAATACAGGGCGCGAGCGTGACGGCGAGCCTGTTTCCGTTGCTCGGCGTCGCGCCGCAACGGGGGCGCACGCTGCGCGCGGAAGAGGATAGTCCGGGGCGCAATCAGGTTGTCGTCATCAGCCACGCGCTCTGGCAGCGCCGCTTCGGCGCAGACCCGGCCGTTGTCGGGCGCGCGGTGCTGCTCGACGGGCAGAGCAGCACGGTCGTCGGCGTGATGCCGCCGAGCTTTCACTTTCCCGATAACGACACGGACATCTGGCAGCCAGCCGCCTTCGACGCAGACCTCCTGAGCGAGAACAATCGCGGCTCGCACTTCCTTAACGTCATCGCGCGTCTGCGCACGGGCGTCACGCTCGCGCAGGCGCAGCAGGAATTGAACACGGTCGCGCGCGCGCTCGGCGCGGAGCATGCGCGCAACTACCCGCGCGGCTTCGACGCGAAGCTGCGCCCCTTGCACGAAGAGATCGTGGGCGACCTGCGCCGGCCGCTGCTCATCATCTTCGGCGCAGTCGGCCTCGTGCTGCTGATCGCGTGCGCGAACGTCGCCAACCTGTCGCTGGCGCGGGCGGCGGCGCGTGGGCGCGAGATGGCTGTGCGGGCTGCGCTCGGCGCATCGCGTTGGCGCATCGTGCGGCAGTTGTTGACGGAGAGCGTGCTGCTTGCGCTCGCGGGCGGCATGGCCGGTCTGCTGCTCGCGTTGTGGGGCGTTGACCTGCTCGTGTCGCTTGCGCCGGTGGGCACGCCGCGCGTCGCGGAGATCGGGCTTGACCTGCGCGTTGTCGCCTTCACGTTCGCCGTCGCCGGGACGACCGGCGTGCTGTTTGGGCTTGTGCCCGCGCTGCAAGCCTCGAAAACCGATCTCAACGAGACGCTCAAAGAGGGCGGCAAGTCCGTCTCCGACAGTCCGCGCCGTCGGCGTCTGCGCGGCACAATCGTCGCCGCCGAGTTCGCGCTCACGCTCGTGCTGTTAGTCGGCGCTGGCCTGCTGCTCAAGAGTTTCGTGCGGCTGCAACAGGTCGATCCCGGTTTCAACCCCGCCAACGTTTTGACGCTGCGCCTCGTGCTGCCGGAAGCGAAGTACAAGACGGCGACCGAGCAACACGCCTTCTACGACGCACTGTTTACGCGCCTGCGTGCGCTGCCGGGCGTCACGGCGGTCGGGGGCAATAATCTGCTGCCGTTCGTCGGCGCGGGCGGCAGTCGCGGCTTTTTGATCGAGGGGCGGCCTGTCCCGCCGGGCAATCCTTATCCCGAAGAACAACTGCGCTTCATCACGCCCGGCTACTTCGCGGCGCTCAGCGTGCCCTTGCTGCGCGGGCGCGACTTCAACGAGCGCGACACGGAGGGCGCGCCACCCGTCGCCGTCGTCAGCCGCGCCACGGCGGAGCGTTACTGGCCCGGACAAGATGCCGTGGGCCGGCGTTTCGCCTATAGCGGCATCGGGCCGGGCAGCACGCCGAAGTGGATCGAGATCGTCGGCATCGTCGGCGACGTAAAGCACCGCACGCTGGAAGGCGCGGCGAAGCCTGCGATCTACGTCTCGGCCTATCAACCACTCTTCGCCGGCTTCAGGCTCCCGTCGCTCTACATTGCGCTGCGGACGACGGGCGACCCGGCCACGTTTGCCGCCGCCGTGCGCCGCGAAGTGGCGGCGCTCGACCCGGAGCAGCCGTTGGCGAGCGTCAAGACGATGCCGACGCGGCTCGCAGAGTCGGTCGCGCAACGCCGCTTCCAACTGACGCTGCTCGGCGTCTTCGCAGCGCTGGCGCTCGTGCTGGCGGCGGTCGGTATCTACGGCGTCATGTCTTATACGGTCGCGCGGCGCACACATGAGATCGGCGTGCGCCTCGCGCTCGGCGCGCAAGCCGGCGACGTACTCCGCCTCGTCCTCACGCAAGCGATGCTGCTGGCGCTCGTCGGCGTCGGCGCAGGTCTCGCGGGCGCACTCGTCGCCGCGCGACTCGTCGCCAGCCTGCTCTACGGTGTGAGCGCCTACGACCCGACAGTTTTCGCCGTCGTCGCGCTCCTGCTCACCGTCGTCGCATTCGTCGCCAGCTACATCCCTGCGCGCCGCGCCACGAAAGTCGATCCGATGGTGGCACTCAGATATGAATGAAGTGCTGCGTGCTGCGTGCTGAGTGAAAGACAGCTTGCTTTGACTTAGGACTCAGCACGCAGCACTCAGCACTCAGCACTGTGCTTGGAGATTCGTTATGGGTACGTTCATGCAAGACCTGCGCTACGGGGCGCGGATGCTGTGGAAGACGCCGGGCTTCACGCTCGTGGCGGTGGCGGCGCTCGCCTTAGGCATCGGCGCAAACACGGCCATCTTCTCGGTGGTCAACGCGGTGCTCTTGCGCCCGCTGCCTTATCCTGAGCCGGAGCGATTGGTCGCCGCTTGGGGTTACAAGGACGAACTGCGGCGTCATGCGAACGTCTCTTATCCTGACTATGTTGACTGGCGCGACCAGACGCAGACGCTCGAATACGTCGCCGCCTATCAATCGGCGGGCATTCTGCTGCGCCGGAACGAGGCCGAGCCGGAGCCGATTAGCGGCGCGAGCGTCGCCGCCGATCTCTTTCCCTTGCTGCGCGTCCAGCCCGTCTTAGGGCGCGGCTTCACGCGCGCAGAGGACGAGGCGACGGCCGCGCCCGTCATCCTGATCGGCTACAGTCTGTGGCAGCGCCGCTTCAACTCCGACCCACACATCATCGGGCAACAGATCAGGCTCGGCAGCACGACGAGCGCGACCATCGTGGGCGTGCTGCCCGAAGGCTTCCGCTTTCCGGCGACGGCGCGGCGCACAGAGTTTCTGCGCCCGCTCGCGCAAGCACTCGGCGAAGGCACGAAGCGGCGCGGCGCTTACATGCTGCGCACTATCGCGCGCCTCAAGCCGGGCGTGACGCCCGCGCAGGCCGAAGCCGAGATGCGCGCCATCGGGCAACGCATCGAAGCGCAGTATCCGGACGAAGGCTTCCGGCTCGGCGCGCGCCTCATCACGCTCCATGAAGCGACGGTCGGGCAAGTCCGCACGTCTCTGCTCGTGCTGCTCGGCGCGGTCGGGCTGGTGCTTTTGATCGCATGCGCGAACGTGGCCAACCTGTTACTTGCGCGGGCCGCCGCGCGACACAGGGAGATGGCGATCCGCGTGGCGCTCGGCGCGGGGCGCTGGCGCGTCGTGCGCCAACTGCTGACCGAGAGTCTGTTGCTCGCCGTGCTGGGCGGGACGGGCGGCGTGCTGCTCGCGTTGTGGGGCGTTGACCTGCTCATCGCCGCGAGTCCAATAGACATCCCGCGTTTGAAGGATGCGGGCTTAAACGGCGGCGTGCTGGCCTTCACGGCCGGCGTCACGCTTGCGACCGGCATCATCTTCGGGCTTGCGCCTGCGCTGCAAGCCTCGAATGTCGAGTTGCAGGAGACGCTCAAAGAGGGCGGGCGCAGCGGCGCGGAAGGCGGGCGGCGCAATCGCATGCGCAGCCTGTTGGTCGTCTGCGAAGTTGCGCTCTCGCTCGTGCTGCTCGTCGGCGCAGGCCTGCTCACGCGCAGCTTCACGCGGCTGCACAACGTCAACCCCGGTTTCGATCCGCAGAACGTACTGACGACCGGCGTCTCGCTCGCCAAGGCGAAGTATCCCGGCGAGCCGGAGCAGCGCGTCGCCTACGAAGAGATTCTCAGTCACGTGCGCGCGCTGCCGGGCGTCGAGTCGGCGGCCTTCATCTACCCGCTGCCGTTTGGCGGCAGCAGCACGGCCAACACTTTCCTCATCGCCGGTCGCCCGCCCGCGCGCCCTGAAGATAAGCCCTCGGCTAACTACCGGCTCGTTAGCGCCGACTACTTCAAGACGCTCAGCGTGCCCCTGCGCGCCGGGCGCAGCTTCAACGAACGCGACGCAGCGAACGCGCCGCTCGTCGTCGTCGTCAACGAATCATTTGCCCGCCGCTTCTTCGCGGGCGCAGACCCTCTGGGCCAGCACGTCATCATCGAGCGCGGCGATGCGGACACTGAGCAGCAACCCCCGCGCGAGATCGTGGGCGTCGTCGGCGACGTACACAGCGAGGGTCTGGACGTAGAGGCCGGGCCCGAATTCTACGTGCCCTACCAGCAAGCGCCCGAAGCCTACATGGACTTGGTCGTACGCACCACCGCCAACCCGGCGGGCATGGGCGCGGCCTTGCGCGAAGCGATCAGACAGGTGGACAGGGAACAGTACGTGCCGGCGGTCGAGCCGGTGACGCAACTCATCGCCGAATCGGTTGCGCGCCGCCGCTTCGATGCGCTGCTCACGGGGCTGTTCGCCGTCGTCGCGCTCCTGCTCGCGGCGCTCGGCATCTTCGGCGTCACCGCCTACAGCGTCACGCAGCGCACGCACGAGATCGGCGTCCGCATGGCGCTCGGCGCGCAACGCAGAGACGTGCTGCGACTCGTGCTCGGTCATGGTCTGCGGCTGGTGCTGTGCGGTCTCGCCGCCGGTCTCGTCGCTTCGTTCGCGCTCACGCGCCTGCTCGCTGACCTGCTCTACGGTGTCACGCCGACCGATCCTTTAACTTTCGCCGCCGTCTCGCTCCTGCTCGCCGCCGTCGCGCTCATTGCCTGCTACCTCCCCGCGCGCCGGGCCACGAAGGTCGATCCGATGGTGGCACTCAGATATGAATGAAGTGCTGCGTGCTGAGTGCTGAGTGAAAGACAGCTTGCTTTGACTTAGGACTCAGCACTCAGTACGCAGCACTCAGCACTGCTTTTGCGAGGTTTGAGATGACAACTCTGTGGCAAGACCTGCGTTATGGCGTGCGCGTGTTGTGGAAGAGTCCGGCGTTTGCGTTGGTGGCGGTGCTGACGCTGGCGTTAGGCATCGGCGCGAACACGGCCATCTTCTCGGTCGTGAGCGCGGTGCTCTTGCGCCCTTTGCCTTACAGCGACGCAGAGCAGTTGGTGTGGATGCAGGAAGAGGGCAGCGACGTGCAGAATCGCTGGGTCTCTTATCCAAACTTTCTCGATTGGCGCGCGCGCAATCACACCTTTGCCGCCATGACGACCACGCGCATCTGGCAGTTGACGATGACCGGCGAAGGCGAGCCGACGAATCTGAACGCGCGCATGGTAGCGGCGGAATACTTCGACGTGATGCGCGTCCGCCCCTTCATCGGCCGCGCCTTCACGCCGGCCGAAGATAGATACGGCGCAGCGCCCGTCACGATCTTAAGCTACGGTTTCTGGCAGCGGCGCTTCGGCGGCGACCAGAACATCATCAGTAAAACGATCACGCTCGACAACCGGCCCTTCACCATCGTCGGTGTGATGCCGCGCGACTTCCAGCATCAGGGGCCGCCGCCCATCTGGGTGCTGGTCGGCCAGTGGGCGGGCGAAGGCATCTGGCGGCAGAGGGACGTGCGGGTCGCCGGTTACGTCATCGGCCGGCTGAAACCGGGCGTCACCATCGAACAGGCGCGCGCCGACATGGCGGCGGTCAAGGCCGACCTCGTGCGCGAGTATGCGTGGACGAACGCCGGTCACAACATACAGATCACGTCGCTCTACGAGAGCATCGTCGGCGAGGCGCGCAAGTCTCTGTGGCTACTATTCGGCGCGGTCGGTTTTGTCCTGCTCATCGCGTGCGCCAACGTCGCCAACCTATTGCTCGCGCGTGCGACGACGCGGCGGCGCGAGTTTGCCATCCGGGCGGCGCTCGGCGCGTCGCGCTGGCGCTTGATGCGGCAACTGCTGGTTGAAAGCGTGCTGCTCTCGATGATCGGCGGGGCGTTGGGGCTGCTGCTGGCGCTCTGGGGCGTTGACGTGTTGCGCGCGGCCGAGCCGGCCGGCATCCCGCGTGTTGACACTATCGGGATCGACCGGCTGGTGCTGTGGTTCAGTTCCGCGCTCTCGCTCCTGACCGGCATCGTCTTTGGCCTTGCGCCTGCTTGGACATCGGCCAAGACGAATCTCGCGGAAGCGTTGAAGGAGAGCGGCCACGCGGTCGCGGGTGGCGCGGGGCGACGACTGCGTGCGGCGCTGGTCGTCACGGAGATCGCGCTCGCGCTCGTGCTGCTCGTCGGCGCGGGGCTGCTCACGCGTAGTCTCGCGCGCCTGCTCAAGGCCAATCCGGGTTACAAACCGGACAACGTGTTGACGCTGTCGCTCTCGCTGCCGCAGCCGCGCTATCCGGCTAAAGAGCAGATCAGCAGTTTTCAGACGGAGCTATTGAATCGCGTGGCGCAAGTGCCGGGCGTGCAGGCGGCGACCGTGTGCAACAGCCTGCCGGGTCTTGCCAGTTGGCAGAGCGACATCGCGGTCGAAGGGCACGCGCCGGTCAAACCCGGCGAAGAGATCAACGTCGATTGGAGCATCGCCAGCGAACGCTACTTCGACGTGATGGGGATTCCCATCTTGCGCGGGCGCACCTTCACGCCGGAGGAGGTGCGCGAAGGGCGACCCGTCGTGCTCGTGGACGAAAATCTCGCGCGCCGCTTCTGGCCCGCTGGGGACGCTGTCGGCAAGCACATCAAGTACGACAGCGCGACGCCGCACGAGATCATCGGCGTCGTCGGCAACGTCAAGGACTTCGGGCGCGAAGCGGCGGGGCGCATACGCATCTACACGCCGTTGGGCCGCGCCAGCCTGCGGTTGTTCACGCTGAGCGTCCGCATGGCGACGAACGATCCGACAGGCATCAGTGCGGCCATCGAGCGCGAAGTCCACGCGCTTGATAAAGACCTGCCGCTCACGGAGGTCGCAACGCTGGCGGAGCTTTTCGGGCACGAGGCCGCGCCGCGCACGTTCAACGCGATCCTGCTCGCCCTGTTTGCCGTGCTGGCGCTCGTGCTCGCGGCGGTCGGCATCTACGGGCTGATGAACTATGCGGTCGCACAGCGCACGCAGGAGATCGGCGTCCGCATGGCGCTCGGCGCGCAGGAGCGCGACGTGCTGCGGCTGGTCGTCCGGCAGGGCATGACGCTCACCTTCATCGGCATCGCCGTCGGTTTAGCCTGCGCCTTCGCCCTGTCGCGCGTGCTCGCCAGTCTGCTGTTCGGCATCAGCCCCAGCGACCCTGTGACCTTCACGGGCGGTGCGCTGCTGCTCGCCGCCGTCGCGCTCATTGCCTGCTACCTCCCCGCGCGCCGGGCCACGAAGGTCGATCCGATGGTCGCGCTCAGAAACGAATAAGTGCTAAGTGCTGAGTCCTGAGTGCTGAGTGACAGACAGCTTGCTTTGACTCAGCACTCAGGACTCAGCACGCAGCACTGCTTTTGCGGAATGAGGATTGCGGTTACGTACCAGCGCAGAGCCAAAAGGGCGGTTTTTGCCATCTCGAGTTCCACAATCGGAAATCCGTAATCCCAAATCCGGAGATTCGCAATGGGTACACTGCTACAAGACCTGCGCTACGGCTTGCGGATGCTGTGGAAGCATCCCGGTTTCACGCTCATTGCAGTGCTGGCGCTCGCCTTAGGCATCGGCGCAAACAGCGCCATCTTCTCGGTCGTCAACACCGTCGTGCTGCGCCCGCTCCCGTTTGCCGACCCCGAACGGCTGGTGCGCCTCGGGGAAGGCACGCGCGGCGAGCATCCGGAGCGCGGCGTCTTCTCGTTTCCCGATTACAGGGACGTGCAGGCGCAGGCGCAGACGCTCGAAGCCGTCGCCGGTTATTACAACTCCGGCACGGTGCTGACGACGAACGACGGCTCAGAACCGGAACGCCTGCTCGGCGCGGACGTGGCCGCCGACTACTTCACAGTGCTCGGCGTCAAACCTGAACTCGGGCGCACCTTCACGCGCGCAGAGGATCAACCCGCGGCCCGCGTCATCGTCATCAGTCATGGCTTGTGGCAGCGCCGCTTCGGTGCGAACCCGCAGGTCGTCGGGCAGCAATTCAAGTTCGGCAGCGCGAACCTGACGATCATCGGCGTGATGCCGGCCGGTTTCCAGTACCCGTTTCGCGACCGACCACAGGACTACTGGGAACCCCTAAACGACAGCCCTTCGCCTGAGCGTGAAGCACGCGACGCGCACACCCTGCCCGTTATCGCCCGCCTCAAACCCGGCGTGACCATCGAACAGGCGAGCGCCGAACTTGAGACCATCGCGCGCCGCCTTGAGCAGCAATACCCGGCCTCGAACCCGAACATCACCATCGCACCCGTCTCGATGCACGGCGACCTCGTGCGCGACGTGCGCCCCGCACTCTTTATCCTGCTCGGCGCGGTCGGCTTCGTGCTGCTCATCGCGTGCGCGAACGTGGCCAACCTGCTGCTGGCGCGCGCCGCTTCACGGCAGAAAGAGATTGCTATTCGCACGGCCCTCGGCGCATCGCGCTGGCGCGTCGTGCGCCAACTGCTCATCGAGAGTCTGCTGCTGGCGCTCGCAGGCGGCGCGTTGGGACTGCTGCTGGCGATGTGGGGCGTTGACCTGCTCGTGGCCGCCAGCCCCGCAGACATCCCGCGCATACAGCAGGTCGGGCTGGACGGGCGCGTGCTCATCTTCACGCTTGTCATCTCTGCACTCACGGGCGTTATCTTCGGCCTCGCGCCCGCGCTGCACGCGTCGAAACCCGATCTGAACGACGCGCTCAAAGAGGGCAGTCGCGGTGCAACCGAAAGTCTGCGGCGCAACCGCGTGCGTAGCCTGCTCGTCGTCGCCGAAGTCGCGCTCTCGCTGATGCTCTTGATCGGCGCTGGCCTGCTGCTCAAGAGTTTCGTGCGGCTCTTGCAGACGGACGCAGGCTTCGACGCCACGAACGTCCTCACGCTCGACCTTCCACTCAGCCGCAAGCGTTACGACACGCTCGCCAAGCAGACAGACTTTTTCCGTCGCCTCATCGAGCGCACCAAGACTGTGTCCGGCGTCGAGGCAGCGGGCGTCGTCAACCTGCTCCCGCTCGGCGAAGGCGACCAGAGCATCACTTTTCAGATCGTGGGGCGCGAGCCTGCCCCGCCCGGCGCAGAGCCGCAGGGCAACTACACCATCGTCAGCCCCGGCTATTTCGAGACGCTCAAGATCACGCTTCGCAAGGGCCGGCTGTTCAACGAGCAGGACACCGCGCAAGCGCCGCCCGTCACGCTCGTCAGCGAGGCGCTCGCGCGCCGCTACTTCGCGGGCGAGAATGCCATCGGGCAGCGCATCAAGGTTGGCGACGAGGCGCAGCCGCGCGAGATCGTCGGCATCGTGGGCGACGTGCGCCGCGCCGCGCTCGAAACCGAGCCGCAGCCGGAATACTACCTGCCCTACACGCAGGTCGAAGAACGTCGCCTGAATCTGGTTGTCCGCACGACGGGCGATGCTGCGGGCATGACCGCGCAGGTGCGCGGCGCAGTCCGCGAGTTGGACAAGGATCAACTGATCTGGCAGACGCGCACGCTCGCAGAGTTGCGCTCCGCGTCGGTCGCCGCGCGGCGCTTCAACATGATGCTGCTGGGTCTGTTTGCCATCGTCGCGCTCGTGCTGGCGGTGCTCGGCATCTACGGCGTGATGGCCTATTCGGTGACGCGGCGCACGCACGAGATCGGCATCCGCATCGCGCTCGGCGCACGCGCCGCCGACGTGCTGCGCCTGATCATCGGGCAGGGCATGACGCTGGCCGCTATCGGCGTCGCCGTCGGTCTCATGGGCGCGCTCGCCATCACGCGCACGATGGCCAGCCTGCTCTACGGCGTGAGCGCCACTGACCCCGTCATCTTCGCCGGTCTCTCGTTGCTGCTCGTCGCCGTCGCCTTCGTCGCCTGCTACGTGCCGGCGCGCCGGGCCACGAAGGTCGATCCGATGATCGCACTCCGTTATGAATGAAGTGCTGCGTGCTGAGTCCTAAGTGCTGCGTGACAGACAGCTTGCTTTTACTCAGCACTCAGCACCCAGCACTGCTTTTGCGAGGTTTGAGATGACAACTCTGTGGCAGGACATACGCTATGCGGCGCGCGGGTTGCGCAAGCAGCCGGGGTTCGCGTTGGTGGCTGTCGTGGCACTGGCGTTAGGCATCGGCGCGAACACGGCCATCTTCTCGGTCGTCAATGCGGTGCTCTTGCGCCCGCTGCCTTACGTGGACGAGCGGCTTGTGATCGTCGAAGCCGGGCGCAGGCAGGATGCGCCGAAGGAGTTTGCGGGCGCGTCGCCGGCCGATTTCTGGGACTGGCAAAGTCAGAGCCAGAGTTTTGAACAACTCGCCGCCTTCTCCGGCGATGGCTTCACGCTCACAGGCGTTGACGTGCCTGAGTCGTTGCCCGGCGCGCGCGTCTCGCCCAACTACTTTCAGACGTTCAAAGCCGCGCCGCTTTTAGGGCGCACCTTCACGGCCGAAGACGGCGACCTGAAAGCGCCCGACACCATCGTGCTCAGCTACAAGTTGTGGCAGCGCCGGTTCGGCGGCGACCCGGCCATCGTCGGGCGCACGCTCGGCAACACCGGCACAGTCGTCATCGGCGTGATGCCGCCTGATTTCAAATACCCGGCTTACGCCGAAGTGTGGACGCCGCTCATGCGCGCCTCCGGCGAGATGAAGAACCGTGCGAATCGTTACTTCAGCGTCGTCGGTTTACTCAAGCAGGGGCAGACGCCCACGAGCGCGCAGGCCGAGATGCAAACGGTCGCCGCGCGCCTCGCCGCACAGTACCCGGCGACCAATCATGAGACGACCGTTGTGCTTGCGCCCTTCCGCGCGCGGCTGGTGCGCGATGTGCGCCCGGCGCTCTTTGTCCTGTTGGGCGCGGTCGGCTTCGTGCTGCTCATCGCGTGCGCGAACGTAGCGAACCTGCACCTCGCCCGCGCCGCCGCGCGCCAGAAGGAGATGGCCATCAGGCTCGCGCTCGGCGCGAGCCGCGCGCAGTTGATCCGGCAACTGCTGACTGAAAGCATCATGCTGGCGCTCGCGGGCGCAGCCGCCGGACTACTGCTGGCACTCTGGGGGCGCGACGTACTTTTGGGCCTCTTGCCGGAAGAGTACGCCTATCTTGCGCTCCAAGATCAGGTGCGGCTCGACGCTTCTGTGCTGCTGTTTACGCTGCTCGTCGCGTTGGCGACCGGCGTTGTCTTCGGTCTCATTCCGGCGTGGCAGGCATCGCGCCCGGCGGTTAACGAATGGTTGAAGGCCGGCAGTCGCGGCGCGGACGGCGCAAGCGGGCGACGCACGCGCGGCGCACTCGTCGTCGCAGAGATCGCGCTCGCGCTGATGCTGCTCGTCAGTGCCGGACTATTGCTCAACAGCTTCGCGCGGCTGCGCCGCGTCGAGCTTGGCTTCGACCCGCACAACCTGTTCACGCTGAGCCTCGCCATGCCGTTCGCGCATTTTCCCGACGACGCGGCGCGCGTGCGCTTCATCCAGCAGGTGCGCGCCGAGGTGGCCCGCGCACCCGGCGTCGAATCCGTCGAGGTCACAAGCGGGACGCCGCTGCCTTATCTCAACTTCTCAACTGGCATCGTCGGCCGCCCCGACGCGCGGGAGACGGAAGCGCGTTACGACAGCATCAGCGCAGACTTCTTCCGGGGGCTGCGCGCACACATGGCGGCCGGGCGCGAGTTTACCGAGCAGGATAACGCGCAAGCGCCACCCGTTGCGATCATCAACGAGACGTTTGCGCGGCGCAGTTTCGGCGGCGCAAATCCAATCGGGCAGCGCATCTCGATCAAATATCTGGGCCGCCCCGTCGTGCGCGAGATCGTCGGCGTCGTCCACGACATCAATCAGGGCGAACTCGGCACGGTGCTGCCGCAAGTCTTCGTGCCGTATCAGCAACAGCCCTGGCTCTCGGCGGCGCTGCTGGTGCGCGCGGCGGGCGATGCGGCGAGCGTGCGCCAAGCCGCGCAACGCGCCCTCTGGTCGGTTGATAAGAACCAGCCGCTCTCGAAAGCCGACCCGATGGCGGCGGCGCTCAGCAACACGCTGGCCGAGCCGCGACTCTACACGGCGCTGCTCGGCGCGTTCGCCGCGCTCGCCGTCGTGCTTGCCTCGGTCGGCATCTACGGCGTGATGGCCTACACGGTCACGCAGCGCACGCGCGAGATCGGCGTGCGCATGGCTTTGGGCGCACAACGCAGAGACGTGCTGCGGCTCGTCGTCGGGCAGGGGATGAAGTTGACGCTCGCCGGCTTAGGGGTCGGCTTGGCGGGCGCGTTCGCGGCGACGCGCCTGCTGACGAGCCTGCTCTACGGCGTCAGCCCGGTCGATCCGCCGACGTTCGCCGCCGTCGCGCTGCTGCTGGCGGGCGTGGCCTTCATCGCCTGCTACGTGCCTGCGCGCCGGGCCACGAAGGTCGATCCGATGGTGGCACTCAGGTATGAATAAAGGAAGCGAGCAGCGGTCAGCCTTTCAGTTTTCAGCTTTGTCTTTGCTGAAAGCTGAAGGCTGACCGCTACTTGTCACTGTTCTTGGAGGTCTTATGGGTAACTTTTGGCAGGACGTGCGCTACGGCGCGCGGATGTTGTGGAGAAGCCCGGGCTTTACGGTCGTCGCGGTGTTGGCGCTGGCGCTTGGGGTGGGAGCGACGACGGCGATCTTTAGCGTGATGAACGCGGTGCTGTGGCGTCCGCTCCCGTTCCGCGAGCCTGACCGCCTCGTGATGATCTGGATGGACAACCGCCGCTTCGGGATGCACGAAGACATCCACTCCTACCCAAACTACGAGGACTACCGCAACCAGAACACGACCTTCGCGCAACTGGCCGCCTACACCACGCAGGGCTTCAACCTGACGGGCGTGGGCGAGCCGGAGCGCGTCATCGGGGCCGCGACGACCGCCACCTTCTTCGAGGTGATGGGCACGCCGCCCGCGCTGGGCAACCCTTTCACGCAGGAGGCGGAGCAGCCGGGGCGCGATACGGTCGTCCTCATCAGCCACGGGCTGTGGCAGCGGCGCTTCGGCGGCGACCCGCAGGTCATCGGGCAGAACATCTCCCTGAACGGCGCGACGCGCACTGTCGTTGGCGTGATGCCGCCCGACTTCGCCTTCCCCGGCAAGGAGATCGATCTGTGGGTGCCACTCGCGGCCCCGCCGGATGCGAAGCAGGCGCGCAGCGCCTTCTGGCTGTCGATCATCGGCCGCCTGAAGCCGGGCGTGACCTTCGAGCAAGCGCGCACCGAGTTGGGCGGCATCTGGGCCCGGCTGGAGCAGCAGTACCCAGACCTCGGCGGCTACGGCGTCAACCCCGTCCCGCTGCACACCCAGATCGTCGGGAACGTGCGCCCGGCGCTCTTTGTGCTGCTCGGCGCGGTCGGCTTCGTGCTGCTGATCGCATGCGCGAACGTGGCCAACCTGCTGCTCGCGCGCGCGACGGCGCGCGGACGTGAGATCGCTATCCGCGCGGCGCTCGGCGCGGGGCGCGGCCGCATCGTCCGGCAACTGCTCACCGAGAGCGTGCTGCTCGCGCTTGCGGGCGGCGTGGCCGGGGCGTTGCTCGCCATGTGGGGCCTCGGCGCGCTCAAGGCGCTAGCGCCCGCCGACACGCCCCGGCTCGAACAGATCGGCGTGGACGCGCGCGTCTTCGCCTTCGCGCTCGGCCTCTCGTGCGTGACGGCGCTCGTCTTCGGGCTTGCGCCGGCGCTCCAAGCCTCGAAGCCCGACCTGAACGAGACGCTGAAGGAGGGCGGGCGCAGCGACACCACGGGCGGGCGCGGCCGGCGTCTGCGCGACCTGCTCGTTGTCTCCGAGATCGCCCTAACGCTCGTGCTGCTCGTCGGCGCGGGGCTGCTGCTCAAGAGCTTCGTGCGGCTTCAGGAGTTCAAACTCGGCTACCGGCCCGAGGGGCTGCTTACGGCGAGCGTGTCGCTGCCGCGCGCGAAGTACAGCGAGCGGGCGAAGCGCGTCGCCTTCTACGAGCAGTTAATGGAGCGTTTGCGCAACTCGCCCGGCGTCGAAGGCGTCGCGGCGGTCGGCACGATCCTTTTGAGCAACACGCCGAACTCGACGATCATCACCATCGAAGGGCGGCCGAACCCGCGCGCCGCCGAGCGCACGGAAGTGCCGTTCGACGCGACCACGCCCGACTTCTTCAAGGTGATGGGCACGCCGCTCCTGCGCGGGCGCTTCTTCGACGCGCGCGACCGCGACGGCGCTACGCCCGTCGCCATCGTCAACGAGACGTTCGCCCGCAAATTCTTCCCCAACGAAGACCCGCTCGGGCATCGCTACCTCTACGGCGATCCGGGCGGGGAGGACAGCCAGTGGTTGACCATCGTCGGCGTCGTCGCCGACATGAAGCGCACCGACTTCAACGCGGAGGTGCGCCCCGAGACGTTCTTCCCGCACGCGCAAGGGGGGGCCGGCTCGATGATGCTCGTCGTGCGCACGGCGGGCGACCCGGCCGCGCTCGCCAACCTCGTCCGCACGCAAGTGCGCGCGCTCGACCCCGACCAGCCCGTCTATGCCGTCCGCACGATGGACGAGCAACTGTCCGAGCGCCGCGCCCAGCGCCGCTTCAACATGCTCTTGCTCGGCCTCTTCGCCGGACTTGCGCTCGCGCTCGCGGCCGTCGGGCTATACGGCGTAATGGCCTACACCGTCACGCAGCGCACGCACGAACTGGCCGTTCGCATGGCCTTGGGCGCGCGCGCAGCGGACGTGTTCAGGCTGGTCGTCGGGCGGGGGATGCTGCTCGCGGCGGTCGGCATCGCCGTCGGCTTCGCCGCTTCGCTCGCGCTGACGCGGCTTATGACGGGGCTGCTCTTCAGCGTCTCGGCGACCGACCCGGCGACCTACGCCGCCGTTTCGTTCCTGTTAGCCTCGGTCGCCCTCGCCGGTTGCCTCGTGCCCGCGCGCCGCGCGACGAAGGTCGATCCGATGGTCGCCTTGAGATATGAATGAAGTCGTCAGTCCGGCGAGTCCGGCGAGTCTACCGAGTCAAAGAACAACTGCTTTTAGACTCCGCACTCGCCGGACTCGCCAAACTCGCTGGACTCGAACCGGAGGTTCATAGTGAATACGTTGCTGCAAGATGTGCGTTACGGGTTGCGGATGTTGGTGAGGCGGCCGGGCTTTACCGTGGTGGCGGTGCTGGCGCTCGCGCTCGGCATCGGGGCGAACACGGCCATCTTCAGCCTTGTCTATGCGACGCTGTTGCGCCCGCTGCCGGTGGCTGCGCCGGAACGGCTCGTCTATCTCTTCACCGGCATGCCGGGTGCGCCTTACAGCGTCGCTTCTTATCCCGACTACGTAGACCTGCGCGATCAAAGTCAGTCGTTCGCCGGTCTCGTCGCGCGCGGCGGCATCACCGTCAGCCTGCGTAGCGGCGAGCAGCCCGAACAGGTCTCCGGTCTCGTCGTCAGCGGCAACTACTTCGACGTGCTCGGCGTGCGCGCGGCGCGCGGGCGCACCTTCACACCGGAGGAAGACCAGACGCCGGGTAAGTATCCGGTCGTGGTCATCAGTCACGGGCTATGGCAGCGCACGTTTGGCGGCGACCCGAACATCGTCGGGCGGCAGGTGGCGCTGAACGGGCAGCAGTTCACCATCGTCGGCGTCACGCCGCCGGAGTTCAACGGGACGGAGAGCGACCGCGTCAACAACATCTACGTGCCGATGATGATGCAGGCGGTGGTACGCCCGCCGCGCGGCGGCTATTCGGGCGAGATGAATCCCGACCTGCTCGGCGTGCGCAGTAATCGCTGGTTGCTGCTCATCGGCCGGCTCAAAGACGGCGCGACCATCGAACAGGCGCAAGCCGAGGTCGGCGCGCTCATGCAACGACAGGGCGAGGCGCACCCGGAGACGAATCGCGGGCGCATCGGCACGCTCAGCTTCGTCAGTCAGGGCGACCCGGACGCGCGCGGCTCGCTCGTGTCGGCGGCGCGGCTGCTCGTCGGCGTCGTCGGGCTGGTGCTTTTGATCGCGTGCGCGAACGTGGCCAACCTGTTGCTGGCGCGCGCGTCGGCGCGGCGCAAAGAGATCGCGGTGCGGCTGGCGCTCGGCGCGGGGCGGCTCAGGCTCGTGCGGCAGTTGTTGACCGAGAGCGTGCTGCTCGCACTTCTCGGCGGCGGCCTTGGGCTGCTGCTCGCCGTGTGGCTGACCGATCTGCTCGCCGCCGTGCCGCCACCGCCGGGCGTCCTGCCGATCCGGCCGGAGTTCAGTTTCGACCGGCGCGTGCTTGTCTTCACCGGCGCGCTGTCGCTTTTAACCGGCCTCATCTTCGGGCTTGTGCCCGCGCTGCAAGCCTCGCGTCCCGATCTCGTCAACGCCTTGAAGAACGACAGCGCGCCACTCGACGAGCGGCGGCGTGTGAGCGCGCGCAGCCTGCTCGTCGTCGCACAGGTCGCGCTCTCGCTCGTGCTGCTGGTCGGCGCGGGGCTGTTCCTGCGCAGCCTGCAACACGCGCAGGCGATCAGCACGGGCTTTGATGCGGACAGGATTTTGGCCGCACCGCTCAGCGTCAACCTGCTGCGCTACACGCGCCCGCAGGGTCGTGAGTTTTACCGGCAGGCGGTCGAGCGCGTGCGTGCGCTGCCCGGCGTCGAAGCGGCGAGCGTGGCGCGCATCCTGCCGCTTGGCGGCGGCAGTTCCGTGCGCGGGCTGCTGATCGCCGGCCGGACGGGCGCGGATGTCGGCGCATATCGCAACGAGAACGACAACGCGAGCGACAATCCGAACACCATCAACGTCAACACCATCGGCGACGGCTATTTCCAGACGACGGGCATCGCGCTCGTGCGCGGGCGCGACTTCGACGCGCGCGATGCGGAAGACCGCCCGCCCGTCGTCATCGTCAACGAAACCTTCGTGCGGCGGCATCTGGCGGGTCAGGAGCCGCTGGGGCAGCACCTGAGTTTTCGCGGCGCGCAAGGCCCTTGGGTGGAGATCATAGGTGTGGCGCGCGACAGCAAGTACCGCACGCTCGGCGAGAACCCGATACCTTTTGCCTACCTGCCGCTCGCGCAGAACCACGAGACCGGCATGACGCTTCTGGTACGCACGTCGAACGAGCCGGCGGCGTTGGCGGCGGCGGTGCGCCGCGAGGTGCAGGCGCTTGAACCGAACCTGCCGCTCACAGACGTGCAGCCGATGACGCAGGTCATCGGCGACGCGCTCTATCCGGCGCGCATGGGCGCGCTGTTGCTCACCGGCTTTGGCGTGCTCGCGGTCGTGCTCGCGGCGGTCGGGCTATACGGTGTGATGTCGTTTGTCGTCGCACGCCGCACGCGCGAGATCGGGATCCGCATCGCGCTCGGCGCGCAGACCGGCGCAGTCCTGCGGCTCGTATTGGGCCAATCCATGACGCTCGTCGCGGTGGGCGTCGTCGTGGGTCTTGTGGCAGCGGCGATGGCGACGCGCGTGCTCGCCAGCTTTCTCTACGGCGTCGGCACGCGCGACGTGGTCACGTTCACGCTCGCGCCGCTTGCGCTCATGCTGGTCGCTTTGCTGGCGAGCTACGTGCCCGCCCGCCGCGCCACGAAGGTCGATCCGATGGTCGCGCTCAGACACGACTAAAGCAGTGCCGAGTGCCGGGCAGGAGCTTGCCTTAACTCGTCACTCGTTACTTGTCACTTGTCACTCGTCACTGTTCTTAAGGGAGATTCATGGGCACGCTAGTTCAGGATGTGCGTTATGCGCTGCGGACGCTGGCGAAGAGTCCGGCGTTTGCGTTGGTGGCGGTGTTGTCGCTGGCGTTAGGCATCGGCGCGAACACGGCCATCTTCTCGGTGGTCAACGCGCTGTTGCTGCGCCCGTTACCTTTGGCTGCGTCGCAGCAGTTGGTCAGCGTGCAGAAGGTGACGAGCGAGGGGCGCGGGCAGACGTTCAGCGTCTCTTATCCTGATTATCAGTTCTATCGTGATCATAACGAGGTGTTCACGGGGTTGCTGTGCTGGGGCGAAGCAACGATGAGTTTGACGGCGGGCGGCGACGCGGAACAGTCGTTCGGCATGATCGTCAGCGGCAACTATTTCGATGTGCTCGGCGTGCGCCCCGCGCAAGGCCGTTTCTTTGCGCCCGATGAAGACGCGACGCCGGAGGCGCGCCCCGTCGCCGTCCTGAGCTACGGCACATGGCAACGTCTGTTCGGCGGCGACCCGGCGGCGGTCGGCAAAACAGTCGCGCTCAACGGGCATCAGTTCACCATCGTGGGCGTCGCGCCGCAGCAGTTCGTCAGCACCGTGCCGCTCTACGCGCCGGACGTGTGGGTGCCGCTGATGATGCAGCCGCAGGTTGTGCCCGGCAGCGACATGCTGCACGCGCGCAACGCCGAATGGCTGCACATGGAGGGGCGCTTGCGCGCAGGCGTGACGGCTGCACAGGCGCAGACGCAACTCTCCATGCTGGCGCTGCAAGTTCAGGCGGCGCACCCGGAGGACAAGATTCTGCCGGGCGGCGAAGAACGCCACGCGGAGTTTCTGGGCGTGCAACTCGCGCCCGTCGGTGCGTTGCCCGCCGACATGCGCGACAGTCTGGTCGGCTTCATCGGACTGCTGTTCGCCATCGTCGGCCTCGTCCTCCTGATCGCGTGCGCGAACCTGTCGAGCCTGTTGCTCGCGCGGGCGCTCGCGCGGCGCAGAGAGATCGCGGTGCGCCTCGCTTTGGGCGCAGGGCGCGCGCGCATCATGCGGCAGTTGTTGACCGAGAGCATGCTGCTCTGTCTGGTCAGCGGGGCGGCGGGCGCGCTCTGTGCGTTGTGGCTGACCGACCTGCTGCTGCTGTTCGCGCCGGCCGAGCGGCTGCCGTTTGCGCCCGACTTCCGACCCGATTGGCGCGTCTTCGCGTTCACGCTGCTGCTCTCGTCCGTGACGGGCGTGCTCTTTGGGCTTGCGCCCGCGCTGCAAGCGTCGAAGCAGGATTTGGTCAGCGCGCTCAAGGACGACACGGGCGGCCGCGGGTTTAGACGCTCGCGCCTGCGCGACCTGTTCGTGGCCGGGCAGATCGCGCTCGCCCTGCTGCTGCTCGTTAGCGCCGGTCTCTTCACCCGCGCGCTCACGCGTGCGCGCACGGTCTTCCCCGGCGCGCAGCCCGAAGAGGTGCTGACCGTTACGCTCGACCCGCACGTGCTCGGCTACACGGGTGAGCGCACGCGCGTCTTCTACCGGCAACTGACCGAGCGCGTCGCGGCCCTGCCCGGCGTCGAGCGCGCGGGCCTCGCCGCTGGCATTCCCGTCGGCACGGGCTATCCGATGACCGGCTTCTTCATCAACGAGCAGCCGACCGAAGTGGGCTTCAATCCCGTCTCGCCGACTTACTTCGAGACGATGCGGATCCCCGTTCTGCGCGGGCGCAACTTCACTGACGCGGATCGCGCGGGCGCACCTCGCGTCGCCATCATTGACGAGACGCTCGCGCGCCGCTTCTTCCCCGACCGCGACCCCGTCGGGCAGTACATCTACGCCGACAACGCGCCGCCGCCGAAAGGGCACGAGCCGGTGCAGATCGTCGGCGTCGTGCGCGGCGGCACGGGCGCAAGCATCGGTTGGCAACCAACCTACTTCGTCTACACGCCGTTTGAGCAGCCGCTCGATGACGCCGCCTTTTCGCGGCTCATCCTGCACGTCCGCACGCATGCCGCGCCGGCCGATACGTTCGCCGCCATCCGCCGCGAGGTGCGCGCGCTCGAACCCAACCTGCCGCTCCTGAGCGCCCAGCCGCTCACCGAAGCGATGAGCCTGACGCTCCTGCCGCAGCGCCTCGTGGCGACGGTGGCGGGTCTCTTCGGGCTGCTGGGGCTTGCGCTCGCGGCGGTCGGCATCTTCGGGCTGGTGAGTTACGCCGTGACGCAGCGCACGCACGAGTTCGGCGTCCGCCTCGCGCTCGGCGCGCAGGCGCGCGACGTGTTCCGGCTTGTGCTGCGACAGGGGCTGCGGCTCGCGCTCGCAGGCATCGCCGTCGGTCTCTGCGCCGCCTTCGTCGTGACGCGCTTTCTGACCAGCCTGCTCTACGGCGTGAGCGCCGCCGACCCGTTGACCTACACGGGCGTGGCGCTGCTCCTGCTCGTCGTCACGCTCCTCGCCAGCTACCTGCCGGCGCGCAGAGCCACAAAGGTCGATCCGATGGTGGCACTCAGATATGAATGAAGTGCTGCGTGCTAGGTGACAGACAGCTTGCTTTGACTTAGGACTCAGCACGCAGCACTCAGCACTCGTCACTGTTCTCGGAGATTCGCTATGGGTACTTTCTGGCAGGATATAAGTTATGGGTTGCGCGTGCTGCTGAGGCGACCGGGCTTTACGGTCGTGGCGATCATTGCGCTGGCGCTCGGCATCGGCGCGAACACGGCCATCTTCTCGGTGCTGAACGCGGTGCTGCTGCGCCCGTTGCCGTTCGCGCAACCGGAGCGGCTAGTGTTTGGCGAGGCGATGAGCTTGCAGACGGGCGAGAAAGGCGGTTCTGTCTCGCCGCCCGACTTTCTAGACATACGCGCGCAGAACCGCTCGTTCACGCAACTTGCCGCCGTGCAGAACGCTTCGTTCGCCATCACGGGCGAAGGCGAGCCGGAACGAGCCACCGCCGCGCGCACCAGCGCCAACTTCTTCGACACGATCGGCGTCGCGCCGCTCAAGGGTCGTGCCTTCCTGCCGGAAGAGGAACAGGGCGGGCGCAACACGGTCGTCGTCTTAAGCTACGGGCTGTGGCAGCGCCGCTTTGGCGGCAACCCGAACGTCGTCGGCCAGACCATCACTTTGAGCGGGCAACCCTATACGGTCGTCGGCGTTGCGCCGCAGGGCTTTCAGTATCCACGCAACGCGCTGCTCTGGGCCCCCATCGCCTTTAACACGCCGGACACGAGCACGCGCCGCTTCCACTTCTTAACGACCATCGGCCGGCTCAGAGACGGCGTCAGCATCGAGCAGGCGCAGAGCGAGATCAACAACATCACGCGGCAATTGGC